>SKRI01000094.1 GCA_007118565.1 Gemmatimonadota bacterium | reverse complement strand
GGATCCCGCCACCGGATCGGCCGCGGCCGCGCTCGCCGGGTACATCTCCGCCCGGGAGGCGGACCCGGATGCATCCCTCCGCCGGACGATCGCGCAGGGAGTGGAGATGGGACGCCCGAGCCGGATCGAGCTTACGGTCGAGCGGAAGGGCCGAGAAGTCACGGCGGTTCGCGTGGGAGGGAGGAGCGTGAAGGTGGCCGAGGGGGCGTTCGAGCTTCCGTAGGCGATCCCTCTGCCGCTCTCCGTACTTGGATCGCGCGGCGTGCCCGGCCCCCGTCGCCACCACATGCTCGGCACACTTCTTTCTTACCGGCCGCAAGACCCGGATCGCAACATGTTTGTAACCCGATCCGCCCCGCCATTCCGCCGACCCCCCGCAACAAGGGCGGATGGGTGGTGTAGAGTCCGTATCCGACCGATTCCCGTGACCCGGCACCTCACCTGATGCGATCTTTCACGCTCGCCGCCGCCGTGGCGGTCGGTATCTGCCTGAGCGCGCCCGCAGGGGCGCAGCTCCTGGATGCCCCGATCTCGGTGGAGGTCGCTGCCGGGGCGCTGGTGCCTCTCGGTGACTGGACGGTTCGGGATCGGGAGACATCGCTTCGCACGAGCGCCGGGCCTCTCGTATCCGCAGGATTGCGGCTGGGCCTGCCGGCCGGGTTCTCCACCTACGGGTCGTATCGCTACGCCCTCCCGGGCTGTGACGACTGTGACATCTTCGGGCTCGACAGCAATCTCGTCGACGCCGGCTTCGGCTTCGGCGTCGGGTACGCGCTCCCGGAAGGCCTTCCCGTCGACCTCCGGGCGGATCTCGGTGCGCTGGTGCATCAGCTCTCCTTCCGTGGCGGGGGCCAGAGCCGACCGTCCGACTGGGGGTTCGGCGGCGAGATCGGGGTGACCGGCTCCTACGCGCTCGGCCCCTCCCTACTCGTGGAGCCGGCGGTTTCGGGCCGGTTCTACCCGGCACGCTACGCGTTCGAGGAGGGGAGCCGGGAGGTCAGCGTCAGCTACCTGGCCCCCCGTGTTGGCCTTCGTTACAGCTTCTGATCGCCTTTTCCCGCGCCTGATCGCAGCAATGAAGATCCGCCGACTCGCCGCCCTGCCACTGCTCCTGGTTCCGCTCGCCGCCTGCGACTCGCCGGTTGCGAGCGACCTCGATCCGGCCATCCGCTCGCTTCTGAGCGGTCCGCTCGCGGTCGGGGAGGTGGAGGCCTTCGCCGGAGAGTTCGCCCGCACGATTGCCGTTGATGGGGGAACCGAGGGAGCCGAATATCTCTACGTCGTCTCGAACGTCTCCACGGCGGGAGGATCGTCGGTCCAGATCACCGTGCGGGGAGATGGCATCTCTTCGGGAACCACCCCATCGGCGGAGCCGGGGGCCGAGGGTCCGCGACTCCATCTTGGCCCGGAAGCGCACGCGCACGAGGCCGCGCTCCACCCGCTCGACGACGGAGGCTTCCACCTCTGGCACCGGGAGCGGGAGAACCGCTTGGTGGAGGCGATGGTCGGCGGGCTTCCCGGTGGGGGACGCTCCCTCCTGCGGCAGTCCGCTACGGTCGCCGCCGTTCCAGCGCGCGGCGACATCGTGCAGCTCAACGTCAACGCCATGCAGGCGTGCGAGAACCCGCAGTGGCGCGACGGCAAGGTGATGGCGGTGGGGGACCAGGCCGTGGTGATTGCCGACCTCCGGAACCCGGACGTTCTGCCGCCGGAGTTCTTCGAGCGGATCGCGGACGACTTCGACCGGAAGGTCTACCCGCTCTCCTCCGCGAATTTCGGGGAGCCGGCGCGGGAGATCGGGCCGCCGCGTACGACCATCTTCTACACCACCGCCGTCAATGAGCTGGCGAGCGGGTTCGGCGGTCTCATCGGCGGGTTCTTCTTCTCGCGCGACCTCTTCCCGCGCACCACTCGCGACGGCTTCCAGGGGTGCCCCGGCAGCAACGAGCGGGAGATGTTCTATATGCTCACCGCCGATCCGGACGGGCGCCATGGGCAGCGGATCCCGGTGGATTATGTGGAGGACAGGTCGCTGACCACGGTGATGCACGAGCATCAGCACCTGGTAAACGCCTCCCGGCGTCTCTACATCATCGGAACGGGAAATCTCGAGGAGGTCTGGCTCAACGAGGCTCTCAGCCATGTTGCGGAGGAGCTACTCTTCTATCAGGAGAGCGGGCTTTCCCCGAGACAAAACCTGGGCCTGCAGGAGGTGACGGCCAGCCAGCAGCGTCTGAATGCCGTGAATCGCTATCAGGTACAGAATCTTGTGCGCTACCTTCTGTACCTGGCGGACCCGCCGGCGCACACCCCGATCGATCCACAGGACGGGCTCGAGGTGAGGGGCGCGTCATGGTCGTTCCTCCGGTATCTGGCCGACCACTACGCAGCCGACGACGCGACCTTCTTCTTCGAGCTGGTGAATACGAGCCAGCGCGGCATAGCCAACCTGCGGAACCGGCTCGGCATGGAGCTCGAGGAGCTCCGCGTTCCCATGCGCCGCTGGGACGTTTCCAACTACGCGGACGACCTGGTGCGAAATCTCGATCCGCTTTACCGGCAGCCGAGCTGGAACTTCCGCACGCTCCTGCCCGCGCTCACCGAGGACGACAGCTTCCCGCTGACGGCGGAACGTCTCGGACCACAGGGCCAGGTCGCGGCGGGGATTCGCGGCGGAAGCGCCGCTTTCATTCGCTTCGGGGTTCCGCCCGGCCAGCGGGCCACGCTGACGACCGAGGCGGGCGGTGAGCCCCCGCCCGAGACGGTGCGGGGCACGCTGATCCGGATCCGCTGATCGCCGGGGGTAGCCGCGGCTTCTCGGCCGAACGCTACGCCGCGTCCTCCTCCGCATGGGGCACGGTGAAGTGGAAGGCGCTCCCCTCTCCCGGCTCGCTCTCCACCCAGATGCGCCCGCCGTGCGCCTCGACGATGCCTTTGGAGATGGCGAGGCCGAGCCCCGCGCCCACCGCCCCGGACGAGCTCCCCTGCCAGAACCGGTCGAAGAGGTGGGGCAGTTCGTCCGGTGAAATTCCGCGCCCCGTATCCGATATCGTCACCCGGAGGAGGGCGTCCTCCGGCTCGGCGAGCAGGGTGATGCGCCCCCCCTCCGGCGTGAACTTGATCGCGTTGCCCAGGAGGTTGGTCAGGACCTGGAGGATCCGCTCCGGATCGGCATGGATCGGCGGCAGCTCGTCGGGAAGCTCGCGCTCGAGCGTAACCGACTTCTCCTCCGCGGTCCGCGCCAGCAGCTGACAGGCCTCTTCGGCCACCTCTCGGGGGTGGACCTCGGACTGGCGCAGCGTCATCGTGCCCCTTTCCAGTTGGGAGACGTCGAGGAGATCCTCGATCAGTCTGTCCATGCGGCCCACTGCCCGCTCGATCATCTCCAGCGCGTGGATATTTCCGGCGCGGCGGTCCTCGTGCTCGAGAAGGAGCGTCGTTCCCATACGGATCGTGTTGAGGGGATTCCGGAGGTCGTGGGAAACGATCGCGAGCATTTCGTCGCGAGCGCGCACGGCCGCCCGGGCCTCCTCGAAGAGCCGATCTCTCTCTTCCTCCGCTTCGATTCGGGCGGTGATGTCACGCGCGAACCCGCGCATTCCGAGCACCGCTCCGTCCTCGAGCAGAGGCGTCTCCACGATCTCCAACGTCCGCCGGCGTCCGTCCCGGTGGCGGACGACGGTGGGGTAGGGTGGCTGACGTTTCCCTTCGAGAAGTGCACGGTCGGTGAGCCGCCGGACATCTCCCGGCTGCTCCTCGTCGAGGATCTCCTCGTATGAGCGTCCCACCAGCTCCTCAGGTGAATAGCCGAGGACCTCGCGGATCGACGGAGACAGGTACTCGAAGCGACCCTCGCGATCGTGGATGTAGAAGAAGACCTCCCTGCTTCCCTCCACGATGAGGCGGAAGCGCTCCTCGCTCTCCCGGATCTCGCGCTCCGCGTCCACCCGCTCCGAAACGTCCAGGATCGTCCCGATGACGACGGGCTTCGCCGCGAGGTCGGCCCGGGTCCCGAGCACCTCCGCCCATATGAGAGAGCCGTCGCGGCGGCGGCCGCGAAAGGTGTAGTGGAGATCGCGCACCTCTCCCTCGAGCCGTCGCCTCAGATTCTCCCGGACGAGCGCGTGGTCCCGCTCGTCCACCAGCTTTAGAATTGAGGGAAGGGCGAGGATTTCCTCCTGCGAATAGCCGAAGATCGCGGCCATCGCTGGGTTCGCATAGGCGAACTGGCCATCGCGGACGAGATAGATTCCGACGAGGGATCGCTCCACCAGGAGCGGGAAGAGGGAGGAGATCTCCTCCGGCCGCTCGAGGGCGGGCGGGTCCGTGGCGGGAGATGGAGAATGGCGCCGCGTGCTCACCTCTGGTCCTCCTGATCATGGTGACCGGGGACGAGAGGAAGAGACGCGCAGGCATCATGCCGGGCATCCGCCACCCTTTCGGGCGGGAGGGCGCCGGCGTTCGGAATTCTGCGGCTGGCCGGCTCAGTCCCGGATGATGATCGGGACCGGGTCGGGAAGGCCGACCGAGCGCATATCGCCGGGGTCGGCGAGCGCCTCCTCGACCCACGCCTCGGACCGCTCCACCCCTCCGGCCTCCATCACCCGCTGAGCGAGCCCGATGATGTCGTCGTTGGCCATGCGGATGGAGCCGTGCGATGCCGCCTCGCCCAGCGATTCGAGGTCATCCGTCCCGTGGATCGAATAGGGCGCCTTGAAAATCAGCTGGGCCCGTCCCAGCGGATTGTCCGTGTGTCCCGGCTCCTTGCGGTCGTAGTCCTCGGCCCATTCGCTGTCGGGCGGAATCCACTCCGGATTCCAGACGACTTCGTGGATTCCCCATTCGCCGGTAACCGTCTCGTGGTCCGGCTGTCCCACCGCCACGGAGAAGGTGTTCACCCGCTCATCCCCCCGGTACTCGTAGAGCTCGCGCTCGGAGAGGCTGACCTCGATCCGCAGCTCACCCTCCCCGGGAGCGGCGGCGGCTGACCCCGGCTGATTCACCGGGTCTCCCGCCAGGGCCAGGGCGGGCACGGCGGCGATCAAGCCGAGAAATCCGGAGACTGCGAGCAAAATTCGCATCATTACCTTCCACATCGAGCGACAGGATTGGACGAACTTTGTACAGAAAGGGGCAAGCTGCGTTCCGAAACCCTGATGGCCGCCGAGCGATCCCCGGCCTATCTTGTCGCGATCCACTATTCGACCCCCTTCCGATTACGATCCATGAAGCGCCGCATTCCCCTCCTCGCTCTGGCTGCATTCCTCGCTGTCGGCTGCGCGCCTGCGGCGCAGTCGCCCGCATCCCCGGCTCCGGACG
>SKRI01000002.1 GCA_007118565.1 Gemmatimonadota bacterium | reverse complement strand
TCTGGGGCTCCAGCTCCTCTTGCTGCCGGTGTACCTCCTCGTATTCGCGGGCGCGCTCATCCGGATCGATTACGGTGTGATCCTACAGGGCATCGCGGCCGTGCTCCTCGTGCCTCTGTCCTTTGCCGCCCTGTTCCGCTGGTGGGCCCGCCGCGCCCATGGCCGCGCATGGCTAGGCGAGGCGGTGCTGCCGAAGACCGCCATAGCCCAGCTTCTCTTTCTGAATGTGGCGATCGCCGCAATGTTCGCCTCCCAGGGCGGCATCCTCCTTCGGAAACCCGGCATCATCTTTTACCTGCTGCCCCCCCTCCTCGCCTTCTTCCTCGTCACCACCGCGCTCGCGGTCGCGATATCGCGATGGAACCGCTTCTCCTATCCCGAGTGCGCAAGCCTCTGCTTCGCCACCCTGGCGCGCAATTCACCGATCGCCCTCGCCATCGCGGTGGTCGCCTTTCCAGATCGGCCCCTGATCGCGCTGGCGCTGGTCATCGGACCGCTGATCGAGCTGCCGGTGCTCGCCGTTACCGCCAGTGCGCTGCTGTCGTTGAGGCGGCGCTGGCGACCTGACTAATTCGACCAGCGGCGTCTCGCCACCCGAGAGGCGCTGGTCATCCCTCGTCCTTCGCCTGACGGTGAAGGAGTGCGGCACGGAGCTCCTCGCGGTCGCGCCGGAGGACCTCGACCGCGCTTCCGAGCCGCTCGAGCTCGTGCTGCAGACCCCGGATCGTGGACACCAGGTGCGGCACGTCCTCCGCGGAGGCACGTGCCTCGATGGCTTCGAGCTGCGCTTCGGTGAGATGGGTATTTGCCATGGTCGACTTGTCGAGTCTTCGCATTCATCTGTTTCGCGGAACCCGCCTTGCAGGTCGGGTTGCCGGGCGATTCGGGATCGTGTAGTCTGATAGTGGGCGCGTCCCGAAAACGCCCCCGCCGCTTCATTTCCTGCCCGTCGACGACGGGAGGAAGATGCCATCACAACTGGAGGCCCGATGAGAAAACCGATCAGCAAGCACGCCCTCCGCCGCGCCATGGAACGAGTTGAGGCCGAAGGCCGCATCAACTGGAACGAGCCTACCGGCGCGGTGGTCGACAAGATCTGGCACGAGCTCTCTCGGAAGGCATATACCGGTGGACGCAAGAAGTCCATCTCCCGCAAGACCGTTCGCAAGATGCCGGCGGAGGACCAGGCGCCCGGGAGCGCCGAGGCCACGACCTCCTGAGCTCCTGACCGCCCCGCCGCGGGCGTGATCCAAGCGGTGGAAAAAGATTGCAACGCACGAGCCCCGGCACCCGCCGGGGCTCGCTGCGTAGGGGGGATCTTCTCCGTCCACACCTTCCTTTCGAACGCGGCACGGAAATCGAAATAGGGGCGCGGTTTGCGTCCACCCCGACTACCGCCTCCCTTGCGCACAGATCGCGGATTCACCCTCCTCGAGATCGTCGTCGTCCTCACCCTCCTGGGGGTGATGGGCACGCTCGCCGCACCCTCCCTCCGGGGGATGACCGACGCATCCATGACCCGTAGCGTGCTGAACCGACTGGTGGCGGATATCCACCACACCCGCATGACCGCTGTGCGCACCGGGCAGCGCCATCAGCTGCGGTACGAGCACGAGGAGATTGGCGGTAATAGCTGCATTCGATCCTATCAGATCCGTGCGCAGAACGACCCGCAGGCTCCGGTCCGGACGGTGACCATTCCTGAGGCGGATCGCGGCTTCTGCCTCTCCACGAGCGGGAATCAGCTTACCTTCGATTCGCGTGGGCTCGCGACGATGGGACGGACCTTCACCGCTGCCCGCGGCCGCGCCGAGAGAAGGGTCGTGATGAGCCGACTCGGCCGGATCCGATGGGAGTAGTAGCGCCTGAAAATACTCTCGCAAGCTGCGGCAGGACATGCGGATTGCCGCGTCGCTCTCATCCGGCCGATGCGCCCCACGAGGCCTCCCCCGGGGCATGGCGATTTCATTCACGAATCTCCATGGTGACTCTCCGAAGCGAACGGTCCGAGAGCGGCTTCACCCTGGTCGAGGTCGTCGTCGCGATGGTCGTCCTGGCGGTCGGCCTGATGGGGCTGCAGGCGCTCACCATCTCGGCGATCCGCTCCGTCGCCATCGGGCATGAGCGGACGGAGCATGCGGTGTTCGCCTCCTCCCTCCTCGAGGAGGGGATGCGGCAGGTACGGGCGGCGAACGATTGCTTCGCGGACGGCCCTACCGCCGGCACGGATGTGCTGCGCGGTCATTCCTGGGAGCGGGAGATGATACGCGACGGCAACCGCTGTGACATCACCGTGCGGATCCTCCGCGACGGGGATCCGCGCTTCGAGCTCGAGGCCTCGGTTCATGTGCAATAGCCGTTCGGACAGGACTCGATCCTCGTCCGGGTTCACCCTGATCGAGCTGCTCGTCGCCCTCGTCGTGAGCGGCATCCTGGCCGCCGCGATCTTCCAGCTGATCGGGGGGCAGGTGAAGATCACCGAGCGCCAGGCCGCGCGCGAGTCGGTCCAGCAGACCACGCGATCGGTCCTCGAGCTGATCTCGAGCGAGCTGCGGTCGGCCACCGGCCAGGGGATCACCTCCACGCATCAACACGCGATCCGATTCCACGCTCCGCGGGCATGGGGCGTGGTCTGCGGCATGGATCCCGGAGTGTACATCGCCTTCCCCGCCATCGACGATTTCACCCTCCTTGCCGGCAGGCACTGGGCGGCGATCCGGAGGGGCCAGGGGTGGGCGGAGACCGTGGAGGTCGAGCCGGCGGCTTCCGTCGAATGCGCGGTGGACGAGGGTCCCCAGCCCATCGTGGTGCGGGTGCTCTCGGGCATTTCTGCCGGCGATGTGGAGCTGTTGGCGCCCGCCTACCTGTATCAGCAACTCGCCTACGAGGTCCGCACGCTCGACGGCAGGTCGTGGATCTACCGTGGCTGGCGCGACCGTGGGGTGGGGAGCATGCAGTGGGAGCCGCTGGCCGGACCGGTGGACGGCGCCGCCGGGATGTCGTTTCGCTACGAGGGTGCTCCGGTGGATCGGGTTCGCATCCACCTCCGCTCGCGACAGCGGAGCGAGACGTACACGGATTCCGTGATGGTCCACCTCCGGGGCGTCGGGCCGTGACCCGGATCAGCGCATGAGCCGCACCATCTTCCGGTCCGGCACGGAGACGCGCCTCGATGACCGTGGCGTCGCGCTGCCGCTCGCGCTGCTCGGGCTGGTGCTCATCTCCCTCCTCGTGACCAGTACGCTGGTCACCTCCTCCACCGAGGTCGCGATCGGCGGCGCCCACCAGGATGCGGTCAGATCCCTCTACGCAGCCGAATCAGTCATCGAGCAGCTTCTGGCCGCCGGAGCCGGGAGCGGCGTCACCCCAGGAACGCACCGTGCCGGCGGGCATGACGTCACGGTGAGCCTACTGTCCAGGCGAGACCATCCGCTCACTCCCGAGACGGCGCCGTTCAGCGTGAGGGAGGGTGTCTACGCCTTCACCGCCCGCCCCGGCGGAGGGGAACCGGCCGGACGGAGCATCACCGCTCTCCACGGCCTCAACGCCCGCTTCATCGAGCTGACCACGGACTTCGACGCGGCCGTTACGGCCGGACGGATCTCGGGGGAGACGGCGAGCCGCCTCGTGATAAGCAGGAGTGCTTCGGACAGTGCGTGCGGTGTCGTGGAGCACGCCGTCGTCGTCGGCGAGGATCACGGGGAGGGGGATGATGCCGTCCCGGCGGAGGCGGAGAGCGACGGCTTCCACATCCTGGGCATGACCGCGGATCAGCTCCTGGCGCGGGCGCTCGGAAGAGCCGATCTCGATGTCGCGGCGCTGGCCCGCTTCGCCGATATTCGTTTCGGAAGAGTCGGGGATGATTGGCACCGCGCGTTCTCCGGGAGCCCGCAGGCAGAGGGGAGTCGCGATGATCCGCTGAACTGGGGATGCCCCGTCGGGCTGGTCGGCGGGTGCGGTGCCAACCCGCACCGGGAGCACGCCCCGGTCGTGGCGATCGATGCCAGCGCGGCCGGAACCGCACCGCTGAACAGCCACCATGGTCAGGGCATGCTCCTCGTCGTCAACTCCCGGGAGGGCGCCCCCTTCGAGATCGGCGGCGGCTTCGTCTACCGGGGCCTGGTCGTCGTGGATGGCTCCCTCCGGATCTCGGGCTCACCGCGCATCCATGGAGCGCTCCTGGTGACGGGCAAGGTGGAGGTCGAAGCCGGCGAGTCCGGGGGTGGCTACGCAGAGATACGCCACGACGCCTGCGCGATTGCCTGGGCCGAAAGCGCCCTCGCCGATTCCTCGGCGAAAGCGGGTCCGGTGACCGTGCGGCGGGCAGGATGGTTCGAGGTGGTCCGGTAAGGTCGCTCTTTCTTGACGCTTGCCATCCCCAGCGCTATCCTCCCCACGCATTCGAACGGCGTATCTCCCACGTTCCAGCGCGTGGCGCCGTCCAGCCTCGACCCCGGGTGCGGGCAGCCGTTTCGCCCTCCGCCGACGGCTCGCGCTCCTCGATCTACATCCATGCCCCCTTTCCTGCGGCGCGGCAAGCGCACGGCCGCCTTCGACATCGGAAGCGGCTATCTCAAGGTGGTCGTCATCGACCACGCAGGTGCCCAGCCCGAGCTCGTCCATGCCTCGTACAGCCCGCAGGTGAGCGACGCGATCGTGGACGGGGAGGTGATGGACCCGCAGCTCGTGGTGGAGACCCTGCGCTCCCTCGTGGAGAACGGGGAGGTCGGCGCCCGAACGACGATCACCTCCGTCGGAGGACGCGACGTGATGGTCAAGAAGATCCAGACCGACCGGACGACCGAGGCCGAGGCCCGGGAGCTGATGCGCTGGGAGGCGCAGAATCATGTCCCGTTCGACATGGATGACGTGCAGGTCGATTTTCAGATCCTCGATCCGGACGGCGATGGGCTGCAGATGGACGTGCTTCTCGTGGCCGTCAAGCGAGATCTCGTCACGCAGAAGATCTCTCTCCTACAGGATGTCGGAGTCGTTCCCACGGTGGTCGATGTCGATGCCTTCGCGATTCACAACGCCTTCGAGTACAACTATCCGGAGCTCCTCGATCGGACCGTCGCGCTGGTGAACGTCGGTCACGAGCTTTCGACGATCAACGTCGTGCAGGGGGGCGCCCCCGTCCTCACGAGGGATGTTCCCCTGGGAACGCGGCGCCTTCGGGACGATCTGCGTCGGAGCGAAAGCCTTTCCGCCGAGGAGGCGGAGGCGGTGGTGCAGGGGGCCCCCGATCATGCCGGAAAGCTTGCGCCGCGGATCCGGGAGCTCGCGGAGGATCTCGCCGAGGGGGTGGAGCGCGCCGTCTCCTTCTCGTCCATGGGCGGCG
>SKRI01000055.1 GCA_007118565.1 Gemmatimonadota bacterium | reverse complement strand
GTGGATCTGAAGCGGGAGGGCAAGCACGACGTGATCCGGGAGAACACGCCCGAGACCCGACCCGGCAGCCGAGATCCCGATACCCTCGACCGCGAGCGGCACCCGAGGAAGTAATGGACTGACGCGGCTCGCGGCTGGCAGCTGGCAGTGGCAGTGGCACAAGACGAGGTACCTCGATCCGGCTACACGCCGAACCCGCGGATTTCGAGGGGTTCTCGATCCGCGTCAGGCCTTGGCGAACGGCGAGCAGCGAGTCGCGTTCCTACCCCTAGATCTCGATCCGCACCTGGATCGAATCCCCCTCCACGCCGAGGAGGTTGGCCAGCGTCCTCCCGCCGCGTCGCTGGAACTGAAGGGACACCCGGCTTTCTCCCACGGCGAGGTTCCGCACGGTGAGCTCGTTCAGAAAGGGCGGGAGCGTAGGAGAGCGAACGTGAAGCACGCCCGCGGGGGCGTCCGGCAGGAGGCCGGTCGCCCCCTGAAGCAGCATGAAGAAAGCCCCCGACGCCCACGCTTGCGGCGAGCAGCTCACAGGGTAGAGCACGGGGCGCATGCCGTGCGCGCGCTGCATTCCGCAGAAGAGCTCCGGGAGTCTGTGATAGCGCATGCCGCACGCGGCATCATAGAGCGCGGAGAAGATCGGCAGTGCCGCATCCGTGTGCCCGCTGATCGATAGCCCCAGCCCAACGATCGCGTTGTCGTGCGGCCAGATGGAGCCGTTGTGGTAGCTCATCGGGTTGTAGACGGGATGCCGGGCGCTGAGCGTCCGCAGGCCCCAACCCGAGAACATGTCCCCGTCGGACAGGTGAGCGGCCATGAGCCGGGCCTGTTCCGGGGTGGGAACGCGGCTCCAGAGAAGGTGGCCGGCATTGCTGGTGGCGGTCGGTACCGGCTGCTTCTCGCCATCCAGCGCCAGGGCGAATGTGCCGAGGTCGGGCAGCCAGTACTGCTCCCGGATACGCGCCCCCATCTCACGAGCCTCCTCGAGGAGCGCTCTGCCCCGCTCCTCCTGGCCGAATTGAGAGAAGAGGCTCGCCATCCGGTACTTGGCGTCGTACACGTATCCCTGCACCTCGACGAGCGCGATCGGCGCGCGGGCCGGGCGACCATCGGGGAAGGAAACCCCGTCGTGCGAATCCTTCCACCCCTGGTTGGCGAGCCCCTTCTCCGAGACACGCCTGTACTCTACGAGCCCATCGCCATCGAGGTCCCCATACCGGTCGATCCACTCCAGCGCGCGGTCCGCATTGGGAAGGAGCCGCTCCACGAGGTTGCGAGCCCCGGTCCAACGCCAGGTCTCGTGCAGGAGGATGAGCCAGAGAGGGGTGGCGTCGATGGTCCCGTAGTAGGGGATGTGCGGAATCTCGCCCGCGCGGGCCAGCTCCCCCCGTCGGAGCTCATGCATGATCTTCCCGGGCTGCTCCTCCGTGAATTCGTTCTCGCGCGTTCCCTGGTGGTGAGCCAGGTACTCCAGCGTGTCCCGGGCGATACGCGGATTCAGAGGAAGTGTCTGCAGGGAGGTGATCAGGGAGTCCCTGCCGAACGCCGTGGAATACCAGGGAATTCCGGCGGAGATGATCTCCTCCCCCTCGGACTCCACGTACAGGCCGCGAAGGTCGGTGACCGCCTGGTCGAGGGCGGAATCGAACTCAGCGACGTCCGAGCTCCAGGCGGCGCACTCCTGGTGCCAACCCCGGTAGATTCGCGCGAGCGGCTTCCGCCGCCCGTCGAACAGTCCGGTTTCGATCGTCTCGAGCTCCTCGACCTCCGGCGGAACGATCTGCCACTCGATCTCGCGGGTCTCGTTCGGTGCCAGACCCACCTCCCAGGCAGCGAGCCGGTCCCCCCACTCGTCGGGGGGCTCGGCAAACCGGGCCATGGTCCGGAGAAGCCTCCCATCGCGGCCGCGATAGGAGAAGGAGACGGCATCTGGCGAATACTCGGGTGCCAGGTAGCTCCCGCGTTCCTTCCGGTCCCAACCGCGCACCTCGAAGATGTCGGCGAAATCGGCACCGAGCCGGAGCTCGAGCCGGAAGGAGATATCCCGGGTAAGGAAGTTGGTGAGCGTGAGCCGCTCGCTCAGCCGGTCGTCGAGCAGGAGCTCGCGACGGATATGCACGCTGTTCTTCGGATCCCACGGATCTCCGCCGAAGTCGCGGTCGGAAAGCGCCCGGTCGATCTGTGCGCCATACATCTTCGGCGCATGCGAGGAAAGGAGGACCGGGGGATGGCCGCAGAAGCGGAGCTCGTAATGGCTCAGCACCCTGGTGTCGTCGTGGTAGAGGCCGAGCCCTCCCTGTCCTGCCGGTGCGATGTCACCGTTCCCGTCGGCCACCAGATAGAGGCGGGCATGCTTGAGGACGAGCACTCCGTCGAGCGGCGTCTCGTGGGCGGGATCCACGGCGGCATACCCGACGGCCTCCTCCATCGGGATGATCCGCTCCTCCACTTCAACGCCTGCAGATTCCCGGCTCATCGCATCCTCTTCATCGGCGTTCGGCGCGCGCGCCGCTCCGGTCCTGCCGAAGCTCCGCCACTCCCGCGCGCAGGATTCGTTCGTAGAGCGCCACGTGCTCCCGCACCATCCGCTCTCGGCTGAAGCGCTCCACGGCCCGCTCCCGGCACCGCAGGCGGTCGAACCCCTCCAGACGCCCGCCGGGGCGGATGATCTCGGCCATCTCGTCCGCGGATTGCGCCACGAATCCCGTCACGCCCTCCTCGACGATCTCGGGGACGCTGCCGCGTGGGAAGGCGACGACCGGACAGCCCGATAGCATGGCCTCGATGAAGACGAGGCCGAACGGCTCGTTCCATCCGATCGGAGAGAGGAGCGCACGAGCGCCTCGCAGGAGCGGCACCTTCTCTGACAGGCCGACGCACCCGACGTAGGAGACGTGGGGACGGGTAAGCCGGGGACGGATCTCCCTCTCTCCGAACTCGCGATCCACGGGGTGTGTCTCTCCGGCCACCCGGATTCTGACCCCCGCCTGCTCCGCCACGTCCATCGCGGTGTGCGGTCCCTTCACCTCGGCGAAGCGCCCCATGAAGCAAACGTAGTCCTCCGGCGTTTCGCGGTATTCGTACGGAGATGGGTCGAGACCGTGGTGAATGACTGTCACCTCCGGAAGGCGAATTTCCCGGCTTGCCTGATCCCGGGATATCGCAATGTACTTGGCATGCCTGAAATAGCGGTAGAACGCAGATAGGTTCTCGTCCCGCTCGTGGTGAAGCGTGTAGACCAGCGGAATGTCGGGGGAGAGGCGGCCCGCCGCGAGCGCCACGGCCGAGTGCGCGTGGATGAGGTCCGCGCCCATGGCGCAGGCCTCCCGGTAGGCCCAGGAAATATGATTCAGGTCGGTGAGCATTTCCGGCGGCCATTGGGCCGTCGGATAGATCGAGCGGAGCGCCGCAGCCGTGCGGGAATCACCTGTGGCGAAGAGGATGACCTCGTGCCCCGCCTCCTGGAGTCCCTCGACCAGCTCGGACACGACCAGCTCCGTACCGCCGTACGTCTTTGGAGGAACGGCGACGAAGGGTGTGGAGACCATCGCGATACGCATGACGGGTGACCCCCTGGCAATGGTCCGGACATCCACTGTCGTTCCGAATCACGGCAACGGGCGTACCACGATGCCCACCTCCGCCGGTCAGCTGCCCCCCAGCCACCCCTCCACCGTCCGGCGCGCGCGGCGGAACCACCCCTCGATCCCGTGCTCCGGGTGGAGATGGCAGTATTCGGTCGGCTCCGTCCCTGAGAGGAACAGCTCGGTGGCGACCTCCTCCTCCGGGCACTCGCTCGTCGGGAGCATCCCCGAGTTGCGGTTGACCCGCACCGCCTTCACGTCCGGCGGCATGAGCCAGCTTCCCGCGGCGGGTCGGCCCTCGTAGGCGTCCGCCATGATCCTCCCCCAGAGAGGCGCCGCCAGTCGCCCGCCGCTCGCGCCGTGCATGATCCGGCGTGGCTGATCGAACCCGAGCCACACGCCCCCCACCATGTCCGGCGTAACGCCGACGAACCAGACGTCCGCCGCATCGTTGGTGGTTCCGGTCTTCCCTGCCGCCGGTACCCGCCCCGGCAGCGCGCTCCGCACCCCGCTCCCCGTGCCCCGGCTCACCACGTCCTCCATGAGGTTGAGGGTCAGATAGGCGGGACCGGGTGCGAGCGCCTGCGTCCGGACCGGCTTCGTCTCGAGGAGCGTGTTGCCGTCCGCATCCAGCACCCGGGTGATCAGTCGGGGCTCGGGAACCCGTCCCTCGGTGGAGAAGGCCGCGTAGGCCGCCACCATCTCGAGCGGAACCACGTCGGCCGCGCCCAGGAAGGTGGAGGGGTACTCGTGCATCGGCGTGGAGATCCCCATGGTTCTCGCCGTCTGCACCACCCGCCCCACGCCGACCTGCTCCCCGAGCGCCACCGCGGCCCGGTTCGAGGAGAGCCGCATCCCTTCCCGAAGGTCCACCCGGCTCTCGTCGGAGACGTGATCCGCGGGGCGGTAGCCCCCCTCGCTCCGAGCGGCGCCCGGTCCGAGGAGTGCCGTCGTAACCGGCACGCCCGAGGTGAGGGCGGTAGCATAGACGAACGGTTTGAAGGCGGAGCCGGACTGGCGGCGGGCGTGGTGGACCCGGTCGAACTGGCTGCTCGCGAAATCGCGGCCGCCGACGAGCGCACGAACCTCCCCCGTGGCCGATTCGAGCGCCACGAAGAGCCCCTGCAGGCAGGCGCTTTCCCCATTGCATGCGCCGTGGGGATACGCCCCGTAGCGCCCCGCCTCGATGGCCTCGATCTGTTCGCGGAGCCGCCGCTCGGCCGAGCGCTGCATGGCCCGGTCGAGGGTGGTGTGGATCTGGAGTCCCGCGACCTCGCTCTCTTCCCCGAAGTGCTCCCGCACCTCGCGCCGGACGGCGGCCACGAAATAGGCCGCCTCGCCCCGGGCGCCGTACGGTGCGGCCAGCTCGAGCGGGGCCTTCCGCGCCGCCTCCGCCGTCGCAGGCTCGACCACCCCCTGACTCTCCATCAGGGAGAGGACCAGGTTGCGGCGGGAGAGCGCCGCATCCTCGTTGATGCGCGGATTGTAGTGGGAAGGGGCGCGGGGGAGCGCGGCGAGCACGGCAGCCTCACCCGCGTCTAGCCGGGTGACGGATTTGCCGAAGTACCCGCGCGCCGCCGCCTCCACGCCATAGGATCCATCTCCCAGATAGATCTGGTTCAGGTACAGCTCCAGGATCTCGTCCTTGGAGAGCTCCCGCTCGACCTCCAGGGAAAGGACCAGCTCCCAGACCTTCCGCCGCACCGTCTTCTCGCGCGTGAGATGCTCCGGGAAGACGTTCCGGGCCAGCTGCATCGTGATGGTGCTGAACCCCTGCTCGAACCGGCGCGAGCGGACGTTTCGGACGACCGCACCGGGGATCCGGCGCAAGTCGACGCCCGGGTGCTCGTAGAAGCGCCTGTCCTCGACAGCCAGGAAGGCATCGACTACGTGCGCCGGGATCGAGTCGAGTGGGACGACGATGCGCCGCTCGGCGGCCAGGTGCGCAACCATGTCACCCTCGCGATCGAAGACGCGACTGGCCTGGGGAGGGGTGTACTCGCGGAGCGCTGACACCGAGGGGCAACCATCGTCCGCACAGCGCGGCCAGAGCCAGGCGGTCGCACCGGCAGCCGCGACCAGCGCCAGCACCAGAAGGAGCTTCACCAGCCGTCCCAGCCAGCGGCGTGGCGCCTTTTTCGCTCGACCTGAACGACGCGTCTTCTTGGAGCGACCGCGAGCCGACATGAAATGGGATGCTGGGAGATGGGCAGAGCGGATCGCCCCGACGGATGGGTCTGGTACGGCTCAGCCGCTTCCGGAGTTCCGGACGGCCCCGGGCCATCAGTCGTGAACGAGCCGTCCGCCGTCCACCGCCAGGAGCTGCCCAGTAACGAAATCCGCGCGGACGAGATAGAGGACCGCCTGGACCACGTCGGCGGGGTCACCGATCCGCCCAAGGGCCGACCTGCTCGCCAGTCGCTCGATCTCGTCCTCGCTCGTGCCGTCCGGCGGGAGGACGGTGCCGGGGGCGATAGCATTCACCCGCACCTCCGGTCCCAGCTGCCGGGCCGCGATGCGGGTGAAGTGCACGAGCCCCGCCTTGGCGATGCCGTGCGCGGCATGCCCGGACCAGGCCTGCATCCCGGAGAGGTCGGTAATGTTGATCACCACCCCACCTCCCCGCGCCCGCATCCCTTCCGCGAGGTGCTGGGTGAGAAAGAACGGCGCACGAAGATTGATGTCGACCGCAGAGGACCAGATTTCGGGCGACACATCCCCGATGCCCTCTCCGGCGAAGGTCGCGGCGTTGTTGACGAGGACGTCTACCGCGCCGAAGGCCGCCTCCGCCTCCGCCGCGAGGCGCTCCACCTGAGCCAGATTGCGCAGGTCCGCCTGGATCGCCACGGCCTCGCCGCCGGCATCGCGGATCTCCCGCACGACCCGCTCGGCGTCATCCTGCGAGCGGCCGTAGTGGACGACCACGCGGAAGCCTTCGCGGGCCAGGCCGAGCGCGATGGCGCGCCCGACGCGAACTCCGCCGCCGGTTATCAGAGCGGCTCGCGGCTCGCGGCTCGCGGCTCGCCAACCGGGTTTCACGATCGCCCCCGCTGGCGCAGGCGCCTGAGCATCCTGCCGGTTCCGTCCAGAGCTTCCCTCAGCTCCTCCTTGCGGCCCTTGAGGTAACCGAGCCTCCGAGCGATCTCGAGTTGCGTTTCGACTTCCGCAAGAGATCCTGCCGCGATATCGAGATGCCGAGCAAAGGCACCATCACTCCCCGTCCCATGGCCTTCTGCGATGTTCGAGGGCACCGATACGGCCGCGCGGCGTAGCTGCGATGAGAGTGCAAATCTCTCGTCGTCGGGAAAGCTTCGGGTTGCGTCGTAGACCAGTGCGACCAGGTCCATGGCAATCTGCCAGACGCGAAGGTCCCGGTGGCTTCGAAGGGGGCTGTCATCCTCGCGAGCCGCGAGCTGCGAGCCGCGAGCCGCCTCACCCATCCTGCTGGTCGCGGAATGCCGTCAGGTGGGTCGAGTGTCCCGGACTGAGCCGTGCCTTCGGATCCAGGAAGTGCACCGCGTGGTTCACGGCGATTGCCGCTTCCCCGTAACCGGTGGAGATGAGCTCGAGCTTGCCCGGGTAGTGGGTCACGTCTCCCGCGGCGTAAACGCCCGGAAGGTTCGTCTCCATGGTCTGGGAGACCTTGATGCTGTTGCGCTCGAGCTCGAGACCCCACTCCGCGATCGGCCCCAGATCGGGCTTGAAGCCCAGCAGCGCGATGACGGCATCGACCGCCAGGTGCCGCTCCTCGTCCGTCTTGTTGTTGAAGATCGTGGCCCCGACCACGCACCCCTCCTGCCCCGCGATATCCCTTACCTCGTAAGGGATCAGCAGCTCGAGCTCCTTCCGCTCGACCGCCGCGTCGACCTCGGCCACGGTCGCCTTGTGGGCGCGGAAGCCGGGGCGCCGGTGGATCATCGTCAGCTCGCTCACGATGTCCTTGAGGCCGAGCGCCCAGTCCACTGCGGAGTCACCTCCGCCGACAAGGAGGACGCGCTTCCCGCGAAACTCCTCGGGCTGATGCACATGGGTGCGTACGCCGCCGTCCGGACGGTAGTGCTCCTCGAATCCCGGGCACTCGAGTATGCGGGGGTTGAGCGCCCCCTTCCCCGCCGTGATCACAACGGTCCGGGAGAGGAATTCACCCTGCCGGGTAACGAGCCGGATGTGGCCGTCCTCGGGGACCAGCTCGCCGACCTCGGCCTCGAGCACGATTTCGGGATCGAACTGGGTTCCCTGCTCGATCATGTTCTTGGCCAGATCCTTGGCCAGGATCTTCGGAAATCCGCCGACGTCGAAGATGTACTTCTCCGGGTAGAGCGCCATGAGCTGTCCACCCAGCTGGGGCAGGGCGTCCACCACGCGGCAGGAGACGCCGCGGAGTCCGGCGTAGAAGGCGGCGTAGAGCCCGGTTGGCCCCCCGCCGATGATGGTGATGTCGACGATGTCGCTTCCGTTCGTGGTGCTCAAGATCTCCTTCCGGTACATGGGCCGAGCTTTTCCAACGCCGAAGATACGCACCGGTCCGCCATGCGCCATCCTTCGACACGTGCGCGGACGGGTCAGCGAGCGGGGTGGCTCGCTCCGTCAGCCAGGACGACCCGGTTCCGCCCCGCCTCCTTGGCAGCGTAGAGGGCGCGGTCCGCCGCCGCGTAAAGCTCCTCCGACGAGAGCTCCGACTCGTCGGCCGTGCTCGCCACGCCCGCCGAGACCGTGACCCGGATCACCTCTCCGGAGTCCGGCGCAAAAACCGTCCGACCCTCAATCACCTTCCGGATCCGCTCTGCTGCCTCCACCGCCCTCGGCCCGTCCTGCCCGGGGAGCAGCAGGGCGAATTCCTCCCCCCCGACCCGTGCGGCCGTCTCCCGATGGCGCGCGGATCGCTCGAACACATTTCCCACCATTGCCAGCACCTCGTCCCCGGCGGGGTGGCCATAGCGGTCGTTGACCGCCTTGAAGTGATCGATGTCGAAGAGGATGATCGCGAGCGGAGCCTCTCCCCGCTCCTGACCGGCATGCTCCTCGGCCAGACGGCTCCAGAAATAGCGGGTGTTGCGAAGCCCCGTCAGGGCATCCGTGAGTGCCATCTCGTCGAGCCGGCGGTTGGCACGGAGCAGCTGCTTCTCGTTCCGGCCCAGCAGGTAGCCGAAGGCGGCGAACGCCGCCATGGTACCGAAAAGCATGTATAGGTATAGCGCTGCGTGCCGGGCGACCTCCCCCTCGGGAGGCGCTCCGGACGCCACCCGGATGAGGAGCCATCCCAGCGGAGCCCCGATAGCGATGAATGCTCCCAGCAAAGCGCGCCGGATCGGAAGCCTCCCCGCTCGGCGGAGATACGCACTCCGCTCCGGCGCGGGGGGAGGCGCTCCGCCTTCGCCGTCCTCCGGAGCATCGTCTTTCCCGGGTACGCGCGTCATCGTCGGATGCTGAGCCGACGCGTCGCCTGCGCTCGTTTTTACGCGTCTCGGTGCAGAGGCACGACGAGCGCGTTGCATTCGACGTCCCGGATCGCGGCGGAGGCGACGCTGCCGAGCAGGAGACGCGCCGCCCCGGTCCGGCCATGGCTGCCGAACACCACCAGATCCGCCCCCCACTCCCGCGCTTCGGCCACGATCTCCCCGGCGGGAGAGCCGGTGCGGACCTGCGGCGCAATGGGCGCCGAGCGCTGCTTCCGGTCCTGGAGGAAGTGGACGAGCTTCGCCCGCGCCCGCGCCATCTCCTCTCCCTCCTTCCGGTCCGTGATCACCGGCACGAAGGATACGAGCTCGGGAACAGTGAAGAGGCACCGGACCTCGGGGGTGCCCCGGGCCAGCCAATCCACCGTGTCCAGCGCGCGATCGAAAACATCCCCCGCCTCGTCGGAGAGGTCCGTGGTCGTCAGGACGCGGCGGAGCGGCGTGACCGCCTCCCGCTTCACCACCAGCACGGGACGCGGCGAGCGCGCGATGACCCGCTCGGCGACCGTGCCGAGGGTGTTCCGGAGCTTGCGCGGCTCCCGGCTCGCACCCACGATGACCAGCTCCGCCCCGACCCGGCCCACCGTCTCGGCGATGCCGTTCGCCGTGGAGCCCCGAACGACCAGACATTCGGTTTCGGGTGGCCCCTCATGCTCCGCCACCTGGTCCTCCAGCGCACCCCGCAGCTCCCTCTCGTAACGCTCGCGAAGCGTTTCAGGGTCGTGCCCCTCCCGGGAGTAGGTGTGGCTCACCACGTCAGGCAGATCGAAGACGTGGACCACGTGGAGCCTGGCGCCGAGCTCCCGACCGAGGGCGAGCGCGGGGGCGAGCACGGGATCCTCCTTGAAGGCGGATCCCACGGCAACGACGATCCTGCGAATAGGGCCGGTCATCACTTTACGGGTGCGGGGATCGAGGATTACACCTCGAGCTCGATGGGGGGAAGGTCAGAGAACTCGCTCGGCGGCGGCTGCTGGTGTATCAGGGTGACCCCTTGCCGATCGCTTCCAGCGCGCGGTGCAGGATCCCGCTCACCTCTTCGGCGACTGGCTGGATCTCCGCATTCCCGGTCAGGCCCAGCGCCGCACGCGGATCCATGGCGGCAACGACGCTCGTTCCCTCCTCGTCACCCGCATAGACGATGACGTTGCAGGGGAGGAGCAGCCCGATGTCGCGCTCCGCGGTCAGCGCCCGATGCGCAAGCGGGGGATTGCACGCACCCAGGATCACGTAGGGGCGGAAGTCGACGTCGATCTTCTTCTTGAGCGTCGCGGCGACGTCGATCTCCGTCAGGATTCCGAACCCCTCCTCCGCAAGTGCCTCCCGCGTGCGCTCCACCGCCTCTTGGTAGGGGAGAGAAACGGTGGTGCTGATCCCGTAGCGTGTCGTCTGCTCGACCATGGCTTCTCGTTCATCGTAGGGGTGATTGCTGACTCGTCGGATTCCTCCTGCATTTCCCGTCCCGCGCCGCCGCGAGGAGGGAGATGCCGATCAGCGCGCGCCCGAATCCGCGCGCAGCGCCTGGCGGAGGGCCGGGAGATGTCTCTTCAGGTTGCGTCCGGGACAGAGGGTAGAGGCGTGGTCGTCGTGTCCGTCCACCCGCTCTGCGGGAATGCCCCATCGCGATACGCCCCAAACCAGCATCCGCTCGAGGGAGGCGAGCTGCTCCGGCGTGGGCTCGTCCTCCTCGAAGTTGCCCTCCAGAACGATCAGCAGGTGGCCCGACGGATCGTAGTCGGTGTTGGTGTCCCCGGCATACCGGACGGAGCGCGCCTCGGCCACCCGCCCGTGCACGTCGATGTAGTAGTGATAGGGGATGTCCGCCCACGCCTCCTTCATCCGCCCGGGTGCCACCTCCTCCTCGCTCTGCGAAAAGCGCTGCAGCGCCTGCAGCTTGTCGTCGAGCGCGCGGTTCGGCTGCTGGTTCCAGGCGGTGTGGTGAACGGTGATGCGGTCGATCTCGTGCGGCCGCATCCCACCCATGGCCGGCTGCGCTCCCCACGCCTCCCGCGTCACCAGCTCCACGTCGTATGCCTCCGGCCCCACGGCCGGCGGCGGCGGCGCGCACGCCGCAACCAGGAGCAGGATGGAAAGGGGGGAGAGAAGGGATCTGGTCATCATCACCGTACCTCAGTGCTCAGTCGATCCCCACCCTGCCCTGCACAGAGGCGATGAGCGCATCCGGGTCGTAACCCACCCCCTCGCGGAAGACCATGCGCACGTTGCGGATCTCCTCGGATCGCTCGACCGGATCCCCCTCGATCACCACCAGGTTGGCGAGCTTGCCCTCCTCGATCGAGCCGTACTGGTCGTCCTCGCCGAGGACGATGGCGCCGTTCAGCGTCATGATGCGGAGCGCCTCCAAAGGTGCAAACCCGGCCTCCAGCAGCAGCTCGTAGTTGCGCTGATCGCCGAAGCCGGGGAGCGCGCCGCCGATGCCCGTCGGATCAACGCCCGCGGCCAGCACCCCGCCCGCATCGTGGAACGCCTTCTCGAAGGCGAGCGCCTTCTCCCAGATGGGCGTCCAGGGCGAGTCATCTGCCCGCGCGGCGATGGCCTCGCGGGTGGCCAGGTACTCGGCACGCGCCTCGGGTGCCAGCGCCTCGAGCACCCGGTCCTCGAGCGGGGGCCGGTCCGGGAGCATCAGCTCGTAGACGGCGAGCGTCGAGGTCATGGGAACATCGTTTTCGACCATGGTCCGGATTGTAGCCGCCACCTCGGGGCCGTCCACCTCCACGTCGGCGAGGCGGGTGAGCGCCCCGGGCGGGCACTCGTCCGGCTGCTTATCCGGATCCCAGTCCGTGTTGGTGAAGAAGCCGTGCTCGATGTTGTCGATTCCCAGCTCGACCGCCTCGGTGAAGGAGAGCGAGCAGATGTGTCCGGTGAACTTGAGACCGCGGCGGTGGGCCTCCGCGATCGCGGCACGCGCCGCCTCCCGGTTCACCCGCGTATAGAACTTGAACCAGGTGGCCCCCTCCTCGGCCCAGTAGGCCACCACGCGCCGCGCCTCCTCCTCGGTCTCCACCCCGGTCATGTAGCTCATGGTGGGCCCGGTGATGTAGGGCCCCGTCACGTGCATGTACGGCCCGGCCTCCTGCCCCGTCTCGATGGCCCGCTTGAGGTTGATCTCCGCGTACGGATGGTAGCTCCCCGTGGTGCGGATGGTGGTCACGCCGCTGGCCAGATAGAGCCGTGGGGCCGTGACGCTGGCCTGGGCGCGGCGGTTGGCGGTGGTGTAGAAGGTGTGATTGTGCAGCCCGACGATTCCCGGGATCACCGTGTGGCCGCGCAGCTCGAGGACCTCCGCCCCGTCCGGCGGACGGACGTAGCCGGCAGGCCCGACCTGCGTGATGCGGCCGTTCTCTATGAGAACCGCGCGATCCGGGACAGCGGGGTTTCCGGTCCCATCCACGACCGTCACGTAGTTGAGGAGCACCGCCGGCGCGTCCACCGAGATGAACTCGCGGACGTTCTCCGAGAAGTCGGGACGCTCCTGGGCGGCAGCCGGCAAGGCCAGGAGGAGGGAGGCGGCGAGAGCCATCGGGAGGGAGACGGTACGCATCATCGGTGTCGTTGGGGGATACTGCGGCTCCGGAAGATCAGCCAGCATCGAAATCTAATGCGGAAGGGAGGCGGGACCAACCGCATGAGCGGTCCGTTCCTTTCTTCACCCGAAGGCCTTCCATCGAGGGCTTCCGCAACCCCTCCCTCATTGTTATCATTGAATGTGCATTCAATCAATCATCAAAATGCCCAGATCCTCCGAAGAATTCGCCCGTCTTCGAGCCCGGAGTCGTGAAAGAATCATGGACGCCGCGCTCGTCCTCTTTGCGCGTCATGGGTTCGCGGGCACCTCGATCCGGATGCTCGCCGAGGAGGCAGGAGTCTCCCAAGGCCTACTCTACAACTACTACGAGGGCAAAGAAGAGCTCCTGCACGCCATCTTCGAGCGCAGCATTGAGGAGATCCAGGAGGACTTCGCCGATGCATCGGAGGCTCCATCTCCGGAGGAGGCTCTGACCGTACTGATCCGCTCCGCCTTCGATACGGTGCGGGCCCGACCGGACTTCTGGTCTCTCTGGTACCAGCTCCGGGCTCAGCCGGACGTGGTGGCGGGGCTGGGCGAGCGGGTCGGGGAGTGGGCCGAAACCATCCTCGCGAACATCGAGGCGCTGCTCACCGGGCTCGGATCGCCCGATCCCGCCGTGCGCGCCCGGCTGGTCTTCGCCACGATCGACGGTGCGGCCCAGCACTACGTGCTCGATCCTGCGAATTATCCTCTCGACCGTGTTGGTGACGAGCTCATCGAGCTCCTCGCGCGGCCGAATCCACCCCCGCACGCGGAGGCGTCACCATGAGCGATGTGCGCATCGACCGTTCGCTGTACCCCTTCGCCTCCCGCTACTTGGAGGTCGAAGGCGGCCGGATGCATTACGTGGATGAGGGAACGGGGCCCGTCCTCCTCATGGTCCACGGCACACCCACCTGGTCTTTCCTCTACCGGCACCTGATCCGGGAGCTATCGAAATCGCATCGCGTCATCGCCCCAGATCACCTCGGGTTCGGCCTCTCCGAAAAGCCGGAGACAGCAGACTACCGGCCGGAGGCACACGCCCGGCGGCTGGAGACGCTGATCGAGCGGCTGGGGCTGCGGGACCTCGTACTCGCGGTCCACGACTTCGGCGGCCCGATCGGTCTCTCCTACGCGATCGCGCACCCGGAAAACGTCCGCGGCCTGGTCCTCTTCAACAGCTGGATGTGGTCGCTGGCCGGCACCTCGGCCGAGAAGATGAGCCGGCTCATGTCCGGAGCCATGGGCCGCTTCCTCTACGAGCGGCTGAACTTCTCGCCGCGGGTGCTCCTGCCGATGCTCTTCGGAGACCGCAGCAAACTCACCAAGGACATCCACCGCCACTACCTCGATGTCTTCCCCACCCCGACCACGCGGCACGCTCCCTGGGTCTTCGCGCGCGAGCTGGGCGAATCAGGCGACTGGTACGAGGCGCTCTGGCAGCGGAGAGAGAGGATCGCGGAGAAGCCGGCGCTCCTGCTCTGGGGAATGAAGGACTCGGCCTTCGGCCCTGATGCCCTGGCTCGCTGGAGGGGGGCACTCCCGGAGGCGCGGGTGGTGGAGCTCGCCGAGGCGGGCCACTTCGTGCAGGAGGAGGCGCCCGAGGAGGCGATCCGGGAGATCGGCGGCTTCCTCTCTGAGCTGGACGACGCGTCGGAAGTCAGGGAGACGCGGTAGAGCGCTCCATCGCCACCGGCAACTCCAGCGGGGAGATCCCGGCGCGGAGCGCCGTAGCTCCCCGCTGCCGGAGGCGAGACCGCAGGGCTCGCCGACCCGCGCAGGAGACCGGCGCAGCCGGGCTCCGGAGCGGTCCCGACCGCTCACAACATGAGCGGAGGAGACGGGGTTGGCAGAGCGAAAAATACCGAGCGCAGCGACATCGTAGTTTTTCGCGTCGCCGATCCCGTCTCCGGAGCGTTCTCGCTCATCCCCACGAATAAGCGGAAGAGACGGGCGGGCAGAGCGGAAAACACCGAGCATAGCGACATCGTGGTTTTCGCGGCGCCGATCCCGTCTCCGGAGCGAGCCACGCCGCCACGACTCAGTGCTGGTGCGGCTCGGCATGGTGGTCGATGGGATCACCCGGTGAGAAGCCCCGCCACCCCTCCCACTCCCCCTCGCGCGGGTCGACGCGGAAGACGGCGTGCATCCCGCTCTCCAGGTGCTCGGAGATGTGGCAGTGGAGCATCCAGTCGCCGGGATTCGACATCTCCACCAGCAGCTCGGCGGTCCAGCCGACCGGGAGGACGAAGGTGTCCTTCCACACCGGGTTCGGATTCGGCACCCCGTTCATGGCGAGCACCAGGAAGCGCTGGCCGTGCAGGTGGATGGGGTGATACATGGCGTGGAGGACCTCCCGCTCGTTGCGGATGCGGAGGCGCACCAGTTCCCCCTCGCGGAAGCGCCAGTCGATCTCGTGGTTCTCCCGGCCGGTCGCAGGGTCGCGCAGGATCCAGCGGACTTCGTTGGCGGTGGGGATCCAGTCCATGTCCGGCATGGTGCCGCTCCACTCCACCGGGTGGAAGTAGGCGGAGTCCATCTGCATCATGGGCCGGAGCGGAAAGGGGAGCGGCCCGATCTCCTGGGTGAGGAGCAGCTCCCGGTCCGGCGCGCGGTCGAGGTGCGCCAGGAGGGGGGCGACCTCCCGGGAGATGTCGGCGTTCTCGCGCGGAACGTCGAAGTCGCGCTCCAGCGGCGCGGCGTCCCGGTCCCGCACGCGCACCACCGCCAGGGTGTCCACGTCCGCGAAGAAGGCGCCGGCCAGGTGGTCTATGCCGCGCACCCGGTTGGTGATGGCGTGCTCACCCGGCTGATCGAAGCGCACGTCCACGATGTAGCGCTCCGCCGGGGCGATGGGCACGCTCTCCACCGTCTCCTCACGGGCGAACGGGGAGAGGTCGCCCGCCACGAGCCGCGCGGTGGCGCCCTCGAAGACCAGGTTGAAGGGCCGCACCGCGGCGACATTGGTGAGGAGGAATCGGACCACCTCGCCCCGGTCGACCTCGAGCGTTTCCCCCACCCCGCCGTTCACCAGCAGGACGTTGCCGAAGCGACCCATGAGGGCGTGGGTGGTGGCCTCGCGCCCGAAGGGGAAGAGGCCGCCATCGGTGCCGAGCAGCAGGTCGTCGAGCACCCAGGTCTCCTCCCGGTGGACAGGGGGAAGACCGCCCGCCCCGTCCGCGTCCACCCGCAGGTTTCCGTACAGACCGAGCCCCTGGGTGGCGTCCTCCCGCAGGTGCGGGTGGTACCAGAAGAGACCCGGATCGGGGACGCGCACATGATAGGTGAAGCTCTCGCCCGGAAGGACCGGGTCCTGGGTGACGCCCGGCACCCCGTCGAAGCGGTTCTCCAGCCGGATCCCGTGCCAGTGCACCGCCGTGGGGAAGGCGGTCTCGTTGCGCACCCGGATCACCACCTCTGCGTTCCGCTCGGCGCGGATGAGCGGTCCCGGGATCTGGCGGTTGAAACCGTAGAGGACATGTGAGCGCCCGGCGATGGTGCGGCGGACCGGCGCCGCCACCAGCTCGAGCGTGTCGCCGTCCGCCAGCGAAACCACCTCGGTCGGCCGCACCTCCGGGACCTCCTCGTGGGCCGCGTGCGGGAGGAAGGGCTCGACGGAAGGCCGCAGTTCACCGATCCCCGCGGGCATGACCACGGCCGGGTGCATCGGCGGTGGCCGCCACTCGAGCGGCGCCGGGTCGTGAGGGAGATGTTGTCCGTGCGCGTGGAGCTGGTGCTCGGCGTCCGCGCCCGGGTCCGGCGCGGGGTGGTGGTGATGTGGATCCGGGGTGAAGAGCCAGGGCGCCTCGTGCGGGAGCATCCGCATGCTGGGAGAGGTGCCGCGCAACACGATCGGCCCGCTCCGCTCCTCCACCTCGGGCGACGCCTCGGCGCTCACAAGCACCATGAAGCGGTCGAGGGCAATGCGGCCGGTGGCCTCGTCACCAGCACCCACCTCGCCGAGGCGAATCTCCGGATGGAGGTTCGCCCCGGTGGCCCACGCCACGTAGGTGGCGGCCCCCGAATCCACGGTAACGGGCTCCGGCAGTCCTTCTGCGCGTACAGTGATGTCCCAGAGGTGAACCCCGTCCCGGTCCACGGCCACCCCGAAGGGTGAGGGTGCGGGGCGCATCTCCCCCCACGCCCGCGCCTCCGGCCAGTCCGGCCGCGGCTCCAGGCGGACGCAGTGGAGGTCGGCGTCCGGCGCCCCGGCCGGAAGCGGCTCGGCGCCGCAGAAGGGCACGGCCGAGACATCATCCCCCACGGGCAGTACCGCGGAGGGAGCGGCGGCAGCGCATCCCCCGAGGATGACAGAGAGCAGGAAGGGAAGGGTCCGGTTCATCTCCCCAATCTATCCGACTCACCGGCCGGATGACGAGGGGTGGCGGGCCAGTGCGGGTGGACAACATCCGGAGGGGCGGCTATCTCTCGAAGATGCACCTCGCTCGCTCGCTCCTCCTGCGCGCCTCCCGCAGCCAATGGCTGGCCGAGCAGTTCCGTCGGCGCCGGTTCGCGCGCCGGGCCGTTCGCCGCTTCATGCCGGGCGAGGACGCCGGCGCCGCGCTCGATGCCGCTGCCCGCTACCGGGACGCCGGGATCGGGTCGGTCGTCACCGCCCTCGGCGAGCGCGTGGAGACACCGACGGAGGCCGCCGCCGTACGGGATCATTATCTCGAGCTGCTGGAGAAGATCGAGACACGGGACCTTCGCGCCCATGTCTCGGTCAAGCTGACGCATCTGGGGCTCGATCTCGATCCTGATGCCTGCCTGGAAAGCCTGCTGACGCTCGCGGCCCG
>SKRI01000203.1 GCA_007118565.1 Gemmatimonadota bacterium | reverse complement strand
CGGGGTGCTCGTAAGGGATCACCACGCGGAGACGTCCCTCTCGGTCGATCCCGTAGACGGCCGAGCTGTGGGCGAGCTCCTGTCCTGCCGATCCGCTCCCGTGCCCTGCATGGCCGGACCCCGCCTCGTCCTCCTCCACGTACACGCCATAGTCGGTGAAGACGGAGGCGAGCGCGTCCTCGCTCCCGGTGAGCGCCACCACCCGATCCCCGAAGTGGGAGATGTACTCGGCGAGGACATCGGGCGTATCACGCTCCGGGTCGACCGTCACCAGGACGATGCGAACGTCCTGTCCTCGCCGGCCGAGATCGTCCAGCGCCCGGTGCAGCCGGGACAGGGTGAGCGGACACACGTCCGGGCAGTGGGTGAAGCCGAAGAAGAGGAGGACCGCCTCGCCGCGGAAGTCGGAGAGGGAAGCCGCCTGGCCCCGATGATCGATGAGCGTGAACTCCGGAGCGAGGGAGCCGTCGTGGTACGCGGTCCCATGGAAATCCGGTTCGCCGGCGGCCATGAGCTGGGTGATCGAGAACAGGATGATCACGGTCCCGGCCAGCCCCAGCGCGGCGAAGAGGAGGAGGGGACGGCGGGAGGGTCGGGTCGGTTCGGCCACGATTCGGAGATCTGCAGGGGTGCGGTTCCACTCCACTCCCTGCTACCGGCGCCCGGCCGGGCGGTTCCGTGGCCCGATGGCTGCGGTGGCGCGGAGCGAGGACGTTTTCAGTCGAGACCGACAGACGAGGTAGGGATGGAGCAGGCCGAGCTCGAGGCAATCGTTTCGGAGGCGTACGAGGACCGCGACCGGTTGCGCGACGACCGGGTGAAGGAGGCGGTGGAGGAGACCATCTCCCTCCTCGATCGTGGCGCGGTGAGGGTAGCGGAGCCAGCCAACGGGGAGTGGCGTGTCAACAGCTGGGTGAAGCAGGCCATCTCCCTCTACTTCGCCATGCGGCCCCTAGAGCCGATCGAGGCAGGGGGACTCCGGTTCTACGACAAGGTCCCGGTCAAGCGGAATCTGGAGGCGCAGGGGATTCGGGTGGTTCCGCCGGGTGTGGCCCGCTACGGATCGTTCCTGGAGCCCGGCTGCGTCATGATGCCGGGCTATGTGAACATCGGTGCCTACGTGGGGGAAGGGACCATGGTCGACACCTGGGCAACGGTCGGATCGTGCGCGCAGATCGGCAGGGGCGTCCACCTCTCGGGAGGCGTCGGGATCGGGGGGGTCCTCGAGCCGCCGGGCGCGACCCCGGTCATCATCGAGGACGGGGCCTTCATCGGGTCGCGGAGCATCGTGGTCGAGGGGGTGGTGGTGGAGCGGGAGGCGGTGCTCGGCGCGAACGTCGTGCTCACCGCCTCGACCTCGATCATCGACGTCACCGAGGACTACCCCCGCTACCTCAAGGGCCGCGTCCCGGCGCGCGCGGTGGTCATCCCCGGCACCTATCCCAAGGAGTTCCCCGCCGGAGAGTTCCACGTGTCCTGCGCCCTGATCATCGGCGAGCGAAAGGAGTCGACTGACCGGAAGACGTCCCTCAACGAGGTGCTGCGGACCTTCGACGTTTCCGTATGAGTGGCCAGGGAGGGGGGGGAGATGGTCGCGCCGGGGACCTCGCGCGGCTGACGCTCGAGCTCTGCTCCATTCCCAGTGAGACCGGGAACGAGCGGGAGATCGCTAACGTCGTGGAGGCGTTCTGCCTGGAGCACGGGGGAAGTCGCTCTGTCCGGCGCCTCGGCAACAACCTGGTTTGCGATCCCGCACCGGACCGCCGCGGGCACACCGTAGCCCTCGTCGGCCATCTCGACACGGTGCGGTGCGCGGAGGATCAGCCGGTGGAGATCCGTGACGGTCGCGTCTACGGGTGCGGGGCGAGCGACATGAAGGGCGGGGTGGCGGTGATGATGACCCTCCTGCGTGCGTGGCGCAGCATGGCGGTCCGACCGGTATTCGTCTTCTACGACCGCGAGGAGGGCCCCAACGACGAGAACGGCCTCGAGCCGGTCCTCGAGGCGCGGCTCCTGCCGCGGCCCGATCTGGCCGTGATCCTGGAGCCCACCGACGATGAGGTCCAGCTCGGCTGCATGGGACTGGTGCACGCCACGGTCACCGTGCGGGGGGCCCGCGCTCACAGCGCCCGTCCCTGGCAGGGCCGCAACGCGCTGTACGAGGCGATCCCCCTACTGGAGAAGCTGCGCGACTTCGGGCGCCGGGAGGTCAGCTTCGGGGATCTCGTCTTCTACGAGGTGGTGAACGCCACACAGGCCTGGACCGAGAACTCGCGGAACGTGATCCCCGACCGCGCCGATCTCAATGTGAACTTCCGATTCGCGCCGGGGCGGTCCGTGGAAGAGGCGGAGGCGGAGCTCAGAAGGCTGGTCGAGCCCTTCGGGGAGGTTGAGGTGATCGACCGCGGGGAGGCCGGAGTGGTCGTCGACGACCATCCCCTGCTCGACCCCTGGATCCAGCGCCGGGCGCTGAAGCGCGCCCCCAAGCAGGCGTGGACCGATGTGGCCCGCCTTACCGGACGCGGAATCCCCGCCGTCAATTTCGGTCCCGGCGACGCCGGGCAGGCGCACCAGGCCGGAGAGTGGTGCCGGATCGACCGGCTGGTGTCCTGTTATGAAGCGCTCGAGGAGCTGCTTACGACCGCTACGGGAGAGGCGTCGCGTTCCTGAGCGGGGAGCGCTGTGACCCCGCCGGAGCCAGTCCCTCGGTGAGGCGGTCGAGCCGCTCGTTTGCCTCCCGCCGCTCGCGCTCGTTTTGAGCGACCATCGGGCTCAACCGCCCGGCCGGCGGATCCCACACGGTCGCCGTCCATCCCTGCCGCTCGAGCTCGGAGGGTGAGCCGTCCGCCCCCCGGAAGGCCGCCATGTACGGAGCGTAACGCGAGCCGGGGTGCCAGAGCACCCAGTCGGTGAGCCCCGCATCGTAGGTTGCCTGGATCTGCTCGCGCAGGTGGGTGGCACCATACCGGATATCATCCACCCACGGGGCGCTGAAGGCCTGCAGCCAGGGGACGATCCGCGCCGGCTCCTGCCCCCGCTCCCGCATCGCCCCGTTGCGGAGACGCGCCTCCTCCATGGAGATGCGCAGAATGCGGTACGGCTCCGCATTGGGGTGGGAGATTCCGTACGAGCCCGCGTAATAGTGGGACGGGTAGACCATGGGGAGCAGCACGTCGGCGACGGCGGAGAGCATCTCCCACTGCTGCCCGATCCCCAGATCGTTCGTGACGTGCGTCACGAGGCCGAATACGTCGGCCGTGATCGGGACCTGGTACTCGGCCAGCTCCCTCTGCGAGTACTCCACGAAGTCGCGGATGATCTCCGCGCGGGAGACGCCGTCCGCGCCAGGGAAGACCATCGTCTCGTAGAGCCGGGTGGGAACGTCCGGGAAGCGGACGTAGTCCCACTGCAGCTCGGAGAATCCCATCTCCAGCGCCTCACGGGCGATGTCGATGTGGTAGTCCCATACGGTGCGGTTGTAGGGGTTGACCCACGGGGCGCCGCTACGGTCGCGGAACACTCCGCCCTCCCGCGTCTGGATAGCCAAATCCGGCCGCTTCGTGGCCAGCATCTCGTCCTTGAAGACGACGATCCGGGCGATGGTGTAGATGTCGTTCGCCTTGAGGCTGTCGACGAGCTCCGGAAGCCAGTTTGAGGCCGGGCGTCCGTCCGCCCCGATCTCCTTCGCAAGGGCGATCTCCGTTCCCGAATGTGTCAGGTAGGAGTCCGACTCCTTGATGTCCAGGACGAAGGCGTTGATCTCGGTGTCCCGCGCGATCTGCAGGAACTCCCGCACGCGGTCCCGCGAGGCCAGCGCCCAGGCGTTCAGGTAGAGGGCGCGGATGGAGTCCGGCGCCGGAACCCGATCGCCGAAGCGGGCCTCCCACTCCGCAACGCTGTCCTGCCGCGCCTCCTCTCGGAGGGCCGCGCGCCGCTCCTCGTCCGCGGTGACCCCGTCCTGCGCGTACGCCATCACGGCGGCGGTGGAGCGGTCGGGATTGTCGGGATCTCCACAGGCGGCGAGAGCCGCCAGGAGAATCAGGAGGGGAAGCGCGAGCCGAACGGCGGCGGCGGGTGATGATCTCACGAGCTTTCCAGACGACGGGGGTGACGTGCCACGATCCTTCATATCTAACAGGTACGTCTCGCTGCTACAACAGCTTAGAGAAATGTCGGAGTGAGGCGATCCCCCTCTTCATGGATCGTGCCGGCCCCCGGCCGATCACCGACTCTGGCTTCCGTATCGATGGGCGGATCTCTCGTCCACCGATCCTCACCGGTGTCGAGGGGAAGGGTGTCCGGCGGAGGTACCGTGTCGGCCGGCGGAAACGTGTCCGGCGCCACGGCCGGATCCTCTTCCCAATCCACAGCCCGGTCCGGACAGGCGGTCAGCCCGAGGGCGAGGATCGCGATAAGAGGCATGGGCAGCTTCGCCATGGACGATAGAACGCGCTTCTCGGGGGACAGCCGGGCGACGCTCACTCCGCCTAAAGATCCACGTCAGTCTCGACTACCGTGTCCGTGATGAACGGAGTGTCCGGCTCCTCCACGATCCAGGGGTCGTCTTCGACCGAGGGGGCCGGAGGTGGCCGGTCGGCGGGATCCTCGGTCGCCGGATCGTCGAGGAACGGGTCCTCGCGCTCACCGGGACATGCCGTAAGCCCGAAAAGTGTCACCAGGATCAGTGTGCCGATCGTCTTGCTGCTCGTCATGAGCGCCTCCTTCCGCCTCGATCCGGAGGCCCGGACTTCCCGGGTCCGTCGCCCCTACTCATAGCCATTCGCGCAACCCACGTGCCGGCCCGGACGTGCGTCAGGCCCGGGTCGACGGCAGCTAGATCGAATGGGAGGGTGCATGGCAAAAAAAAGAGCCCGGGCATCTGCCCGGGCTCTTTTCCGTGATCCTGCGCGGACTAGTAGTCCGTGTCGGTATCCGTGTCCCAATCGTCGTCCTGGCGGAGCGTGTCCTCCCAGAGGGTATCCTGCTCCATGTCGTCATCCCAAGCGGGGTCGGCGGTGCCCGGAGTCGGCTGCTCGACGGCCGGATCGGTCGTGGTGTCGTCGAACTGCGTGTCGTCCTGGCCGTTGCACGCGGCGACGCCCACGAAGGCAGCCAGCGTCAGGGAAGCGAAAATCTTGCTCTTCATGATCAATTGCGGAGCTGAGGTATTGTCCGCGATGCCCCATCGGCAGCCGTCGGACGGCGGGCCATGCGATGGCCGGCTCTACTCCCTTACGAAGGCAACCCCCGTGCCCGGTTCGCTCCCCGCCGCTCGGAGAACGAAATCCGTTGGCACGGCTGGTGATTGGAGGAACCCGGGTCCATGAGTAAGAGCAAGCTCCTTGTTCGCTGCACTCCCGAGCGCGTTCAGTGAACGTTCGCACGCCGCCAGTGAACATGATCT
>SKRI01000116.1 GCA_007118565.1 Gemmatimonadota bacterium | reverse complement strand
CGGGATCCGGCCCCGCCACCAGGTGATAGAGGAGGACGCCATGCCCCACCCCCCGCATGGCGCCCGACCGGCTGAGGTTCGCCATCCCGAAGGTGACCGGCTGATCCTGCGTCAGCAGGAAGGGGAGGAAGAAGCCGCTGGCCGCCGTGAGGAGATAGGTTCCGGCGTACGCCGCGCCTCCCTCCACGTCCAGCACCTCGGGGATGGCCCATCCGTAGAAGCCCACGCCGAGGAGTGTGGTCTGCCCGAGGAGTAGGAATCGGCCATCCTGCCCCAGCGCCACGCGCGGAGCCCGCGCCTGCATCCGGGTCGAGACGTTCTCCCGGAGCGCGGCGGCCTCGGCCGCGGTGAGCGGCTGGCGGATCCGGACCCACTCTCCGTTCCGGCGGGAGATGATCTCCAGCGAATAGCTCCCGTCCGGAAGCCGGTAGAGGAGCGCACTCTCGAACCCCGGATGCTCGTCCACGAAGAGCCCGAGCTGCCCGGCCAGCCGCGCATCGATCGCACGGACCTCCCCGGACCTGTCCAGCGGCACCTGCACATCCTGCCCGTGCAGGCCCGCAGGGACGAGGAGCGGGAGAGCGAGGAGGAGCCCGAAGAGGGTGAGCCGTACGGCCGCGCTCGGCCGGTCCTGGATCGGTCGGGGCATCGAGGTAGGAAGGGTCCGGAAAAGGGCCTGCGTCCCGGGACGATAGGTTGAGACACCCGTCGTGCACAACCGCCCTTTGCCCGAGCCCGCCGCCCGCGGTTATCTTTCGCGCTCGAAAACGATGTTCCTCGTCCGACCTCGATCGTGACCGCAGCAGAGAGAAGGAAGACCGTCAACGTCCGCGTCGGCAACGTGCTCGTGGGAGGCGCGCACCCGGTCGTCGTCCAGTCGATGACCAACACGGACACCGCCGACGCGGAGGGCACCGCACGGCAGGTGGCCGCCCTTTGGCGCGCCGGGAGCGAGATCGTCCGCATCACCGTCAACAACGACGAGGCGGCACGTGCGGTTCCCGCCATCCGCGAAGCGCTCGACCGGCGGGGCGTGGACGTCCCGCTCGTCGGGGATTTCCACTACAATGGACACCTCCTCCTCACGAAGTACCCCGAGGCCGCGGCAGCGCTGGACAAGTTCCGGATCAATCCGGGAAACGTGGGGGCCAAACGGCACGACGAGAACTTCCGCACCATCATCGAACGAGCGCTGGAGCACGACAAACCGGTTCGCATCGGGGTCAACTGGGGCTCGCTGGACCAGGCGCTCCTCACCGAGCTGATGGACGAGAACGCGCGCCGACCCGATGCCACCAAGCGGGACGCGCAGGAGGTGATGCACGAGGCGATGATCGAGAGCGCGCTCCGCTCGGCCCGCTTCGCCGAGGAGATCGGGCTCGGACACGACCGGATCATCCTCTCCGCCAAGGTGAGCGGGGTGCAAGACCTGATCGCCGTCTACCGGCGACTGGCCGCGCTCTGCGACTACCCTCTGCACCTGGGGCTCACGGAAGCGGGCATGGGCACGAAGGGCGTGGTCGCCTCGAGCGCCGCCCTCGGCGTGCTTCTCCAGCAGGGGATCGGCGACACCATCCGCATCTCCCTGACCCCCAAGCCGGGAGGAGACCGGACCGAGGAAGTCCATGTGGCGCAGCAAATCCTCCAGTCGATGGAGCTGCGCTCATTCACCCCGCAGGTAACGTCGTGTCCCGGCTGCGGCCGCACCACAAGCACCTACTTCCAGAAGCTCGCCGAGGACATCGAGGGATACCTCAGGGATCAGATGCCCGTCTGGCGGGAGCGGCACCCCGGAGTCGAGGAGATGAAGGTCGCGGTCATGGGATGCGTGGTGAACGGTCCGGGGGAGAGCAAGCACGCCAATCTCGGCATCTCCCTCCCCGGCACCTTCGAGGAGCCGAAGGCGCCCGTCTACGTGGACGGCGAGCACCACTCCACCCTCCGGGGCGACCACATCGCGGAGGAGTTCCAGCGCATCCTGGACGAGTACGTAGAGTCGCACTACCCCTCTCAGGCCGTACCCGCGGGTACGGCCTGAGAGGACGGAGGTAGCCGGCGGATAGCGCCTTTCCCCACGGATCGTCACCGGGCATCCCGTTTGCTGAAGGGCGGCCGGGCGTGAGCAGATGCTCAGGCCCGGCCTCTTTCATTCATCGACCTGCTCATGGCGCCATCCGAGGCCACGTCCACGCCCGACCTGCACTACGCCATCCGCTCCGCCGCCGAGGAGGCCGGCGCGAAGGCGGTGGCGGTCGCCTTCCACGACTACGGCTCCCGCACCGCCTGGTGCCTGGAGGGAGATCGCTCCTTTCACGCGGCCAGCACCATCAAGGTGGCGGTGCTGGCCGTCGTCTACGCGCTGATCGACGAGGGAGAGATCTCCCCGCTCTCCCGCCTTCACGTCCGAAACCGCTTCGCGAGCGCGGCCGACGGCTCGCCCTATCGGGTCGGCGCCGGACGCGATGCCAACGCCGCGGTGCACGCCCAGCGGGGGAAGACGATGCGGATCGGAGATCTGGCCCACCACATGATCACCACCAGCAGCAACCTGGCGACCAACCTCCTCCTCGATCTGGCCGGGGTAGAGCGCGCCCGTGAGCTGCTCGACCGGATGCAGGTCACAGGGGTAGATCTGCGTCGGGGGGTCGAGGACGAGAAGGCCTTCGAAGCCGGGATCAACAACAGGGTCACGGCCGCGGGCCTCGTCTCCCTCTTCCGGGCGATCCACGAGGGAGAGCACCATAGCGAAGAGTCCCGCGACGCCATGCTGGAGACTCTGCACGCCCAGGAGTTCCGGAGCGCGATCCCGGCGGGGGTGCCCGACGGCACGCGGGTCGCACACAAGACCGGAGAGATCTCCACGGTGTCCCACGACGCCGGGATCGTGACGCCCTCCGGAGGGGATTCCTATGTCCTCGCCGTCCTCACCGAGTGGGAGCCGGACAACGGCTCGCGCCGCGAAACCATCGCGCGAATCTCGCGCCTCGTTTACGATCACCTGGATGCGGTCGCCGCTCTCGAGCAGGTGGAAGGGGAGGGAGATGATGAGTGAGATCGGGCTTCGCTCCCTCAGGGTGGTGGACGCGACGAAGCTCGGAGACGAGCTCGTCGCAGCGCTGCGCCCGGGACAGGTAGTGGAGGACCGCCATGGGGTGAGCCGGCGGCTCCCGCGCTACTTCTACGAGATTCCCTCCTGGGAGGACGCGCTGGAGATCGAGGTGACGCCGAGCTTCTCTCTCTGGGAGTTCATGGACGTGGACCTGCGGGAGGAGGAAGGCGTACGGACATTTCCGCGGTACGTTCCGCTGGCCGTCACCGTGCTGGCCGCGCATCTGGAGGTCTTCCGCCGCGAGACCGACACCTACGTGCACATCGCGGCGAATGGCGGCTACCGGTCGCCGGCGCACCGACTCTCGGCGAACGCCTCGCCGCACATGTGGGGCACCGCCGTCAACATCCACCGGGTTGGAGACGACGACCTGGACGGTCAGGAGGCGATCGAGCGCTACGCCCGGCTGGCCCGCCAGGTGCTCCCCGCGCTCTGGATCCGACCGTTCGGTGAGGAGCCGGGGGAGGCGGACGACCATATGCACCTCGACGTCGGCTACCTCGTCGTGGAGCCGCGGGGGGTCGAGCCGGATGACGAAATCGACGAGGAGGACGCATGAGCGCGTACCATCCGATCAAGAAGAAGACGAGCACGCACCTGCACAAGGGATCGCTGCGGGAGAGGTTCGAGCTCGACTCCATCGGTCTCGAAGCGGAGTTCGTCCTCCTCGTGGACGGCCGGCCCGTCGACCCTGCCAAGGTATTCGGCAGCCCCGGAGGCTTCGTCCGGCAGCCGCTGATGCACCGCACCGGCACCTCCTACCACATCCCCACCGGCGGTGCCATGTACTTCGACACCGGGGTCATCGAGGTGGTCACACCGGTCATTGAGATCGACGGCGGGTGCGCGGCCCGCGCCGGCCGGTCGCTCTGGGAGGGGATCCACTTCCTGAGGGAGGAGCTGGACGCGTGGGAGCGGAGGTCGGGGAGCGGTGCCCGTCTGCGGGGGTTCAGCGCCCACTACAACATCTCCTTCAACGCCCCGCCCGAGGCCCGTCGGGGAAGTCGCAGCGTGGAGAAGCTCGCCCGCCTGCTCTCGTACATCATCCCCCCGCCGGTGATGCTCCTCGCCGCCAACCGGGAGTCGACGGGCATCGGGGTGCGGCCCCGGGGTGACCGGGTAGAGGTGACGGCGGACTTCACACCGAGCGCGGCCCTTACCATCGCCACCGCCACGCTGATCACCGGCATCACCCGCGAGGTGATGACCTGGCCCTCCTTCGAGCTCGACATGCTCGAGAAGGAGGACATCCCGGTGATCCAGGGGTACGCCCCGATTCCCCATACGAGCCGGCAGGGATGGCTGGCCCGGTACACCTGCTATCCGCGCAACCCCTTTCACGCGCCGGTGGACGATGCCTGCTGGGCGGTGCGCGGAGGTGAGGCTCTCAGCCTCCGGGAGATCTCTGCGCGGATCGAGCGGCGCTTCCGGAGCTCGATCCGCAAAGTCTCCGATCCCTTCACCCTTCGCCTGATCGACGCCATCGTGAAGGACGGCGCCCCGGTCCTCCTCGACCTGCCGGAGCGTCCGGCCGAGTACGACGATGTCGGCCGGCTCTGCTCGTGGAGCGACCTCTTTCCGGAGAAGACGCTCAGCCGGTCCCGCTACGAACGCATCCTGATCCGCGCCATCCGCGGCGTTCCGCTGCCGATCCGCGGGCGCTCCTACAAGCCGGTGGGCATGAGAGGATGGTCACGGGTGGTGTTCCGGCGGGACGACGGCTCGCTGCACGTCTTCTCGGTCGACGGGCTGCGGCCGCACCTGAAAAGCTGGGAGCGTGCCACCCCGCCCGACCAGCGTTAGTGGCTACGCGGCAGGCAGCTCGTTGGGATCGCGCCGCGCCACCGGCTCCAGACCCGACCGTATGTGCAGATCCCGCTGCGGGAAGGGGATCTCCACCTGCGCCTCCCGGAAGGCCTTGTCGATCGAGAAGCGGATGTCGCTCTCGATCGGCACGACCCGGCGGGGGTTGCCGATCATGAAGTACACGACGAAATCGAGGGAGGAGTCCCCGAAGTCCAGGAATCGCACCGTCGGCGGCGGATCCTCATGGACCTCGGGGTGCTCGGAGGCGATCCGCAGCAGGATGTCCCTCACCTTTTCCGTGTCGGAGCCGTAGGCCACCCCCACCCTCACCTGGCCGCGCAGTCGCCGGTCACCATACGTCTGGTTGACCACCTGCTCGTTGATGAACTGGCTGTTCGGAACGAGGATGTCGACGTTGTCGAGGGTGGTGACCACGGTGGCGCGCGCCCGGATGTCCTGCACCGTGCCGCGGATCTCGCTGTCCTGACCGACCAGCACGAAATCCCCCCGCTTCACCGGCCGCTCGAGCAGCAGGATGAGACCGCTCACGAAGTTCTGGGCGATGTTCTGCAGGCCGAAGCCGATGCCCACACCGATGATGGCACCGAATGCGGCCAGACCGGTGAGGTTGATCCCGATGTTGTCCAGCGCCAGGAAGAGCCCGAGCGCGAGGATGCCGTAATGGATCAGCCGGTTGACCGCGTAGACGACACCTTCCTCCACGCCCCGGCGCTTGAATGCCTGCTTCGTGACCCGGCGCACGAGGCCGGAGATTACGAAGGTGATGATCAGGATGAGGATGACCATCACCACCGACATCAGCGTCACCGGCGACCCTCCTACATGGAAGATCGGCTGGGATAGCGGCTCCATGATGGGCGCGAAGGGCGCCTGGATCTGGGTGAAGATGTTCTCGTCTTCCTGCGTCTGGATCATCCGCAACACCGTCGGGGCAAGAGTGGACCGCGGAACATCATGCCTGGGCGCGCAGCCGGCAAGCGGTTCTTCTCATTCCCGGATCTCGACAGCCTCTCCGGGAAGGACCGCGCCCGCCACCTCCTCGTGGACCGCGCGCCGGAGCGCCCGTATCTCCTCGGGGCCCCATCGTCCTAGCGTCCGATTGGTCAGGAGGACCACCCACGTCCCCTGCTCGGGATCGACCCAGAGCGAGGTCCCCGTATAGCCGTTGTGGCCGAAGGACGGCTCCGAGGCGAGCGGAATGGAGGCCGGCCGGCGGTACCGCACCCCGTGGCCCGTGTCCCACCCGAGTGCACGGCCGTACGCCCCCTCCTGGGGCGCGGTGAAGGTTCGAACCGTCTCCTCCGCGAAGATCCGCTCCCCGCCGAGCGTGCCGCCCCCCGCCATCATCGCGGCGAAGCGCCCGACGTCCTCCAATGTAGCGAAGAGCCCCGCGTGACCCGCGATCCCGCCGAGCGCGCGCGCGAGCCCGTCATGGACGCTTCCCCGAAGCTGTCCGGTCGGCGCGCACGCCCGGCAGGGCGCGCCGGGAAGGAAGGTGGTCGAGGACATGCCGAGGGGCGCGTAGATCCTCCGGTCGAGCAGGCGGTGGAGCGGCTCGTCCGCCAGCCGGGACGCCAGCTCCCAGAGGACGGTGTACCCGACGTCCGAGTAGATCATGTGCCGCCCGGGATGGCCGACGAGGGCGGTGTGCAGCGCGCGCTGCCGCATCTCGATCCGGTTGGGCGCACGCAGGTCGGAACCGGCGGGATAGCCCGCAGTATGCGTAAGCAGATGCCGAACGGTCATGCGATGGATGCCGGCATCGCGGAAGCGGCCGCGGAACTCGGGAATATACTGCACCACCGGCGCGTCCAGCTCGATGACCCCATCCTCGTAGAGGAGCATGACCGCCGCCGTGGTAGCCAGGACCTTGGTGAGGGAGGCGAGGTCGTAGAGGGTGCCATCGGGAGAGATCGGATCGGCCGCGGCCCCGAAATCGGCCCGCCCCAGCCCCCGACGCAGGACCAGCTGCTCTCCCCGGCCGATCGCGAGCGCCGCGCCCGGAAGCGCCCCACTGGCGATGGCATCGGCGACGAGACGTTCGGCGCGCAGGAGGGCGGCCTCGTGCAGCCCGGCAATGTCGGCGACGGTGAGGGGTCGGGCGGTAGCCTCGAGGGAGGATCGTGATCCGAGGTCGTTCGGCAGCACCTGCTGGGCCGGGAGCGGCTCCGCCAGCGCCGCGGCCAGGAGAAGCAGGATCAGACCGCCGGAGACCCGGTGTCGCCGGAAGCCGGCAGCTGGCGAGAATGATTCTTGATACGGTCTCGACCTGTTGGGATCGCTGCTCACGTGGGGCTCATGTTGGCGTACATCGTCTTCTTCTTTGTGGCGTTCGGGTCCAAACTCTTGCTGGCCCTGCTCACGATCTACTTCCTCTTCCCGTCGGATGCGGCCTGTCCGGGGTGTGACGGGGAGACTCTGCTGGTGCGCATGAGCCGGGGCGGCCGTGCTCTGTCCCTCGTCTTCCTCGGCCGCGTCCGCTCGCGCTGGTGTCCCCGCTGTCGCTGGGAGGGGCTGACGCGTCCCGCCCCTGCTTCCTCAGGGCAACAGGTACCGCACATCGCGGCGTTGAGGTCCCCGGATCGTCCGTAACCGAAAACAGATACATGCCCATACAGCCCTTCGAAACGCTCGCCCCCCGCTCCCGGCTCTGGATCTTCGGCGCCGACCGGCCCCTCACGTCGGCCGAGGCGGAGAGGGTGGAGGCGCACGTGGAGGACCACCTCGAGTCATGGAATGCGCACGGCCATCCCGTGGTGGGCGGATATCGGATCACCCACCACACCTTCGTCATGGTGGCGGCCGACGAGGTCGCCTCCGGCGTCAGCGGCTGCTCCATCGACCGGCTCTTCGCGGTTCTGGGAGATGTGGAGCAGGAAACGGGACGCGTGCTTCGCGATGCCGGACGCATCTGGTACCGGGACCGGGAAGATGTCGTCGTCTGCCTGCCACGCCCGGAGTTCCGCGCACTCGCCGAGTCGGGGGCGGTCGGCGATGACACGATCGTCTTCGACCCCACCATCACCCGCATCGAGGAGATCGACCGCTTCGAGGTCCCGCTCCGCGACTCGTGGCATGCGCGGGCCTTTGCCACCGCCTTCGCTGCGGGGGGGTGACCTCCTGGCGGTGCGTGGTGATCTCGATCAGGGGTGGAGCACGTCCACCACGACCCGGCCCGGCTCGCGGAGATCGATGACCCGGTAGCGTTCCGGCGAGCGGACACCGAGCACCCACTCCACCTGGCCCTCGAAGTCGCAGAGCTGGCGGAGCGCGACGAGGTTGGGCAGGTCCGGCCGCCGGTCGCGGTCGGCAACCGTGACGGTGGCGCGCTCCCCGTCGAACTCGTGGGACCGCGCGGGCTGCAGCCGGACGCGGAGCCAGCCGTCTCCCGGCACCTCCACCGTGCGCCCGCTCCCGCACTCCCGGAGGGGTCGGTCCACGTACTCGACATGGTAGCCGGAGGCAACGGCGCCGTCGAACTCGAAGACCACGCGGTCGAAGCCCGGATTCTCCGCGGTCCGGACGTCGGTCACGACCTCGGCGCCGAAGCGCTCCACCACGACCACCCCTTCCGTCCCCTCGAAGGCCACCTCGGCCGGGTCATCCTCCGCGGGATCCTCCAGCTCGTCCACGTCCGTCTCCGGCGGTGCAGGCGGCCGGGCCGGAGTGTCCCGAACCGCGGGAGTGATCGGCGCCTCCGGCCGCTCCGCCATATGCCGCTCGTACTGCTGCGGCAGGTCACCCCGCGGCTCTCCCGGCCCGCAGCCGGAAACCAGCACCACGGCCAGCGCCGCCAATCCCATTGCCCTTCCGATGCTCACGTGGCTCTCTCCATACTCTCTAGTTCAGTGGGGCGGATCCGCTCTGCCCCGCAGTAGACGTTGAATCGCTCCTCCCGCAGGAAGCCGACGAGCGTCATTCCGACCTCCTCGGCGAGCTCCACGGCCAGGCTGGAGGCCGCGGAGACCCCGGCGAGGACCGGTACGCCGGCGCGCGCAGCCTTCTGGACCAGCTCGAAGGAAAGCCGGCCGCTCACCAGCAGGAGACGGTCGTGGAGCGGAAGCTCGCCCGCGAGAAGCGATGCGCCGACCACCTTGTCCATGGCGTTGTGCCGGCCCACGTCCTCGCGGAGCCGGAGCAGGCTCCCCTCCGAATCGCAGAGAGCGGCGGCGTGCAGGCCGCCCGTTCGCGCGAACACCGCCTGCGAGCCCTCGAGTCCCTCCGCCATCCGGAAAAGGGTGCCCGCCTCGACGGTCGGCCCCTCCACCGCGGGCGGGAGGCCGACATCGCGCACCGCCTCGATGGAGGCCTTTCCGCACACCCCGCAGCTCGAGGTCGCGTAGAAGTTCCGGCGCAGGCGCTCCGCGTCGAACCCGAGGCCCGGATCCAGCGTGACGCCGACGGCGTTGTAGTTCTGCACCCCACCCGCACCCACGCAAAAGGACATGGCCGCCAGATCCGCCTGATGGTCGAGGACCCCCTCCCCGAAAAGGAATCCGGCGGCGAGCTCGAAGTCGTGACCCGGGGTCCGCATGGTGACGGAAACGGGGAGCGCGGCGTCGCGGTCGGCGCAGTCGTGCCGCAGGATCCGGATCTCGAGCGGCTCCTCGGTGACGAGCTGGTCGCGTGCATCGGCCGCGCCCTCCCTCCGATAGCGCCGGACGGTGCGGCGGGTGACGGCCCGGCGCGGGGAGTCGGAGCGCGTCACGTCGCCAGTCCGGAAACCTCGATGGGGATCAGCTTCGACGCCGGAGTATTGCTCCCGGCCGCGGTGCTGTCCAGCGGGACGAGGACGTTGGCCTCCGGAAAGTAGGCCGCGGCGTTCCCGGGTGGGATGTCGTAGGCGGTGACCGTGAACCCCTCGGCTCGCCGCTCGGTCCCGTCCGGCGCGAAGCTGCGGATCAGCACGGCAGCCCCCTCCTCCAGCCCGCGCGCCTCCAGGTCCCGGGCGTTCATGAAGAGGACCCGGCGGTTCCCTTTCTGTCCGCGGTACCGGTCGTCCATCCCGTAGATGGTGGTATTGTACTGGTCGTGGGAGCGGATGGTGAAGAGGTGGAGCCGGCCGTCCGGCAGGTCGAGGTCGGGAATCGGCACCGGCACCATCTCGGCGCGCCCGCTCTCCGTGGTCCACTCGCGGTGGGCGGCGGGGTGCCGGAGCACGAAGCCGCCCGGCTCCTCGATCCGCGCGTTAAAGTTCTCGAAGCCCGGCACCACCGCCTCGATCGCCTCCCGGATCCGGCCATAGTCCGCGGTCATCCCCTCCCAGTCGACGGAGCCGGCTCCATCGAGCGTGGCCATGGCCAGACCGGTCACGATGGCCGGCTCACTCCTCAGTTCCTTTCCGGCGGGCCGGTTCCGCCCTGCCGAGGCGTGCACGCAGCTCATGGAATCCTCCACCGTCACCTTCTGGAGCCCGCCCGCCTGCCGGTCCCGCTCGGTGCGTCCGAGGCACGGCCAGATCATCGCCTCCCGGCCGATCTCCAGATGGCTGCGATTGAGCTTGGTGGCCACGTGGACCGCCATCTCCACCTTCCGTCCTCCCGCATGCGTGGCACCGGTATCCGGGCTCGCGTTGAGGAAGTTGCCGCCCATCGCCATGAAAAAGCGGATCTCGCCGCGCACCATCGCGTGGATGGTATCCACCACGTCCAGCCCCGGCTCGCGCGGCGGCTCGAAGCCGAAGGTCGCACCCAGCCGATCGAGGAAGGAGGTTGAGGGGAGATGGTGGATCCCCATGGTCCTGTCCCCCTGCACGTTGCTGTGACCGCGCACGGGGCAGGGCCCTGCCCCCGGCCTGCCGATGTTGCCGCGCAGCAGGAGGAGGTTGGAGCAGGCGATGACGTTGTCCACCCCGTTCGGGTGCTGCGTGAGCCCCATCGCCCAGCAGACGATGGTGGCCCGCGAGCGGATGTAGACCTCCGACGCCGGACGGATGTCGGCCTCGCGCAGCCCGCTCACCCGCTCGATCTCCGACCAGGAGATGCCGTCCAGGTCGGCGACGAGCGCGTCGTACCCCTTGGTGTGGCTGCGAATGAAGGAGTGGTCCACGACCTGTCCCGGGCTCTGCCGCTCCGCCTCGAGCAGGTGCTTCATGATCCCCGCGAGCACGGCCACGTCGGAGCCGGCCCGCGGCTGGAGGTAGACGGTGGAGATGGCGGTGCTGCGCCCGGTGAGGGTGGCGCCCACCTCCTTGGGGTGGGTGAAGGCCTCCAGCCCCCGCTCCCGGAGCGGGTTGATGCTCACCACCTCGGCGCCCCGCCGGCGGGCCGCCTGCAGCGCGGTGAGCATGCGCGGATGGTTGGTGCCGGGGTTCTGGCCGATCACGAAGATAGCGTCGGCGCGCTCGAAGTCGTCGAGCTGAACGGTCCCCTTCCCCAGCCCGATCACCCGCCCCAGCCCCACCCCGCTCGACTCGTGGCAGAGGTTGGAGCAGTCGGGGAGGTTGTTCGTCCCCAGCATGCGGACCATGAGCTGGTAGAGGAAGGCCGCCTCGTTGCTCGTCCGGCCCGAGGTGTAGAAGGCCGCCTGGTCCGGATCACCCAGCCCCCGCAGAAAGCCGCCCGCGCGGGCGAAGGCCTCGCCCCACGAGAGGGGCACGAAGTGCGTTCCCCCCTCCCTGCGGACGAGCGGTTGTACGAGCCGGCCCTGCTGCTCGAGCCAGTAGTCGGAACGCCCCCGCAGATCTTCGAGGGAGTGGCGGGCGAAGAACTTCGCATCCGCCTTCCGGCTGGTGGCCTCCGCGGCCACCGCCTTCGCCCCGTTCTCGCAGAACTCGAGGGAGCCGGGCTCGTGCGGCTCCGGCCAGGCGCACCCCGGGCAGTCGAACCCCTCGTGCTGGTTGACCACTCGGAGCGCGCGCACCCCCCGGCCGACCGCCCCTTCCCGGAGGAGCTGGCGGGCCGTGCCTCTGACGGACCCCACGCCGCCGGCGGCAGCGCCGGGGTTGGACTTTGGAGCGGGGGCTGAGCGTCGCTTGCCCATCTGGGAGAGAGGGTGTGCGGGGAGAGCGCCGGACCTCGACGAAAGGTGGGGGATGGCGGGGCGCGCGAGCAAGCCCCGCTAACGGGGGGCGGCCTCCTCCTCCGGAGCCGGATCCACCGGGATCATCACCGTAAAGGCGCTTCCCTTCCCGAATCGGCTCTCGACCTCGATGTCCCCACCCAGCATGCGTGCCAGGCGCTGGGCCACGGCAAGGCCCAGCCCGGTGCCCCCCACCCTGCGGGTCGGTCCCTGCTCCACCTGCCAGAAGGGCTCGAACACCTTCTCCAGATGCGCGGAGCGGATGCCGATGCCAGAGTCCTTCACCGTGATGCACATCCTCTCCCCGTTGGTGCGGAGCTCGGTCCGCACCTCCCCGCGCTCGGTGAACTTCAGCGCATTGGCCAGGAGATTCGTCAGGACCTGGCGGAGCTTCCCCGGATCGGTGCGGACGATGACCGGGTCCTCCGGAACGTCCACCTCGAGGGAGACGGGGCGCCCGTCGACCCCGGTCTCGGCGGCCTCCACGGTGGAGCGGACCAGGTCCCCGAGATCGACCTCGTCGATCCGCACCTCCTGTCGACCGGCCTCCACCCGGGCGAAGGTGAGCACCTCGTCGACCAGCTCGGCCAGGTGCCAGGCGCTCGCCCGGATGCGGCCGAGGTGCGTCCGCTGCGCCTCCGTGACCGGCCCGGCCAGCTGCGCCTCGAGGAGGTCGGTGTACCCGAGGATGGCGGAGAGGGGGGTGCGCAGCTCATGGGACATGACCGCCAGGAAATCCGCCTTGGCCTGGTTGGCCTCCATCGCCTCCTGGAAGAGCTGGGAGTTGTCGATGGCCATCGCCGTCCGGTCGGCCAGCTGCACGGCCAGCGGCAGATCCTCGTCGTGGTAGCGCCGCTCGCGAGAGGTGGAGACGAAGGTGAGCGCCCCCACCATGCGCTGGCGGGCCACGAGCGGGAGGATCATGGCCGAGCGCGGCTCGAGCTCCTCCAGGATGCGGCGGTGCTCGTCGTTTCGGGCAATTCGGTCGAGGAGCTGGGTCGTGACCTCCCCCACGATCACCGGGCGGCCGGTGCGCAGGACCCGGGCGATTGGAGCGTCCGAGAGGAGCTCGGGTGGGAATTCCCCGAGCTCCTCCATGAGCTCCTGCTTCTCCGGGTCGGCGTGCGCCGAGGCGGCGCGGTCGATCTCCCCGCGGGGGGTCATCGTGTCGACCGCCACCCAGTCCGCGTGGCGGGGAACGACGTGCTGGACGAAGCGCTCGAGGGTATCGGCGGCATCGAGCGAGGAGGTGAGGATGCCGCACGCTTCCGAGAGCAGCTCGAAGCGCGAGGCCTCCTCCTCCGCCCAGCGACGGGCCACGCGCTCCGCGGTTGCCCGTTCGGCCTGCTTCTTCAGCAGCCCGACCATCCAGGCCATGCCCAGCGCCGCGACCCCGACCACCGCGCTCTGCTCGATGCCCCCCGGCATCCATCCCGGACCGGGGGTCAGGGCGGTATAGGCCCACCCGGCGTAGGCGGTCGTCACCAGCGCCGCGCCGATCCCTGCGGCGGTGCCCCGCCAGAAGGAGAGCAGGGCCACGACCAGCAGGAGGAGCGGAACCGGATCCGGAATCCCGAGCGGCGAGATCTGCAGCCAGGCGGCCAGAGCCGCCGCGGCCAGGGCCACGAGGATGCCGGCGCCCGTCCTCCCCGCAACGGCGCGCGCATTCGTGCCCAGAAGGGTGGCCGATCCGTTCTTCGTCACCGGACGACTCGCATTCTCTCCTCGGATTCCGGAAGGCGCGAAACCTTCCCGGCTGCGGGTGGAGGCCTGCAAGAGGCAAACCCCGTACACCCCGCCAACCGGCGGATCGGCATTGCCCTCAGACCTCCTCCCCGTGCGTGAAGCGGGCGAGAGATTCGACCTCCTCGGACTCCACGATCCGGACGCCGCGGTCTGCGGAGCTGGCGAGGGCGACGAGCGCGCCGGCGACATCCGCAGCGTGCACCGGCCGGTAGCGCCGGAGCCCCCCCCGAAGGAGCGGGCCGACCCGGCGCCCGATCAGAGCTGCGATCGATTCCGCGGCGCGGGACTCCTCGCGCTCCCCCAGGAGGAGCGAGGGCCGGACGATCCCCACGAAGTCGTACCCCGGCCCCTGCACCGCCGTTTCCGCCTCTCCCTTCACCCGGTTGTAGAAGAACCGGGACCGAAGGTTCGCGCCCACCGCCGAGACGAGGAGGAAGCGGGCGGCCCCGGCCTCGCGGCCGGCGCGCGCCAGCGCCACCGGATAGTCGCGGTCCACGCGGCGGAAGGCGGCGCGCGAGCCGGCCTTCCGGCGGGTCGTCCCCAGACAGCAGATGACGGTATCGCACAGAGGGAGCTGCGGATCCCGACACCATTCCTCGAAATCCACGATCAGCGGCTCGAGAGACGGGTGGGAGATGGGAGGAGGCCTGCGGCCGATCGCGATGACCCGATCGAAAGACGGATCCTCCAGCAGACGGGCGAGGCAGTGGCGGCCGACGAGCCCGGTCGCTCCCGCCAGGACGACGCGGCGCCGAGCCTCGCCGGGGCCGCTCAACGCCAGACGACCGACGCGTCGTCGAGGCCGCGGAGGAGGGTGACGATCTCCTCGAGCCAGCGGCCGTCCACCTCGTCGAATGCAGCCGGGCGCGTGCTGTCAACGTCCAGCACGGCGATCAGCCGATCCTCCGCGTCGAGCACCGGAACGACGATCTCGGAGACGGACGCCGCGTCACAGGCGATGTGTCCGGGGAACTCATGGACGTCCTCCACGATCACCCTCTGACGGCGCTCGGCGCAGGTCCCGCAGACGCCGCGGCCGAACTCGATGTCGAGGCACCCCATGGTCCCCTGGTACGGTCCCACGCGCAGCAGGGAGGGTCCGACGCGCCGGTAGAAGCCGGTCCAGAAGAAGTGGGGGAAGGCCTGGTCCAGCAGGCAGGCGATGGTGCTCATCCCGGCCACGAGGTCGGTGCCGCCCTCCAGCACCGCCGCGATCTGCCCGCGGACCTCCCGGTAACGCGCCTCCTTCTCGGCGCCGCTCATGGGTGGGGTCGCGTCCCCGCCCCGGTCGGGCGAGATCGTTCCCGGGGAGTGCTGCGTCGCGGCCATGGCTCAGAGCGTCTCGTCGATCGCCCGCATCTGCTGGCGGATCTCCTCGACCCGCTGCTCGATCGCCGCGTTGAGCTTGTCGATGGACACTTCCTTACCATCCACCGGGAGGGTGAAGGACTCCGGCTCGACGCCTTCGTCGACGGCGTCGTACGCCTTGGCGCGCGCGGTCGCCGCCTTCTGGAGGCCGAACCCGACCTTCTGGAGCCAGACGGCCTGACGCTGGAGGAACCGGAGCTGCTTGCGCTTCTCTCTCTTCCCCATGCCATGCGAGGTGTTCGGGAGGACGGTTTCGCCGAAGGGTCGGCGCGGCGGGGCTCCGCCGGACGGCGGCGAGGGATGTTCATGAAATATGCCGCCGGGCCGTCAATCTACGCCCCATCCCGGGGGGTCTGCAACCGCGGCATGGCGCGGCATGTGCGCCGGAGGGGCCGGTGCAGGCCAGACAGCGGGCCGGCGATCCGAACCATGACCGGAATGATGCGGAGCACAACGGGAGGAGGGATCGAATGAGCCAGGCGCTGAGTGTGGTGCTCTTCGACCTGGACGGAACGCTCGTCGACACCTACCGCCTCTACCTGGAGGCGTACCGACGTGCGCTGGCTCCGGTGCTCGGTCGGGCGCCCACCGACGAGGAGATCATCGCCCGGCGGCCGACCTCGGAGCGCACCTTCCTGGAGGACTGGGTCGGCGCCGACGCCGCGCACGTCTGCCACACCGAGATGTGCCGACACTACGAGGAGATGCACGGAGCGATGGGGCGCGGCACCTACGACGGCGCGCGCGAGATGCTCGACGCCCTGCGCGGCTGCGGCCTGCGCCTGGGGGTGGTGACCGGGAAGGGGCGCCGCGCATGGGAGGCCACCCGCGCGCACGAGCCGCTCGGGGAGTTCGTCGTGGTGGTCACCGATGACGACGTCGAGCGGCCGAAGCCGGACCCGGAGGGGTTGAACCGGGCGCTGCGGGAGATGGAGGTCGAGCCGGACAAGGCGGTCTACGTGGGGGATTCGGTCGGAGACCTGATGGCCGGCCGCAACGCCGGGGTCCGTACCGCCGCCGCCCTCTGGCCCAAGGACGCACCGGGGGAGCCGGAGCATTTCCGCCGGCAAGTCGAGCCGCTCGAGCCGGACTGGATCTTCGAGCGGCCGGCCGATCTGACGCGGGCTTTCACGGCATGGTGCGGAGGTAGTCGACGCCGCTGATGCGGATGAGGCCGCTTCCGGGCACCACGTGAAAGGGGCGGGAGGCGATCCTTGCCCCCCGCCCCTTCCCTCCGGCGCGACTGGGAAACGCCGCGGCAGCGTTGGCTAGAGCTCGCGCAGCGCGACCGTGCGGGTGGCGCAGATCATCGTCGCGGTCTTCAGCCCGGCACTGTCCTTGTGATCGGGGTTGGGCGCGGCCACGGCATCTTTTCCGTCGAAGGTGAAGGCGAACCGGCTGTTTTTTGGCTCCTCCCAGCCGTAGTTGTCGAGCCCGGCGAGGTTGTTGGCCGGCGCTCCGGCCAGGGTGGCCATCTCCGACAGCGTGCAGATCTGCGCGAGCGGCGCCTGGGCCTCCGCCTGCTTGGCGATCGTGGCCGTCTTGCCGAAGCGCGGGATTGCGAGCGCGGCCAGGATGCCGATGATCACGACCACGATCATCAGCTCGATGAGGGTGAAGCCCTTGTTGCCGATCTGGTTGACGTTCATGTGCTCTCCTCAGATGAGCGGGTTGTTTGGGTGGGGATGGTTCCCCGGAGCGACCTGGCAATTCACGCCACTTCGCGGCGGCGATTATTGGCAACGTGAATGCCGCCTCTCAGGGAGGGTCGAAATCCTTGTCGGGAAAGGATTTCCGCACCGTCGAACACCCGCGGTCACCCGCGGATCGGCGAGCATTTTGAGTGCAATCTTGCAGAGTGCACGAGGCGGTATCGGAGATCCGCCGGAGACTTCCCGGGCGACCCGGAGGAGGAGCTGTAGGTCGCCGCGGTCGGCTCGCTACTCCGAGCGCAGCGACTCCAGCGGTGATTGTCGCGTCACCTCTGTCCCGGTCCAGAGGCCTGCGCCCACCGCCAACAGCACCGTGCCCACCCCGATCACCACGAAGGGGAGCATCGGGACCGCGAAGGGGACCTCGAAGGTGAAGGTCGCCAGCGCCCATCCCGCCACGGCGGCCAGGAGCAGCCCCGAGAGGGCCGCGACCGCCCCGAGCGCCGCATACTCGGTGGCCAGCACGGTGAGGATCTGACGCCGGGTGGCTCCCAGAGTTCGGAGCAACGCCGCCTCGCGGAGCCGCTGGAGCCGACTGGTGGCCACCGCGCCGAGTAGCACCAGGATACCCGCCCCCATGCTGAAGGCCGCCAGGAACTGGATGACGAGGCGCACCCGCGTCAGAACCTCTTCCAGCGCCTCCCGGAGTCGGGCAAGGTCCACCGCGGAGATGTTCGGGAACCGGCGCACCGCCTCCCCCTGCACCGCCACCAGCTGCTCCTCGCTCTCGACGCGGGTGAGGAAGATCCAGGTGTGCGGTGCATCGCCCAGCACCTCACGCGGGAAGACGGCGAAGAAGTTGGGGGTGAAGCGAGTCCAGTCCACCTCGCGGAGCGAGG
>SKRI01000146.1 GCA_007118565.1 Gemmatimonadota bacterium | reverse complement strand
CTTGCGGTTGTCACCGGCCCGGTCCTCATCCTTCTACTCTCGGGATGCCTCGATTCCGGACCGAACCTCTCCTTTGTCTTCGACGTGGCCTCTCCGGACCGGGAGGAGGCGGCCGGCACTGCCGTTCAGGTCGTCGAGCAGCCGTCCCGGGTCATCGTGGAGGGGGTCATCCAGCCTCCCTGCGCCGGTGCCTTCCTGGAGGCGAGCGCCCGAAGGAGTGGAACGGACATTACCCTGCGCATCGACGTCGACAGCCCCGCAGCGTGCGAGCCGACCGATGTGGTCTACGAGTACACCGCCATGGTGAGCGATCTGGCTCGCCGGACGCACCAGCTGCGCATCGAGCATTCGCACGACGCGGTGCGCGGCGACGAGTACGTGCAGGAGGAGACCGTCGACCTCCGCTGATCCCGATTCGTCCGGCTGCTGCGCTGACCGAGCCCCCGGCGTCCGTGGCGTGAACGGCGAGTCCGCACCATGACGATCGCCTGCCGGCGGCGCGCCGGTGCCGGCCCGTGACTTGCCTTTCCTCCCGGCCATGTCGAAAGCCGAGAACCCCACCGAGGGCCCAGTCGATCGTCGCCGTGGCAAGCAGGACCGCCGCGCCGGCAAGGACGACCGCCGGGCCACGCCATCGATGCGCGGTCCGCGCACCCGCTTCACCCTCACCTATTTCCTGCTCTTCCTGGCCGCCCTCTTCGCCCTGCAGCTCTTCGTGGCGGACCGGGACGTGGAGGAGATCCCCTACAGCGAGCTGAAGCAGCGCATCGCCGCGGGGGAGGTGGCCGAGGTGAGGATCGGGGATCAGCGTATCGAGGCGGAGTCCACCGAGGCGGTCCGCGAGGCGGACGGTCCCGAGGGGTGGACGGCCGTACGCGTCGAGGACGAGCAGCTGGTGCCGCTGCTGGAGGAGCAGGGGATCCCCTTCACGGGCGTCCCCACTGCCTGGTGGACGGGCCTCCTCATCTGGCTCATCCCGCTGACCATCATCATCATCTTCTGGCTCTGGATCATCCGCCGCATGAGCTCCGGCGGCGGGGCACAGGGCGGGATCCTCACGGTGGGGAAGAGCAAGGCGCGCATCGTGGGGCAGGAGGGCACGGGCGTCGACTTCTCGGACGTGGCGGGCGTGGACGAGGCGCGGCAGGAGACCGAGGAGATCGTCCAGTTCCTCCGAGAGCCGGAGAAGTTCTCGGCGTTGGGAGCCAAGATTCCCAAGGGCGTGCTCCTCCTCGGTCCTCCCGGAACGGGAAAGACCCTGCTTGCCCGCGCGGTGGCCGGTGAGGCGAAGGTCACCTTCTTTCAGATCAGCGGGGCGGAGTTCGTGGAGATGTTCGTGGGGGTGGGCGCTGCCCGCGTCCGCGACCTCTTCAAGCAGGCGAAGGCGCAGGCGCCGTGCATCATCTTCATCGACGAGCTCGACGCCCTCGGCAAGGCGCGCGGCTCCGGGGGGATGACCGGCGGTGGAGGAAACGACGAGCGGGAGCAGACCCTCAACCAGCTCCTGGTGGAGATGGACGGCTTCGACCCGCACACCGGGGTGATCATCATGGCGGCCACCAACCGCCCGGAGATCCTCGACCCGGCGCTGCTGCGTCCCGGCCGCTTCGATCGACAGATCCTCGTGGACCGTCCGGACGTGCGGGGGCGCCACGACATCCTGAAGATCCACGCCAGGGAGGTGAAGCTGGAGGACGACGTCGATCTCGAGGTCATCGCCCGGCGGACGCCCGGATTCGTGGGTGCCGACATCGCCAACCTCCTCAACGAGGCCGCCCTCCTCGCCGCCCGTCGGGACCGCGAGAAGGTCTCCATGCAGGAGATCAACGATGCGGTGGACCGGATCGTGGCCGGGCTGGAGAAGAAGAACCGGCTCATCAACGAGCGGGAGCGGAACATCGTGGCCTACCACGAGGCGGGCCACGCCATCGTGGCGGAGCGCGTAGACAATGCGGACCCCGTCCACAAGATCTCCATCATTCCGCGCGGGGTGGCAGCGCTCGGGTACACCCAGCAGCTACCCACCGAGGACCGTTACCTCCTCACCAAGCCGGAGCTGATGGACAGGATCGCCGTGCTCCTCGGGGGGCGCGTGGCCGAGGAGATCGTCTTCGACGAGATCAGCACCGGAGCAGGCAACGATCTGGAGCGGGTCAGCGACCTGGCCCGGCGGATGGTGATGGAGTACGGGATGTCCCGCGAGCTGGGGCCGATCCGCTACAGCGCAACGCAGCGATCCCAGTTCCTGGAGGAGTCGGGGATGGCAGGTCCCCGTCAGTATTCGGAGCACACCGCCCGGGAGATCGACCGCGAGGTGCATGGCATCGTGGAGGGAACGCATGCGCGGGTGCGCGAGATCCTGGAGGCGGACCGGGACGTCCTGGAGGAGGTGGCGCAGCGCCTCCTGGAGAACGAGGTGGTGGAGGAGCCCGAGCTCCGGAAGATCATGGGGCTGCCCCCACGGACAGGGGGCGATCCGGAGGATACGGTGGTCGATCCGCCCTCGATCCAGCCCGAGGGCGCGGAGCCCCCGACGAGATCGAAACCACACGGCGAGTGAAGGCATCGAGCAGGGAGGGGGTGCCGCCGGAGCAGGCAAGGGAGCCGAGCGTTCCGGCGCGAATGCCAGAGGCGTCTCGGGACGACGCCTACATCCTCTTCCCCTTCTCCGCACCTCGCGCCGCGAGCAGCGCCTCCAGGATGTCGGCGCCCCGCTCCGCTGCCCCCCGACCCGCCTCGACGTAGCGACGGGCCTGCTCCCCGGCGGCCGCGCGCAGCTCCTCGTCCCCGGTCCAGCGTTCGAGCAGCTCTCCCAGGCTCAGCTTGGAATCCACCTGGAGGGCCCCGCCGGCGGCGATCATCTCGGCCGCCTCACGGGCATTCTCGTGCCGGGGACCAAAGAGGACGGGCGCGCCGAAGGCGGCGGGCTCGAGGACCGAGTGCAGCCCCGCCTCCCCGAATCCACCGCCCACATAGGCGACCGTGGCGGCGGCGTAGAGGTCGCCGAGGACGCCCACCCGATCGACCAGGATGCAGTCGGGTAGGGAGCCATCTTCCCCCTCCACCTCCGAGAGGCGGGCGTGGGGCACCTCGTGGACGCTGAGGCGGGCGGCGGCGCCGTCGAGATGGTCGTCGGTCGGCTCGTGCGGCACCAGGACGAGTCGGCACGCCGTTCCGCGCTTGCGCAGCGCGGCCACCGCCGGGATGAGGCGTGCCTCGTCCTCCGGCCAGGTGGAGCCGGCCACCAGCACCGGATCCCCCGCGCCCCGAAGCCGCTCCACCACCCCCGCCTCCCGGTCCACCGCCTCCGCCCGCGCGCTGACCTGGTCGAAGCGGGCATCTCCCATGACGGTGCGCCGCGCCTCCGGCACCCCGAGAAGCCCGAATCGCTCGCCATCGCCCGCCGAGATGGCGCCCACCCGCGCCAGTCGCCGGTGTGCGGGGCGCAGCAGGGTCCGGCCCACCAGCGAGAGCCGCCCCGCGCGCTCCGGGAGGGTGGCGCTGAGCAGGACGGTCGGGATGCCGCGCGCGGCCGCCTCCCGGGTGAGGTTCGGCCAGATCTCCGTCTTGGTGAAGGCGACGACGTCCGGACGGAGGGCGTCGAGCGCTCCCGCCATCTCCCGCCCGGTGTCGGGCGGCAGGTAGCCGGTCCAGTCGGCGAGGACGGAGCGGGAGAAGGGGAGCGCCGAGGGGCTGAAGAAGGTGTAGGCGATCTGCACCTCCGGCCGGCGCTCCCGGAGTGCGGCGATCACCGCCCGCGCCTGGTGTCCCTCCCCAACGCTGGGGGCGTGGACCCAGACGAGCGGGCGGGCCGGATCGCGCTCGGCGGCCGCCCAGCGGGCCATCTCCCCAACCGCGGCGCGCTGACCCCGGATTCCGCGCGCGAGCTTCCCCTCCCCGCGCTCCAGCAGGGGAAGCCCGGCCGCGGCCACGGTGGCTCCAACGCGGTAGATACTCTCTAGAATGGCCATGGCGGGAACGTAGGAGGCGCCGGGCGCCGAGCGCCAGGGAAGTGCGAGGGCGAGAGCGTGCCAATTCAGCAATCCCCCCATCCGGCGTCGGGAGAGGTGGCGAGCGAAGCGAGTCGGGCAGAGGTAGCTAGCGAGTCGCGAGTGGCGAGCCGCGAGCCGCGGCCTTTATCTTCCCTCCCATGAAAGACCGGATCGTCATCCGCGGCGCGCGGCAGAACAACCTCAAGAACCTCGACCTCGACCTTCCCCGGCGGGCCTTCGTGGTGGTCACCGGTCCGTCCGGGTCGGGGAAGTCCTCCCTCGCCTTCGACACCATCTACGCCGAGGGGCAGCGGCGCTACGTGGAATCGCTCTCCACCTACGCCAAGCAGTTCCTGGAGCGGATGGAGAAGCCGCACGTCGATCGGGTGGACGGCATTTCCCCGGCCGTCTCCATCGAGCAGCGCAACCCCACCAAGACGAGCCGCTCCACGGTGGGAACCGCCACCGAGGTGAACGACTACCTCCGCCTCCTCTGGGCGCGGGTGGGGCGTACGATCTGCCCGGGAACTCCCGACGACCCGTGCGGCCGTGAGGTGCGGCCGGACACGGTGCAGTCGGCCACGGACGTCATCCTGGCGCTGGAGGAGGGGGCGCGCTTCCAGGTGGCCTTCTCGCTCCCGATGTCGGCGCGGGTGCGGCACGAGCTGGTGGTGGAGAACCTGCGCGCGCTCGGCTTCGTGCGGGTGGTGGTGGACGGGGAGGCGCTCCACCTCGACGATCTCGGCGAGGACGACGACCTGACGGCCGTGGACGAGCTCCTCGTGGTGGTGGACCGGCTGCGCGCGGGGGCGGCGGAGCGGGGAAGGGTGGCCGACGCGGTGCAGACGGCGTTCGAGGAGGGGGAGGGGGCGGCGGTCGTGCTGGTCCAGGGAGCGGAGCCGCTCCGCTTCTCGGAGCGCTTCCGCTGCCCGCTCCACCCCGAGATCGAGTTCGCGCGGCCGCGCCCCCAGCTCTTCTCCTTCAACAACCCCTACGGGTCGTGTCCGGAGTGCACCGGGTTCGGGGCGGTGCTGCGGTACGACCCGACGTTGATCGTGCCGAACGCCAGCCGCTCCATCGCCGATGGCGCCGTGGATCCGTGGAGCAAGCCGCGCTACGGCACCCGGAGGCGGAAGCTCGAGGAGCTGGCCGCCGAGCGGGGGGTCTCCACCATGGTGCCGTGGGAGGAGCTGCCGGCGGAGTTCCGGAGCGGCGTTATCGAGGGGGTGAAGGGCTTCCAGGGCGTCATCCCCTTCCTCGAGGGGCTGGAGAAGAAGCGGTACAAGCAGTACATCCGGGTCTTCCTCCGCCAGTACCAGTCGGCCTACGACTGCCCCACCTGCGGCGGCGGTCGCCTCCGGCCCGAGGCGCTGCGGGTGCGCGTGGCCGGCCGGACCATCGCCGAGGTGTCACGCATGCCGATCGTGGAGGTGCGCGGCTGGATGGAGGGGTTGGGGGAGGGGGG
>SKRI01000278.1 GCA_007118565.1 Gemmatimonadota bacterium | reverse complement strand
CCGTTGACGATGACGTTGCGATAGGCCGGCCCGCGCCCGAGGAGGGTGGAGATGGCCATCATGGAGTAGAACCAGCCGCGCGTCTGATCGACTCCTTCGCTGATGAAGTCGGCCGGGAACTGCCGCTCGAGCTCCTCCTCGTTCTCGAAGGGGTAGTGCCACTGCGCGTACGGCATGGATCCGGAGTCGAACCAGACGTCGATCACCTCCGGCGTCCGCCGCATCGTCCCGCCGCACCCCTCGCGCCGGCAGGACCAGGTCAGCTCGTCGATGAAGGGGCGATGCGGATCGAAGTCCGCCTCCAGATCCGGCACCCGCTCCCGGAGCTCGGCGAATGAGCCGATGAACTCCAAGCACTCGGGATCCTCGTCGCATACCCAAACGGGGAGGGGCGTGCCCCAGTACCGGTTCCGGGAGAGCGCCCAGTCCACGTTGTTCTCGAGCCACTCCCCGAAGCGGCCGGTGCCGATCTCGGGCGGGTGCCAGGCGACCTGGTCGTTGTTGCGGAGGAGATCTTCCCGCACCTCGGTCGTGCGGATGAACCAGGAGTCCCGGGCCAGGTAGAGGAGCGGGCTCCGGCAGCGCCAGCAGTGCGGATAGGAGTGGGTTTCCCGGGTGATGCGGAAGAGCGCCCCCCGCTCGCGCAGCAGCTCCACCAGCCGATCATCCGCATCCTTGACGAACTGCCCCCCCACCTCCGGCACCTCTTCCCGGAAGCGTCCCCGGTCGTCGACCGGGAGGAGAACCGGGAGGTCGTGCCTGCGCCCCATCTCGTAGTCGTCCGCCCCGAAGGCAGGGGCCATGTGGACGATTCCGGTGCCGTCCTCCGCGGAAACGAAGTCCGCCGGCAGCACCGTCCAGGCCGCGTCCGAGTCGGTGTCCGGCTGGACCCATTCGAACGGGCGGCGGTAGCGGGCCCCCGCCAGCTCGCTCCCCGGCATCCTCGCCACGACCTCGGCATCCCCTCCGAAGACCGCCTCCACGCGCTCGGCGGCCAGGATGTAGGTGGCCTCGTCCCGACGCACCTCGGCGTACTCCAGCTCCGCATCGATGGCCACCGCGACGTTGGAGACCACCGTCCAGGGGGTGGTCGTCCAGACGAGGAGCTTCCGGGAAGGATTCTCTTCGAGGGGAAGGGTGAAGTAGAGGGAGGGATCGTCGATGTCCTGATACCCCTGCGCCACCTCATGGCTCGAGAGGCCGGTCCCGCAGCGCGGGCAGTAGGGGAGGATCTTGTGCCCGCGATAGATGAGGCCGCGGTCCGCGATGGCCTTGAGGACGGACCAGACCGACTCGATGTACTCGGGCCGGAAGGTGACGTACGGCGCGGAGTAGTCGAGCCAGTAGCCGATACGCGCGGAGAAGCGCTCCCACTCCTCGGTGTACGTCAGCACGCTCTCGCGGCACACCTCGTTGAAGCGTTCGATGCCGATGGCTTCGATGTCCTTCTTTCCGGAGATGCCGAGCCGCTTCTCCGCCTCGATCTCCACGGGAAGCCCGTGCGTGTCCCAGCCGGCCATCCGGTGAACGTACCGCCCCCGCATGGTCTGGAAGCGCGCCACGGAGTCCTTGATGGTCCGCGACATTATGTGATGGATCCCCGGCCGCCCGTTGGCGGTCGGCGGACCTTCGTAGAAGACGAACGGCGTGCCGTCGGCCGTGCGCTCCAGGCTTCTCCGGAAGGTGTCCTCTTCCGACCAGAGGGCGGCGACCTCCGCCTCCAGGTCGCGGGTCCCGGGTACATCAGGGTACCGGTGGCTCATGAATGTCGTGCTCAATATCGCGGGGCAGCGTAGCCCCAGAAGGATCTAGGCTCGAAAGTCGGCAGGCGGCCGGTCAGCCGTCGGAGGATTCCCGTTCCCGGTCGATCCTGGCGAGCCAATCCGGCGGCTCCTCGCCGGGAGTTGGAGCGACCTCGCTGCGCGAGCGGGCTTCGTCGTCCTCGACGACCTCACGGAGGCGCTCCTCCTCCTGCTCGATCTCCATGAGTTGTCGCTCGACGAAGGCGCGGAAGGCGCGAACGAACTGCCCACGCTGCGTCTGGATGCGCTTGAGGGCGTCGGTGGCCCGTTCCGCCTCCTGGCGGGCCCGCGCCACGATGCGGGAAGCCTCGGACCGCGCATCTCGCAGAACGATCTCCTTTTCCCGGGAGGCCTGATTCCTCATGTCCTCGCGGAGCTGCTGCGCCGAGACGAGCGCCTCGTTCATCGCCTGCTCCCGCTCCCGGTAACCGGAGATGGCCTCCGAGAGATGGTCGGTCTGCTGCCGAAGCGTGGCATTCTCCCGGACCAGCTCCTCCAGCCGCTCCGCCACGAGGTCGAGGAAATCATCGACCACCGAAGGCTCGTACCCCCGCATCCCACGGCGGAAGTCCCCCTTCTTCTTGCGAACGTCGAGCGGCGTAAGATCAATCATAGCTCCGCTCTCCAAAGAGTACCGTGCCGAGTCTGACCATATTGCTTCCCTCCTCCACCGCGATCTCGTAGTCGTTGCTCATCCCCATGGAGAGATGAGTACCCCGGAACCTGTCGAGATGACGATCCGCCTCCTCGAAGAGCGCCCGCGTGCGCCTGAACGTGTCTCGCAGAACGCTGTCGTCATCGGTGAACGGCGCCATCGTCATCAGTCCCTCCACGCGGAGGCCGGCAAGGTCACACACCGATTCGATGAGATCGATGCCCTCCTCGGGGGGAATGCCGGCCTTGCTCTCCTCCCCCGAAGCGTTCACCTGGACGAGGACCGGAAGAGGCCGCTCCTCCTCCACCGCCCGTCGGGAGAGCGCTTCGGCCAGCCGAAGCGAATCCACGGAGTGGACCAGATCGGCGAGCCCCACCACCTGGCGGGCCTTGCGCCGTTGCAGGCGGCCGATGAAGTGCCAGTCGGCGGCATCCCGGCCGATCTCGGCGACCTTGCCCTCCATCTCCCCCACCCGGTTTTCGCCGAGCGCTCGAAGCCCCGCCTCGAGGGCGGCTCTCGCGACATCCGCGGAATGCCCTTTGGTGACGGCAACGATGGACACCTCGCCTCCGGCACCGCGACGCTCGCTGGCACGGGCGATCCGCTCGTTGACCTCTTCCAGGCGGCTGGCGACGGTTTCGGTGATCATGCGTCCGAGTGTATGCCATCTCCCGCATCGCACGCAAGAACGAAAACGAAGACCGGGGCTCCGCACTGCGGAGCCCCGGTCTTCGCCCGTCCGGAGGTGGGCAGCGGAGTGGACGGGATCAGTTCACCTGGAACGTCACCGGGAACTGGACCCAGACTGCAACCCGCTCGTCTCGATTCAGCGCGGGCGAGAAGCGCACCTGGTTCACCACGCTGATCGCGGCCTGGTCGAGGCGCTCCTGACCGGAGCTCTGCTCGACGCGGGCGTCCTGAACGTTCCCCTGCCGGTCCACGTGGAGCCAGAGCACCACGGTTCCGCCGATCCCCGCATCCTGAAGTGAGCGCGGATAGTTCCGCTGCAGGAGTCGCTGGAACTCCGCACGGTTGCGGATCTCCGGTGCCACCTCATACGGGGTGAAAGCAGGGCCGTCCCCAGCTCCACCGTTGCCGGTCGGAGGCGGGGGAAGATCCTCCACGGAGCGATCCTCGAAGGTCGTCTCCGGGATGGTGATATCGTCATCCAGGTCCACGTCACCGATCACCGGAACGGCAGGCCTCGGAATGTCCTCGGGCGGCGGCGGAATCTCCACCTCCGGAGGCAGCTCGAGCGCCTCGAGCTCGTGCGCGATGATCCCTGCGTCATCCGCCTGCATCGACGGCCAGAAGGCCATGAAGATGAAGTGGAGGAGCGCCGCGGCCGCCACCGATCCCCAGAACCAGGACGAGAACGAGTCCTTGAGACGCTCGTTCGCCGTGCGAGTCCGGCCTACAGGGGCTTCCGCCCCCTCGGTGCCGTTGATTGCTTCAGTCGCCATATCCTTACCTCCTTGCTCGCGTCACGCGCTGCTCGAGATCCGTGTAGAAGTTCACACGGAGGGCTCCCGCGTCGCGCAGTTCCTCCGTGATCTGATTGATCACGTTGTACGGGACGTCCCGATCCCCCCGGATCGAGACCACCAGCCGCCTGTCCGTATCGATGTACGCCTGCCGGGCGATGGGCGTCACCTGCCCCGGAGGCGTCAGCTGGTCATTGATGAAGACCTGGCCGTCCGGTTCGACCCAGATGTTCATGATGTTGCTGCGACGCTCGTCCACCGTCTGCATCGCCTCTGCGTCCGGAAACTCCACCGGCCTCTGCTGCTCCTTCCTGAACACGGTCGTGATCATGAAGAAGATCAGCAGGAGGAACGCGATGTCCGCCATCGACGAGGTCGGAATCTCGTTTGCGATCTTGGACTTGCGCTTGAAACCGCCATGCTCGATCGCCATCTCTACTCCTGTAGCTGCTGCAGAACGAATCGACGTGCCCCGGCGAGCTGAATGCCGTCGAGAACGTTCGTCATATCCTCGTAGCGCGCCTCCGGGTGCGTCTGAACCGCTGCGATCACCTCGGGGTTCGCCTGGAGCGCCTGCCGCACCACGCCCTGGACCTGCCGGTGCGTGATGGTCTGGGTCTGCGGACTCTCCCCCCGGCGAACCACGATGGATCCGTTGGGCTGAACCAGAAGGAACAGCAGGTTATCCGGCGGCACGTCGACCTCCGCGTCCTCCCGTTCCGGGAGAACGACCTGCAAACCCTGATCCCGATCGAAGATCGTGGTGACGAGGAAGAAGATCAGCAGGAGGAACGCGATGTCCGCCATCGATGAGGTCGGGATCTCGTCCGAGACCTTGGATTTCTTCTTGATCAGTGGCATCGGCTATCCTCGCTCCTTCCTTTGACTCGATAACATTGCTTTATACCTAATCTGCCGTCGGAGGATCCGTTCGAATGGTCGTTCCAAGATCCGGATTGGAAGCGCCGCCGTTCCCGGGGCGGTTCCGCTCCGTCGGAGACCTGCCCCCGAGACCGGCCGTCTCGAGCAGATCCTCTTCCGGGTTCGCATCCCAGAAGAGGTTCAGGATCGAGTTGGCGCCCTCCTCCATCTCCATGATGAGATTGTCGATCCGGGTAACGAAGAAGTTGTACGCCACATTCACCGGAATGGCGATGAGCAGTCCCGTCGCCGTCGTGAGGAGGGCGATCTTGATGCCCGACGCCACGAGCCCGGGCTCCACCTGGCCGGCGATCTCGATGGCGGCGAAGGCGGCGATCATCCCCCAGACCGTTCCGAGGAAACCCATGAGCGGGGCTACCGTGGCAACCGTGGCCAGCGCCACCAGACCGCGCTCCAGGAAGCCGAGCTCAATGGTCCCGGTGGAGGTCATGGCCGTCTCGATGGAGCGTCCCTCCCGGTTCGCGCGGAGGTTTCGCAGCCCGGAGTGCAGGATGGCCGACACCGGTCCCGGCGTCTCCTCGGCGAGGCGAATGGCCTCATCGATCCGGCCCTCGCGGGCGAGCTGCTGACTTTCCTCGAGGAGGCGGCGCGAGTCGCGCTGCGCGACCCAGAGGACATAACCCTTCGCGATGATTACGCCAAGTCCGAAAAGCGAGGCGAGCAGCAGGAGGTACATCATGAACCCGCCGTCCGCGAACAGCGTCAGAACCGTATACTGATATTCTTCCAAGGAACCGACCTCAGGGTGAGGGGAATGGATCCGGGGCCGGCAGGACCGAATTCATCATGCCGATGTCCCAATGTAGGCCGGGCGCGCGGGACATGTCAACCGGACGTCCGTTCGGCGCGGGTTTCCTTCCGAAGCCTGTCGGACGAAGGCGCGGGCTCGTCTCGGACGCCCCCCGAGATGATCTCGGTGAGCCGCTCGACGTCGAGGTCCCTTCGGAGCCTTCCGCGGTGCGCGAGAGAGATCTGACTCGTCTCCTCGGACACCACCACGATGAGGGCATCGCTCTCTTCGGAAAGACCCAGAGCGGCCCGATGGCGCGTCCCCATGGTTCGATCCGACACCGGGGACTGGGTCAAGGGAAGCACGACTCCCGCCGCGACGATGGAATCGCCCCGGATCACGACCGCCCCGTCGTGGAGCGGAGAGTACGGGGTAAAGATGGTCGTCAGGATCGGCGCGGAGACGCGGGCCTGCAAGCGGGTGCCCGTCTTCTCGATGAACTCCTCCAGCCCCACCTCCTGCTCGATCACGATGATGGCTCCCACCTTGGAGCGGGAGAGCTCCTCGGCCGCCAGTCCGATCTCCTCCGCCACCAAGTTCTCCTCCATGCGATTGAACATCCGAAGAAGCCGATTCTGACCGAGATGGGCCAGGGCGCTGCGCAGCTCAGGATGAAACACGATGATCGCGGCAATCACACCGAACTGGAAGAAATTCTCCAGAAGCGCCTGGAGCAGCTCGAAATCGAGCAGCCGCGCCGCGAAGTATATCCCGACGAGGAGAACGAGCCCGAGAAGCATCTGAATGGCGCGTGTCCCCGCGAGGAGCACAAGCACCCGGTAGAAGATGGCCCAGACCACGACGATCTCGACGACATCCGTCCACCCCGGAGCAAAGAGCCCGATCTCCGAGATCACGGCACGCAGGGCAGATCGACGAGCCCCCCGCAGGAGGAAGCCGAGAAGCCGCTTCGAGCCGGATGTCCGTGCACGATCTCTCTATCCTCGTTGGGTGGAGTTCGGTCGATGGAGAATTGCCTCGGCCACGTCAAGGGCGCGACGCACCTCCCCCACATCATGAACACGGAAGATTCGCGCCCCCAGCGAGAGCGCCGCGACACACGCCCCGAGCGTTCCGGCCAGTCTTTCCGCGGGAGCCTTCCCCCCGCCCAGCGTCGCGAGGAAGGACTTCCGCGAGGGTCCGACCAGAACAGGCTGGCCGAGGGAGATGATCGCCGGCAGCTCGCCCAGGATCCGGACGCTCTGCTCCGCGGTCTTCGCAAAGCCGACGCCCGGATCGAGAACGATGCATTCGCGCTCGACGCCCGCCGCGATTGCAACCTTCAGCCGACCGGCAAGGAACTCTTGCACGTCCCTCACGAGATCGGCATAGGCGGTGTGGTCACGCATCGTGGCCGGGTTTCCCCGCATATGCATCACCACCACTCCCGCGCGGTGCCGGGCCACCACGCCCGCCATTCCAGGATCAGCGAGGCCGGAGACGTCGTTCACGACCGATGCGCCCGCCCGCAGTGCGGCTTCGGCGACCGCCGCCTTCCGCGTGTCGATCGAGAGCGGCCGCAGGCCTCGCAGGGCCTCGATCACGGGGATCACGCGGGCGACCTCCTCATCCGCGGAGATTTCCTCCGCGCCGGGGCGAGTCGACTCCCCCCCGACATCGATCAGATCGGCGCCCTCTTCCGCCATCCGCTCCGCCTGACGGAGGGCATCGCCGCGCCCCGCAAAGCGGCCCCCGTCGCTGAAGGAATCGGGGGTCACGTTCAGAATGCCCATCACGCACGGGCGGCGAAGGGTGATGCTGCCGCTTACCGTTCGCCAGGCGCTCCCGGGGGCCACCGTCACTCAGGCCGCCGGAAATGTCGGCTCAGCGGGACGCGTCGGGCTCCGCCCTTTCCCCGCCATGCTGCGGCGCCGCATCCGAACCGCTCCGGTCGCGCGCGACCGCACCCGAGAGCCGGGTTTCGGCCTCCTCGCCTTCCCGGTCACGTTCCTCCTCCCGTCCACCGTCCGCGGCGGTCGCCGCCTGGGGGGCGATCTCGGTCGTGGTGGGAGGCGACGCCGCCGGAAGCGGAGGAAGCGTTTCCCCACGCGAAAGCGCTTCGATCTCGTCGCGATCGATGCTCTCCCGATCGAGGAGCGCGAGCGCCATCTCCTCCATGAGATCGCGGTGCTCGGTCAGGATCTCGCGAGCACGCTCGTACGCATCGTCGAGCATCCGCTTGACCTCGCTGTCCACGAGCTGCGCGGTCTGCTCGCTCACCTTTCGGCCCTGGGAGAGATCACGTCCCAGAAACACCTCCTGCTCGGACTCCTCGATCGCCATCGGGCCGACCCGGTCGCTCATGCCGAACTGGGTGACCATGCGACGCGCCATGCTGGTGGCCCGCTCGATGTCGTTGCCGGCACCGGTGGTCACCTTGTCCGCGCCGAAGATCATCTCCTCCGCCACCCGGCCGCCGTAGAGCATGACCAGGCGCGCGAAGAGGTAGTCCCGCGAGTACGAATGCCGATCCTCCTCCGGGAGGGAGGCGGTGATCCCGAGGGCACGACCCCGGGGAATGATCGTCACCTTGTGCAGCGGATCGAGGCCCGGGAAACGGAGCGCCACGACCGCGTGGCCGGCTTCATGGTAGGCGGTCAGCCGACGCTCCGCCTCCGAGAGCACCATGCTGCGGCGCTCCGCGCCGAGCATGACCTTGTCCTTCGCCTCCTCGAAGTCGCGATTCAGGACCTGCTCATGCCCCTTGCGCGCGGCGAGAAGGGCGGCCTCGTTCACCAGGTTGGCAAGGTCCGCCCCGCTCATCCCCGGCGTTCCGCGGGCGATGGCCGTAACGTCGACATCCTCGGCAACCGGCACCTTGGCCATGTGAACCTGGAGGATTCCTTCGCGGCCCTTCAGGTCCGGAGTATCGACCATGATCTGCCGGTCGAACCGCCCCGGACGTAGCAGCGCGGGGTCGAGCACGTCGGGACGGTTCGTCGCGGCGATCAGGATGACACCATCATTGGCCTCGAACCCGTCCATCTCCACCAGTAGCTGGTTGAGCGTCTGCTCACGCTCGTCGTGACCTCCGCCCACGCCGGCGCCGCGGTGGCGTCCGACGGCATCGATCTCGTCGATGAAGATGATGCAGGGTGCCTGCGCCTTTCCCTGCTCGAAGAGATCCCGGACGCGCGAAGCGCCGACTCCCACGAACATTTCCACGAAATCCGACCCGGACATGGAGAAGAAAGGGCGCTCGGCTTCGCCCGCCACGGCCCGGGCGAGGAGTGTCTTCCCCGTCCCTGGCGGCCCGACCAGGAGCGCCCCCTTGGGAATGCGCCCGCCGAGCCGCGAGAACTGCTTCGGATCGCGAAGGAAGTCGACGATCTCCTGCAGCTCGTACTTGGCTTCGACCGCCCCGGCCACGTCCTCGAAGGTCACCTTCGGTCTGTCCGGCGAGAGCAGCTTTGCCTTGGACTTGCCGAACTGGAATGCTTTCGACCCACCCGACTGCATCTGCTTCAGGATGAAGATCCAGATGCCGATGATCAGGATCCAGGGGAGGATACCCAACAGGATTGCAGTCCAGTCGCGACCCGCATCCCGCGCGCTGATGGTGACGCCCTGCTGCTCCAGCCGCTCGAGGAGCACCTCGGAGTCGCGCACGGGGAGATGCGTCTCGAAGCTCTCGATCTCACCTCGCTCTCCACGGATCGGGGCCTTCAGGACGCCCTCGACCATCGCGCCGTCGGCGAGGGTGACCTCGAGAATGTTCCCCCGTTCCAGCTCCCGGGAGAATTCGGTATAAGTAAGCTCCTCCGTGGCTCCCGTACGCGCGTCCATCATGCTGAACAGCAGCAGAGAGGTCAGGAAGATCAGACCCCAGAACACGAGCGGCCGGGATATCTTCGCCCAGCCGCCCTTCTGGGGCGGTTTCGTTTCACGATCGCTCATACATCTCCATCACGGTGTTCCCGCTTCTCACCCGCGTAGCGGGAGACACGAGAGTCAAAGGCTCGCGATGAACGGGAGATTCCGGAAATCCTCCGAATGGTCCAGTCCATAGCCGATCAGAAATTCCCCCGGTGCGTCGAACCCCACCCAGCGAGGCTCGAGGACGAGATCGGCGGCAATGTGCTTGTGCAAAAGCGCGCAGATCTCGAGCGACCGCGGCCCCCGGTCCCGGAAGAGTGGAACCAGACGGTTCATCGTCGTCCCGCTGTCGATGATATCCTCGATCAGAACGACGTGCTTGTCGGCGAGCTCCGCCTCCGGGTCGTAGAGGAGCTGGACATCTCCCGAAGAGGTCATGGCGCTCCCGTAACTCGAAGCGACCAGGAAGTCCACCTGCGCGGGCCGCCGGATCTCACGGACGAGGTCCGCCATGAAGATGAACGAGCCTTTCAGGAGCCCCACGAGGAGCAGCGGCTCGTCCTCCGGATACACCTCCGTGATCTCCTGCCCCATCTCAGAGACCCGGCTCGCGATCTTGCGTTCCGGATAGACGATGCGGCGGAGCTCCGTGCCACCCGTCCGCTCAAGCACTTCGGCAGTCTCAATCATTCGTGATCGAAAGGTATATGGCCTCCCCTCCAGCCTCCGGATCGGAGCCTAGGGCTCGGATGAGACCCGGGATCCAGAGCACCGCCCCCGATTCGTCGGTCACGATGGGTAGGGTATGACGGATGTGCGGCGGAATCCGATGCTCCAGGAAAAGGCTCTTCAGCTTTTTGGTCCCGGCAGCGGTCCGGATGCGTGCACCCGGCTTCCACCCCCGCACGAGAAGGAGCCGCCGCGGAAGCCGCGCCCGATCGTCGGCCTCGGGCTGGGCCGGCGGAACCTCCAGAGCTGCCCTCACCCGCCACAGAAGACCCCCGATGCGCGCGAGCCCGTCGAACGGGGTCGCGAGAGTTGGCTCGATCCGGAGCTGAACGTCGTCGACCGTCGGGGGAGGCCGTTCCAGACGGATCAGATCGAATTCCCGGCGGAGTCGGCCTCCGTTCGGCAGATGGATCTCCCGGCCGGACGGTGCCTCGGTAGTAAACTCCACCGCGAGGCGGGTTCCTGCCTCCGTGGGCACGATGCCGAGTCGGCGCATGAGGTTCCGCAGCACCCGGGCTCGGGCGGCGGCATCATACCGGAGGAGGAGTGGACGCGCAACGTCCACCGCGCCGGGTCCTTCCTCCATCGAAAGCACGGGGTCCGGCCCCTCCTTCGGATCCTCCGCACCTCTCTCCGCCGCCACGATGCGGGCGAGCCGGACGAGCGCTCGGCGTGCACCCGGGGCAATCTCCCGCTCGACCAGCGGGAGGATTTCATGACGCAGGCGGTTGCGCGGAATGCCGAGAGACTCGTTGGTGGGATCCTCGCGCCACGCGAGCCCGTGACCACGGGCGTAGGCAGTCAAATCCTCGCGCCAGAGCTCGAGGAGCGGACGCACGGAGCCATCGGAAGACCGCGGGCGGATGCCGGCGAGCCCGTCCGGCCCGGTTCCCCGCAAGATGCGGAATAGGACGGTCTCCGCCTGGTCGTCGGCATGGTGGCCGGTGGCCAGGTAGCGGGCTCCGATTTCCTTCCGCGCCTCCCGCAGAAACTCGTGGCGACGCTCCCGCGCCTCCGTTTCCCCGTCCGGCGGATCGTCCAGCCGCCGGCTGACGAGCTCGACCTCCCATGCACGGCAGAGATCCGCGACCCAGGCCGCATCGTCGGAGCTGCCGGGGCGCATCGCATGGTCGAGGTGCACCGCGGCCACGCGGATGCCGAGATCCGCCGACGAGCGGGTGAGGAGGTGGAGGAGCACCACGGAGTCGAGTCCGCCCGAGAGGGCGACGAGGACCAGGTCCGCCTCCTCCCTGTCGTGCAGGAGCCGGGAGATGTCCGCGCGGAAGCGGGCCTCCACCGCATGCGGCCTCCTCATGCTCAGCGGCCGTGCGCGCCCGGCGGGAGCGGCCGACCGTGGAGTTCGTGCAGGAGCCGAGAAAGGACGTCCGGGCGATCGGTGACGATCCCGTCGACACCGAGGTCGAGAAAGGACCGCATCTCCCCCTCCTCGTTCACGGTCCAGACGTGCACCGCCACGTTGCGGCGATGCGCCGCCCGGACGAGCCGGCGGGTCACCGGGCGCAGCCTGCCGTGCTGGGAAGGGAGCTGGAGGGCATCGACCGAGGGCCGATACGCCCACCCGAGCCGCACCGCCTGTGCGAGGTGCGTCAGCCAGAGCTGGCGACCGGATGCGCTCACCGGAAGCCCCGATTTGTTCAGTAGCTCACGCGCCTGCAGCGATCCGGCCGCGATCAGCACGCGCCGCTCCGCCCCCTCCTCGCGCACCACCTCGCCGACCTCGCCCTGCGCCCGCGGGTCCTTGATCTCGATGTTCACGCGGACGGTTGGAAATGTCCGAAGCACCTCACGAAGCGTGGGGATGCGGACGCCGCGGCCACGCAGGGGGTACCCATCCTCCCCGTCCGGCGAGAAGTGGTAGGCGGCGTCCAGCTCGCGCAGCTCCTCCAGCGAGCAGTCCACCACCGGACCGGATCCGTTCGTGGTCCGGCCGAGCGTCTCGTCGTGGAAGACGACGATCTCGCCGTCCAGGGTGGGGCGGACGTCGAGCTCGAGCACGTCCGAATGCCACGCTTCCACCGCCTGGCGGAACGCCTCCATGGTGTTCTCTGGAGCCAGCGCGGCGCCCCCTCGATGCGCCATGAGTAGCGGCGCTCCAGCGAAATAGGGAAAGCCAGGCCGCGGTCGGAAGAGGCTTGCCATGGAGGGGGAAGGAGTCGGGTCGGGTCGCAGGATGCGACCCGGGGATCAGCCCGCGGCCTCGACCACCTCCCGCTCCGCGTCGTCGAGGTCGTGGAGGCGGTAGAGCACGAGGTCGATGAGGCTCTGCGTCATGACTCGCGCCCATACGATTCGCTCCGAATCCACTCCGCGCTCCAGCTTGCCGGCCAGCTCGATATGCTGCTCGGAGAGGAAGACGAGGAGCTCCTCGACCACCTCGGGATGGGGTCGGGCAAGGACCTGCGAGTCATCCGGCGCGGAGTCGTTCAGCAGCGCCTCGATGAAGGCGAGAAACCCCGGAAAGACCAACTCGGTCAGGTGACCGCCGGAGACCGACTCCTCGTCGGTAAGCTCCTCCCACGCCAGCTCGTTGAAATAAAGATCCTGCGCTTCGGCCACGAGGAACTCGAACTGGTCGTCGGTGAGCTCCGCCTCACCCGCCGCCGCGGGGTCGAGCGGGCGATCCAGGAGGGATGCGATGCGCGCGCGCCGCGCTTCCACCTGAGCCTGAGCGGTGGCGGTGTTGGCCATGATCTTCTTGCCGTGGGTACGTCGAGGGGACGGGTGCCGACCCGATCCGGATGGTCCCGGCCAAGATAAAGACCGTGGGTTGGCTCCCGCAACGCCACCGGAGCGTGAGTGGTCAGCTTCCCCCTCCCCGGTCACGCCGGACCGTCACCTTCTTCCCCTTTATGGTGCTGGCCCGCAGGGCGTCGATCACCTGATCCGCCACCTCCTCGGGAACCTCCACGATGCAGAAGCGGTCCGTGATGTCGATCGCGCCGATGCTACGTCCGGAGATCCCGGCCTCCCCGGCGATCGCCCCGACCAGGTCCCCGGGGCCAATGCCGGCCTTCCTCCCCGCCCCGATGTAGATCCGGGCGGCATCGCCGCGCGCACCTTTCCGTGCCGCGCGCTTCCGGCCTCCTGGCTGCTCTCGTTCCGGAGCCACGTCGGAGATCTCCACCTCCTCGACCTCGCCGCCGGTCGCCTCCTGCGCCAGCTTCACCGCCGCCATGGCGACCTGGATCGGGTCGAACTCGTCCGCCAGGGATTCGACGACAACCCGATAGCCTTCGGCATCATCCCCGAGAAGCGTCTCGCGGAGCGACGCGCGGACGAGCTCGAGGCGCCGGGCGCGCAGGTCGGCCACGGTGGGCACCCTGTCCACCTGGATCTTCCGCTTCGTGAGCTGCTCGATGCTGCGGAGCTGCCGGTGCTCCCGGGGCTCGGCAAGGGTGATCGCCACCCCCTCGCGTCCCGCCCGCCCCACCCGTCCGATGCGGTGCACGTATGATTCGGGGGCGGAGGGAACGTCGTAGTTGATGACGTGGGTGAGACGGGAAACGTCGAGCCCGCGTGCCGCGACGTCCGTTGCCGCCAGGAGGTCGGCGCTTCCGCTCCGGAGCTTGCTCATCACGCGGTCCCGCTGATCCTGTGTCATCCCCCCGTGCAGCGCCTCGGCGCGGTAGCCGTGCGCGTTCAGCTTCTCGGTCAGCTCGTCGACCTGGTTCCGGGTGCGACAGAAGACGATCGCCGCCTCCGGGCTCTCCATGTCGAGCACCCGACCGAGCGCCGTCAGCTTCTGCGCGCGCGGGACGACGTACGCGGTCTGGCGCACCTGCGGCGACGCCCCTTCCGGGAGTGGCTCCCGGGAGATCCTGACCTGCACGGGATCCTTGAGGTGGCGCTTTGCGATTGTGGCGATCCGGCCCGGCATCGTCGCCGAGAAGAGGACCGTCTGACGCTCCTCCGGAGTAGCTCCGAGGATGGCCTCCAGATCGTCGGCGAATCCCATGTCGAGCATCTCGTCGGCCTCGTCCAGAACCACAACCTCCAGGCCGTCGAAGGACAGCGTGCCCCGGTTGATGTGGTCGAGCGCCCGGCCGGGGGTGGCGACGACCACATCCACCCCGCGCTTCAGGACTCGCAGCTGCTGTCCGAACGACTGCCCGCCATAGATCGGGAGCACCTTTGCGCCCAACGCGCGGCCGTAGCGGTGGACCGCTTCGGCCACCTGCATGGCCAGCTCGCGGGTCGGGACGAGTACCAGCGCCGATGGGGTGGGACGCTCTCCCTTGCGCTCGGCCAGGCGCTGGAGCAGCGGGAGCGCAAAGGCCGCCGTCTTCCCCGTCCCGGTAGCGGCCTGCCCCACCAGGTCCCGGGCATCGAGGAGCGGCGGAATTGTCTCCCGCTGGATCGGCGTCGGCTCCTCGTAGCCGAGTGTCGAGAGCGCATCGACCAGACGGGGGTCAAGACCAAGTTCTGCGAACCCAATGCTCGTACTTTCGGACATGTCGGTGATGGGATGAAGGCGGTCGAGACGGAATCTTCGGGAGAGGGGCAAGGCGCATTCCGGGCTGTGCGCCCGGGGGGCATGTCGGCGCGAGTCCCGTCCGCCGCGACCCCGGAAACCGATGGCGTCATTCCTGCCTCAGGGCGAATCAACGCACCGTGCTGCTGCACACTCACATGAAGCCCGAGTCTAGACCCGGATGGAGACATCATGAACCTTTTTCGCAGCCTCGTCGCCGTCACGTCGCTCTCTCTTGCCACGGCCGGTGTGGCGCTGGCCCAGGAGAACGTCGTCGAGAGTCAGAGCTACACCTTCGACGTCCAGACCGTGGTCCAGGGCCTCGAGCACCCTTGGGGGCTCGCCTTCCTGCCCGATGGCCGCTTCCTCGTGACCGAGCGCGACCCCGGCACGATCCGCATCGGGACGGCTGACGGTCAGCTATCCGACCCGATTCACCGGATCGAAGACCTCTTCCAGCCGAAGGGACCGACCCCGATGAGCCAGGCGGGGCTCTTCGACATCAGGCTGCACCCGGACTTCGAACAGAATCAGCTCGTGTACTGGGTGTATTCCCGGGTGACCGAACGCGGATCGGCCGTTGCCGTGCAGCGCGCCCGGCTCGGCGGCATGGTCGGCCGCGACCAGCTCACCGGGGTCGAAGACGTCTGGGTGATGGACGAGGACTGGCAGAACGCCAGCCCGGTCCATTATGGCGGCCGGATGCTCTGGGGAGCGGACGGGATGCTCTACCTCACCATCGGCGACCGGTACGTGATGGATCGCGCGCAGGATCTCGAGGACCAGGCCGGCGCGGTCCTCCGCATGACCGAGATCGGCGAGGTACCACCCGACAATCCCCGGTTCGACGAGGACGCGAACGAGTACCTCTTCACCGGCGGCCACCGGAACATCCAGGCGATCGCCGTCCGCCCCGGCACCGAAGAGATCTGGGCGGTCGAGCACGGGCCGCTCGGGGGCGACGAGATCAACCATCTGATCGGCGGCAACAACTACGGCTGGCCCTGGATCACCGGCGGCGACGATTACTCCGGCGCACCGATCGGCGTCGGAACGGAGCGCGAGGGGATGACCTCGGCGATCCACATCTTCGAGGAAACCGTCGCGCCTTCCGGACTCGCTTTCGTACATGACGAGCCGGCGTTGCAGGACTGGACCGGAGACATGCTCGTCGGAGGCCTGGTCGCGGAGGGCATCGTCCGGGTGCGGCTCGGAAACGGCAACGTCGTGGACGAGGAGTGGATGGAGGTGGGCCGACGCATCCGGGACGTGGAGATTCACGACGGCTCGGTCTGGCTGATCACCGAGCATTCCGACGGAGAGGTCCTGCGGTTGACGCCGAGGTAGGGCGCTCGCTGCCTTGCTTCCTCGTTTATCCACTCGGTGCTTGACGCCCCAGCGGAGTCACCGCAGACGTTGGGATTCAGGAGGGAAACTAGTCGCTGGGACGCAGGGGTTACACGGGACGCGATCTTGAAACGACGAGATCGACTCGCTCTTCTACCGACGCGTGGAAACGCGTGCCTGACTCGCCGAGCAATCCTCCGGCTCGGTGGTAAGCGCGAATCACGAGATCCGGAATGCCTCGGCCGACCCGTTTCGATTGCTCTTGTGAGTAGATGATTCTGTAGGAGCCCTGGTAATTTGTAAGGGTCTCACCAAGCAACTGCTCCCGAAGGCGGTCGCGGGCAAAGGCCCGGACGATACATGCTTCCACAGGCATTTGATTGGGCAACAAGATCTGCCCGAAGACTAAGGCCGTGCCGCGTTCCGAAGGGGTCGGGGGCTCGACAGGTTCCGGTAATGGCTCTGCAGGTTGCGGGTCCGCAACGGGTCGTTCCGGTTGTGGCTGGCGGATGCTCGTGGTTTGAACCACCGACTTCGCACCAGCCGATGGCAGCTTATCCTGGATTCTCTCAGCCGCGTTGTGGGAGGCGTCATCCGCCACTGTGCCTAGCTCATCGACGACAGCCTTAGCCTCTGCTAGCCCCAGTCCGGGGACCTCCTGGACGGTCCTGATCGCAGACGTGTTGTTGTCGCCGGCCGAGAGGGGTCCGACACGGTATGTACCGCCTCGCCGATCCTCGGCTGGCTCTGCCTGTGGTACTGGTTTCGGCACGGGTTGAGGATCGATTTCCTCTATCCCGACCTCGACACCCACCGCCGCCAGCTTCGCCTTCATCTTTTCAGCGGCGGTACGAGTGAGGTCCCCTGCGACGACGCACACGAGCTGGACTCGATACAGACTGCCTCCCAGGTCCTCAGCTGGCTCTGGTTTAGGCACGGGTTCGGGCTCGAGCTCAGGAATGCCTGTCTGCTCGATACTGCTCTTCGCGCCGGCCGATGTCAGCTTATCCCGGATTCTCTCGGCAGCGCGACGATAGAGGTCCTCTGCCACGTTGCGGGAGACGTTATCCGCCACTGTGCCTAGTTCATCGACAACAGCCTTAGCCTCCGCTAGCCCCAGTCCGGTGATCTCCTGGACAGTCCTGATCGCAGCCGTCTCGTTGTCGCCGGCCGAGAGGGGCGTGATACGGTATGTATCGTCTCGCCGATCCTCGGCTGGCTCTGGCTGTGGTACTGGTTTCGGCACGGGTTGTGGATCGATCATTTTTTCTATCCCGACCTCGATACCCACCGCCTCCAGCTTCTCCTTCATCTTTTCAGCGGCGGTACGAGTGAGCTTTTCTGCGACGACGCACATGAGCGGGACTCGATACAGACTGCCTCCCATGTTCTCAGTTGGCTTTGGCTTAGGCACGGGATCGGGCTCGAGCTCAGGAACGCCTGTCTGCTGAATACTGCTCTTCGCGCCAGCCGATGCCAGCTTATCCTGGATTTTCTCGGCAGCGCGACGAGAGAGGTCCTCTGCGACAATCCCGAGTCTATTGACAAGGTCTATGGCTTCCGGGAGTCCCAGCCGTGTGACCTCCCGCACCGCCGTAAT
>SKRI01000240.1 GCA_007118565.1 Gemmatimonadota bacterium | reverse complement strand
TTTCGGGATCGGCGGCCAGCTCCCGGACCCGCTCCATCGACCGCTGGACGAGCTCGGGCGTGACCCCCTCCCCGTGACTCGGGATGACGTCGAGCGTCGCGCCCAGCGCGGCCATCGTCCTTCGCTTCTCGTTGGAGATGGCATCCGTCGTCACGAAGTGCGTGGCGTAGCCCCGGGGGGCGCAGACCATCGCCAGTGAACTGCCGGTGCTCCCTCCCGTCATCTCCACGACCCGCATTCCGCGCCGGAGCTCGCCGCTGCGCTCCGCCTCCTCGATGAGGCCCTGCGCCATCCGGTCCTTCATGCTCCCCGTCGGATTCGCGCCTTCCCACTTCACCCACACCTCTGCGGCGCCTGGATCCGTTATGCGCCGCAGCCGGATGAGAGGGGTCCGGCCCACCGAGCCATGCATTTGTGTATGTATCATTCAACGCTGCTATCCGTGCGTTTCCGGTGCATGCCTCCGGATGTTTTAGAGATGCCGCCGGGTTCCGTAGCGCTCGCTGCCATGGCGGAGGCGCCGTGCCCGGCGAGCGGAAGCGCCACCGCCGCTCCTGCCATTCCCCGGAGGAAGTGACGTCTCGAACAGGGGCCGCTCCACTAAGCATCCATCGGGGCTGCCCCGACGCAGCCGTCACCTCCTGGCCGGGGCACTTCCGACGCTCATTGAGCGAGCCGCACTCCCTTTTTTGCCTTCGAGTTCGGTCCCATTTTCTCATCCTGCGCTAATCAGCAGGTACCGGCCGCGGGCGTGCTTCCTCCGCCACGCCCTCTGGCGCGATGTTCTCCGAAGTTGCCTCCGCTGCCCCGTAGCGCCCAGAAGAGGTCTTCGTGCCGCGAGGCGCTCGCGGTCACGCGAAGGCGCGGATTGCTTGGAGCTCCGGCATCGTTTCCCTGTCGGTTTCGGAAGCCTTCCGCGACGGCGGTGGTCCTACCGCCGCCGTGGAACGGCTTCCGTGGGAGTTGAAGGCTGTGAGCCGCGGGGAGCTAGCCGGCTCGGACCCGGGGCTTCAGCCGAACGCCGTTCTCCACGCTGTCGCGGAGGCAGGAGAAGCGCACCCCCTTCCGGGCGAGATCCTCCAGCGTCGCGGCATCCGCGTCTCCTTCGATCCGGATGACGGCTTCGAGCTCCTGGAGCCCGCTGCGAACATTGTCGTCGAGACCGAGCAGGCCGTGCATGTCGAGGTCGCCCTCCATGGAAACCTCGAGCCGGCTCAGCTCGACCCCTTCCAGGGAGGCGTATGCATTCGTGGTGGCGGCGATGCAGCTTGCGACGGCGTGCAGGAACTGCTCGGCCGGCATGGCCTGAGCATCCCCGCTGCCGAATCCGGTGGGCCAGTCGCATTTCAGCTCGAAGTGGCGCCGGTCGTCGTTGCGCAGCTCCCCATCGACCGTGAACCCCCTGACCTCGGTCGACGTGCGGGCCGCTCCCTTCCAGTCGGTGTGACTGTGGAACCGAACGTGACCCGCCTGCGGTTGTCCGGCGAGCGCTCCCGCGAGCTGGCGCAGCGCCTCGGTGTTCAGGCCGTTGGTCCGCCCTGTCTGCTCCTGTGGTGACATCGTCATAGCATCCTCCTCAAGTGGGGTCGATGGCGCGGTCGCGGCAGCTGGCAAGCGGTTCCGTGAGAGGATCGCTTCTGGAGCGGCTCGACCGGCGCCGAAGTCTGTGAGAGGAGGTTATCCGCCCTTCGTTTGAGCCGGCGTTGAACAGAGCGTGGAAATTTCCGTCGACGGCGCCCCGGGACCGGGAAAGTGCTCGACCGCGGTGCGAGGGGGTGGCCCGCTGATCAATTCCCGACGGCCAGGCGCGCCCGCTGAAGCGCCTGACGGCCGCGATGTGAGAGGAGGCGTGGGGGGCGCGCGGGATCGAGACAGTCGAGGCGGTTGACGGCGGCCTCCCCGTCCCCCTGCGCCGCGGCGCAGCGCACACACTGGCTTTCGCCCAGCACGAGGAGGCTCGGCTGGGCGAGCATCCGGCCGGCGCGGGCGGCTTCTTCGGCGCGCTGCATGGCGGAATCGGCGCGCCCACAGTCGAGCTCCACCTCGGCGGCATACGCCTGCACGTGGCCGATGGTCCAGAGGCTGTCCAGCGTCCGCAGCTCGCCCAGGGCGTCATCCACCGCCGCGAGCTCTTCGCCATGCCCCGCGCTTTCGGCGCCGTCATCGCCGGCTGCCTCCGGAGGCATCGACGCCGCCGCGACGGCGCGCAGCCCCCGCGCGAAGGCAGCCTCGGTCTCGTCCCCGAGCCGCTCGGCGAGCGCCTCCGCCTCGTCCGCCCGGACGAGCGCGCCGGTGAAATCGGACCGATCCAGCTCGACCATGATCATCCGGGTGAGCGCCGGACACTCCCACCACCGGTCCCTGGCCCGTCGGCCCAGGATAACGACCTCCTCGAAGGCGCGTGTCGCCGCCTCCAGCTCACCGTCGTGGTGGTGCAGGAGGGCGCGGGCCAGGGCGAGGCCACCCATCTCGACGCCGTGCTCCTCCGCCACCGATTGCGCCTCCGACGCCAGCCGGCGGGCATCCTCCGGCGCCTGGTCCAGGAGGAGGAGGCAGGCGGCGGTCTCGGCGAGGGCCCGAGCGGCCGTCGCCGGGTCGCTGCCGCGCCCGGCCTCGGCCGAGCGCAGGGAGCTGCGTGCGGCGTCATGGAAGGCGCCTCGCTGGTACTCGAGCTCCATTAGGATGGCGTGGCCGACGGCAACCATACCCGTACTCCCCGCTCGGCGCGCCTCGTCCGTGACCCGGCGCACCCGGCGCTCGAGGTCGTCCGGACGCCGGTCGCGCATGCTGCGGAAGCCATACAGCCGGAGCAGCCCCATCTCCAGGGGGATGCGCTCGTCGTCCGCAATCTCCTCCAGTTGCGCGAGCCCCCGGGTGACCAGCTCTCCCGCCTCGTCGAGCGCGAAGAGCCAGAGCGAATGCTCGGCCGCGTCGAGGTAGCTGCGGGCCGCCAGCTCCGGCAGGCCGCCGAGCTCCGCGTGATGGCCGACCGTGGCCGGCTCGACGGTGCGATGACCATCCGGCCGCTCCAGCGCCCGGGCGATGCTCCGGTGAACGGCCCTGCGGCCGGGCTCGGAGATGCGCCGGTACGCCGCGCGGCGGAGCAGCGAGTGGGTGAAGTCGTAGCGGTCGACACCGGTGGGGCGGAGCACGCCCCGGCGCTCGAGGTGGTCGATGGCTTCGACGATCTCGGGAGCGGGACGATCCACGACATGCAGCAGGGTGTGCCCTTCGAAGACGCGCCCCAGGGCCGCTGCCCACGGCAGGAGGGAGCGTGCGCCTCGATCCAGGCGATCGAGCCGGTCCGAGAGCTCCTCCTCGATGGTGGCCGGCGTTCTGTCCGGATCCCGTCGCGACCCCGCCATGGCCAGAGCGAAGAGCGGATTTCCCTCGCTTCTGGCGAAGATCCGGTCCGCGTCCGCTGCGGTGTACACCGCCTGAAGGAGGCTGGCCGTCTCCGAGACGTCCAGCCGCGACAGCGGGATGAGGCGCAGCAACCCTTCCTCCCTCAGCGATCGAAGCAGCCGGGTCGGAGCCGACCTCTCCTCGATCTCCTCCTCCCGCGCCGCCAGCACGAACGCCACGGGAGCGCTCGCCAGGGTGCGAACGGCATAGTGCAGCAGCGCGGCCGACGAGGCATCGAGCCACTGTACGTCGTCCAGGACGACCAGCCCGGGCGCACGGATTTCCGCGAGTCGCTCGAGAAGGCGGGTCACCGCATCGAAGAGCTGGGCGCGCTCGGTCGGTCCCTGTCGCGGACGTTCGGTTCCGGGGCTGATCAACAGGCCGGCGAGGTCCTGCTCGAGGTCTTTGTCGAGGACTTCCGGGGGAAGGGAGCGGATCAGGTCGATCCAGGGTCCGTACGGGCGGATCTCCTCGCTCTCGAAGATCGGCCCGGAGAGCACCCATCCGCCAGCGGAGCGGACCTCCCGGACGAGCTCCCGAAGGAGGCGGGTCTTTCCGATCCCGGGCTCGCCGGCGACCAGGGCCACGATCGGCTCCTCTTCGGCCTCGGTGCGCGTGGCGAGGCGGGTGAGGACAGCGAGCTCCGCGGCCCGTCCCACGAGAGGAGGCTCGTCCGGACCGGGCGGCGGGATGCCCTCCGGCGCCGGGAGCTCGGCGAGCGCACGCGCGAGGCGGGCCGTCTCATCCGTCCCGACTCCATCGGCCGCGGATGGGGTGCTCGACGGAGGGACATCCGGCGGCAGGCCCTGCCCGCCTCGCTTTCGGAGACGCCGGCGCGCCGCGAGCAGCTCGGGCGACGGAGAGCGACCGAGGTCGTCGGAGAGCATCCGGCGACACTGCTCGTAGAGCTCCTGACCCCGCTCCATCCGGCGCAGCTCGGCGAGGATTTCGATGGCGGCGACGTAGGCATCTTCGGAGAAGGGATCCAACCGAAGGCGCACCAGGGCGTGACGCAGCGCGGTCTCCGGGTTTCCGCGAAGGCGCTCTGTGAGACTACGTCGGATCTCCAGGTGCAGCCGCCGCGTGCTCTCGCGCAGGCCAAGGCGCCAAGTCTGGTACTCGTGGCAGTCGGGAAGGTCCAGATCCTCCAGGAAATCGCCGCGAAACGCCGCGACCACCTGCTCGAGGACCTCCACCGGGGTCGCGTCCGACCCCTCCTTAACGGAAGATCGGATCCAACTCAGATCGACGAGGACCCGGTTCGTATCGAGCGCGACCCGATCCTTCGATGTGACGATACATGAGCCCGCGCCTCGATCCGTCGCGCCGCGAAGCTTCGACAGAGCCCAGCGAAGCCCCGCCCGCGGATCGACGACCTCCTTCCAGAACAGGTCGCAGAGCGCGCTCCGGCTCTGAGGTCGGCCGGTCGCTGCGAGATAGGCGAGGAGGGCACGCGCCTGCCTGGAGGGAGGAAGCTCCACGGGACTCCCTTCGCTCAGGACCTCGAGTGGTCCGAGGATCCGGATTTCCACGGCGTGTGCCTTCATGTCGGTGCTTCCGGTGCCGAGGTCGAGCCATCTCACCTCACAACCTACCTCGCCTCGTGACTCCCGGGGCCGCTAGGCGGGGCAGACAAATACAAATCTATCACGGTCGCGAGATACGGGAGACGCCGGCTCCGTCGGCGAGCGAAGGGAAACATTGCCGATCCCCGATCGGAAGTGGGTCCTCCCCGCTCGGCACCGGCCGGGGCAGAACCCAACAATCTCCTTCCGTCGCCCTCGGCGTAAAGTCCTCTCCCAACTCGCCGGCAGGCGAAGGTCGGCTCAGCTGCCACCGGACCGGCGAGTACCAGATTTCGCCAATCGAAAACAGTGGAAGCCGGTACCGAGGTTCGGTCGCCCCTATGGCTGCGCGGCGTCCGGCGCCGAGGCTGCCGCGAGCTCATCCAGGATATCCACCGCCCCCTCCGGATCGTACAGATGGAGGTCGTGCTCGGTGGCGAGCTTCCGGTGGAGCCAGCCTTCCGACTCCGCCCGGGCGACGAAGGGCTCCATGACCGAGTCCTCATATCCCG
>SKRI01000048.1 GCA_007118565.1 Gemmatimonadota bacterium | reverse complement strand
TCGTACCCGGCACCCACCCCGGCGAACCAGGAGAGGTCGAGCGGAAACGCGGGTGAAGCCCTCATGAGCGGGGAGACGAAATCCAGCCCGCCGAACACGGCGATGTCGTCCCCGTCGGCAACACCGAGTCGGAGCCCCATCCCGCCGGGCGTTCCGCGCCAGGTGCCGAGCACCCCGACGCCGGCACGGTGCGCGTCGACGAGGAAGATCCCGGTCCCGGCCTGTGCCCGCGGCGGGATGAGCGTCGGTGAGTCCCACACGACCTGGGCGCGGGCCTCGGCCGCGAGACCGAGCAGACAGCAGAGCGTCAGCGCCAATACGCGTATCTTCATCGTGAGCCTCTCTGGAAAACGTGAACGAACCCGGCCGCAGCACGGCCAGGGCGCCGCGCGTCTGCGAAGGGTGTGCCAGTCCCGGAGCGGTCGAGGATGCGCCGGGCGGCTCCGCCGTAACGGAAAAGCAGGGGTCAGTCCACCGCCTCTTCCGCCGCCGGGAGGGAGGTGTAGAAATCCTCGCGGAAGCGTCGCATGTAGGATTCGAGGAGCTGCTGCACCCGGGCAGGATCGGGCGCGGCCACGATGAGCCCGGCGTGCTGGCGCTTCCGCAGGCGCCAGACGACCTCCGGATCGTCGTACCCGGAGGTGTCAGGCCACTCCTGCCGGGCGAGCGAGATCAGCAGCCCCGCATAGTCCTCGCGGGTCTCCGGGACCCGGTACTCCTCCTTCCGCGCGTTCGCCACCTCCACGCGCGCCCACTCCCGCCAGAGGTTGACCCCGGTGGCCGCCTCCACCATCTCCACGATGAAGGCCCCACCCACCCGCGCCGCCGTCTCCAGGAAGTAGAACCGGCCGTCCGCGGCGCTCCGGATGAATTCGGTGTGCAGCGTGCCGCGCACCATGCCGAGCACCCGCACGATGTCACGGTTCAGCTCCCCCATCTCCCGGACCTCTGGCGAATCGCGCTCCAGGGTCCGGCTCGCGAATAGGCCACCCCCGTGGTACACCTCGAACGGTGGGCTCACGTAGCCGTGCGCCTCGGCGAAGCGGACCTCCCGCTCCCAGACGATGGAGTCCACGTGGAAGACGTCTCCCGGAATGAAGCGCTCCAGCAGGTGGAACGACTGGCGGTCCCCCAGCTCGTCCAGCGCACGCCAGACCTGCTCGGCGTCGTCGAGCTTGCGGATGCCGAGCGCGGATGCCGAGAGGCGGGGCTTGAGCACCCAGGGAGGGGGCACCGCGTCCATGTACTCGCGCAGGCGATCGTAGTTGACCACGGGGGTGAACTCGGGCACCGCGACCCCTTCCTCCTGGGCGCGCATCCGCATCGCCAGCTTGTCGCGGAAGTAGCGCACCGTCGTCTCCCCCATGCCCGGCACCCGTAGGTGCTCCCGGAGGGCCGAGGCGATCTCGAGGTCGAACTCGTCGAGCGCGACCATCCGCTGGATGTCCTCCGAGCGGGCCAGGTAGCTGACCGCGTGAATTACGTCCTCGCGCCGCTCGAAGTCCGGCATGTAATAGACCTCGTCGATGCTGTCGCGCGGCCAGTCCGCGTCCCTCAGCTTCTCGCGGGTGAGCAGGAGGACGCGGCAGCCGAGGCGCTTGCACTCACGGATGAACTCCTCCCCCTTGAAGAAGCTGGAGAGGCAGAGGACGGTTACGGGAGAGCGGTTCGTCACGGAGCTCGTGGGTGAGGGGGGAGATGGAGATGCGGGCGCCGGACCATCTCGAACGCGCGGTTTCGTGGGAGGACAGCTTCAGATCCCGTGCCGACGGCGGCCCGGGAAGGCCGCCATGGCGCCGGCGAACGGGTGGTGTGACCCGGCGGGAAGGCGCTGCCGCGTCGGATGCTGCGTCAGGAAAGGACGATCAACGGTCGGTCGGCACCTCCGGTTCCGCATCTGCGACCGGCACGGTGAAGTGGAAGACCGCACCGCCCTCCGGCCCGTTCTCCGCGTGGATCTCGCCACCATGCGCCTCGACGATTCCACGAGCGATGCTGAGACCCAGACCGGCCCCTCCCTTCCGGTTCACGCGCGACTGCCAGAACCGGTCGAAGAGGTGGGGAATGTCCTCCTCCCGCAGGCCAGGGCCGGTATCCGCTACCGAGAAGCGGACGAGATCGTCCGCCTCCTCGGCCGAGATCCGAATGCGACCACCCCTGGGCGTCACCTTGATCGCATTTCCCCCGAGGTTGACGAAGACCTGGCGGATCCGGTCGGGATCCGCCATCACCTCGGGAAGCCCTTCCCGAACGCCACCCCCGATCTCGATCTCCATCTCCTCCGCCGACGAAGCGAGCGCCTCCAGCGCATCCAGCACGAGGGCATGCGGACGGTGGCGCTCGAGCTCGATGCGCAGCCCGCCACCCTCGAGCCGGGCAACCTCCAGCAGGTCCTCGATCTGCCGGTCGATCCGCTCGGTGTTGCTGACGATCGAGCGGAGGAAATCCTCCCGGCGATCGTCCGGAAGCTTTGTCTCGATCAGCAGGTACGCCGCCATGCGCACCGAGCTGAGCGGGTTTCGGAGGTCGTGCGCGACGATGCCGAGAACCTCGTCCCGGCTGCGCACGGCCTCCTCCGCCCGCTCGAGCGCCGCCTGCTGCGCCTCGTACAGACGCGCATTATCGACGGCGAGGGCTACCCGCGACGCCAGCTCCTCGGCGAGCACCAGGTCGTCCTCTCCGTACCGTCGACCGGAATTGGAAGCCACGAACGCGATCGCACCCAGGGTGCGGCCGCGCGCCATGAGCGGGGTGATGATCAGGGAGGTCATGCCGAGACGCTCCAGCGCCTGCAGGTGCGCCTCGTCCTCCGCGGCCTGCTCCAGCAGGGAGTGCGCAACGTCCGGGGCAAGGAGCGACTCTCCAGTCTCCAGGACCCGCCGCACCGGGTGCCCGGGCGTGAGGTCGATCCGATCCTCCCCGAGGGCCCGGACCGTTTCACGCTGACGGGGGTCGGCATGGGCAGCCGCCACCCGTTGGATCGTCGCCCCGTCCACCACGTAGGTCACGCACCAGTCGGCGAGTAGCGGCGTGGCCATTTCGGTCACGTGCTGTAGCGTCGTGCGGCAGTCGAGCGAGTCGGCGAGCCTGGCCCCGGCCACGGCGAGAAATCGTTGCGTGTCCATGAAGCGCTTCCGCTCGAGCGCGTAACGCAACGCCCGCGAGATCACCGCTCCGGTCGCGCCGTGCTTGAAGAGAAAGTCCTGTGCGCCGACATGAACCGCCCGCGCCCCGACCGCCTCGTCCTCGAGTCCCGTCAGGACGATCACGGGCACGCCCGGCGCCGCCGCCAGCGCACGGCTCACCGTGGGAAGGCCGGCCGCATCCGGAAGCGAAAGGTCGAGCAGGACCGCGTCGAAGGCGTCGTCGGCCAGCGCTTCTTCGGCGTCCGCCATCTTCGATACATGGACCAGGTCGAAGCGGCCGAGCGCCGCGTCGCGAAGGTTCTCCCGGACCAGCCGCGCATCGCCCGGGTTGTCCTCGACGAGGAGGATACGAGCCGGCCGGCGTCGCTCGATCCCGCCTTCGCGCGGGGCGGTGCTGCGACCACCGCCCATGGTGGGTCGGACGTCGCGTCCGGGCATCGGCGCGTGCTCCAGCACTGTGTGGTTCATGGCTCCACCTGCCACGGGCGCGGGAATCGGGGCAATGAGCACGTTCGGCCTGCAGATGCAGGGTACGGACATGCGGAGCGGAGCCGGATTTCATTCGGACCGGATCCGCCTGGCGAAATCATATCGACCGACCGGCCGCACCCGGAATCTAAACGCGCGCGGGCCGCTGGTATGTCGGGCGGATCGCGACGCGGCTTGTAGGGCCATCTCCAGCAACCCGCATCACGTTCGGGCGGGGGCCGGACGCCGGCTGGCCCGGTCCTGGCGGGTCGAAGGGACGGCCCGAGCCACTTCAAACGCCCAGGAGGAAAAAATGTCCGCTATCGAGCTGGGGAAGTACCTGACCGCTAAGAGCGAGCGCTACCACGCCTGCCTGGAGGCGTGCGTGGAGTGCGTGGTGGCCTGCGAGGTGTGCTCCGAGGAGTGCCTGAGCGAGGCCGACGTGGCGATGATGCGCGAATGCATCCGTCGCTGCCGGGATTGCGTGGAGAGCTGCGTGTCCTGCGTGATCCTCCTGGCCCGCGGCAGCGACCGGGCCGGGGAGCTCTGTCGCGCCTGCGCAGCCGCCTGCGAAGCGTGCGCCGACGAGTGCGAGAAGCACGAGGACGAGCACTGCCGCCGGTGCGCCGAGGCCTGCCGCCGCTGCGCCGAGGAGTGCAGGAAGATTGCGGCTTGACCTCCGGAACCCTTTTTGCCGGGATCAGCCTTCAGCCCCGAAGTCGTTCTCCTTCTTCCCGGGATCGTTCCATGCGAATCGACCTACGCTCCGTCTCCGCGACTCTCGCCTCCGGATTCTTTCTCCTCGCACTGACGGCCTGCCCCGGTGAGGACGCGCCGCCGCCCCCTGAGCAAGAGCGGCCCGCCGAGGAGGCGCCGCCACCGGCCACCGATTTCACCCAGGTCGACCTTCCGGAGGGCGTGACGCTGGCGATGGTCGCCGACGGGGAGCAGCTCTACCGGGGGTCCGTCTGCGTCGCCTGCCACGGGGCCGCCGGCGAGGGCACGGCCCTCGGTCCCCGCCTCGACGACACGGACTGGATCAACATCTCGCACGATTTCGACGAGATCGTGAATGTGATCCGGGAAGGAGTCGCTTCACCCCAGGAGTACCCCGCCCCCATGCCGCGGATGGGAGGCGCGCACTTCAGCGACGAGCAGCTGCGGGCCCTCGGCGCATATGTCTACGCCCTGGCGGAGAACTGAGGCCCGATGAGCTCCGATCGGGTTCGCAGCCATTCGCCGGGTGAGGCGAACCGGGAGATCGACCGCGAGGCGGTCCGGAGGATCTCCCGCTACGAGGGTGCGGACGGTGCTTCCCTGAACGAGAGGATCTCCCGTCTCGAGGGCGAATGGGACATCGAGCGCGTGCTGGAGGCGAACGCCGCGACCCTCGCCTTCACCGGGGTCACCCTCGGGGCTCTGCACCACCGCCGGTGGCTCGTGCTTCCGGCCGCCGTCTCCGCTTTCCTCCTCCAGCACGCCGTGCAGGGGTGGTGCCCCCCCGTGGCGGTCTTCCGCCGTCTGGGGATCCGCACCCGACGCGAGATCGAAGAGGAGCGGTATGCGCTCAAGGTCATGCGGGGAGACTTCGAGGATGTGGCGAGCGCGGACGGGAGCGAGGATGCGGACCGCATCATGGCAGCGGTCCGGCGGAGCTAGCCGGTCGGCCTTCTTCCACCCAAAATCAGAGATATCCGTGCGCAGGAGTCCTGCTGCACCCCGCCCGGACTCCGGACGCTACGCCCCCCTGCCCCGGTCCCGGTGACGATCACTCGAGCGCGGGCGGGGAGATGGGGGGCGGCGCTCGTCGGCGCGGGAGCGGCGACGCTGGGATACGCCGCCTGGGTCGAGCCGCGCTGGCTTCAGCTCCGGCGGCCCCGGATCCACGTTCGCGGGCTCCC
>SKRI01000213.1 GCA_007118565.1 Gemmatimonadota bacterium | reverse complement strand
CTGTCCGGTAGCCGAAGGGAAATGCGCGAGTACTGGTAGAGGGGGCGGGACCGGTAACTCCGCCGGTCCCGGTCATCGGATTTCGACTCGAAGGAGGCAATTTTATGTATCGCTCACTAGCGCTGCTCACAGGGCTCGCCTTGCTGATCCCGGCGACCGCTTTGGCGCAGGCTCTGCCGACGCCCGACGATCCGATCGCCTACGCCGAGAGCGCGGGAATTCCGGAGATCGCGGCCGAAGCCACGATTCTCGACGCAGAAGGCAACGTCCTTCGGCAGGGCACCAACGAGTGGTTCTGTGTAGCCGCGGAGGGCCAACCGATGTGCGGCGATGCCCAGTGGATGACTTGGATGGATGCCTACATGAACCAGCGCGCCGAGACGGGCGTCACCGAACTGGGCATTTCCTACATGCTTCAGGGGGACGAGGGGGCGAGCAATATCGATCCCTACGCCGAGGGGCCCACGGCAGACAATGAGTGGGTCATTACGGGCCCGCATCTGATGATGATCGTTCCGGACCCGGCCCTCCTCGAGGGCATTCCCACCGACCCCGACGCCGGCGGCCCGTACGTGATGTGGCGCGATACGCCGTTTGCCCATGTGATGGTTCCCATCTACGAGGACGACGTCGAGATGCCATATCGGGAGGACAGGTAAACGACACCGAGCGATTCTGGACGGACGCCGTGAGATCTGCACCATCGAAGAATAGGTGAGTGTGCGTTCTCCCTCGACCCTTACGTGGTCAGGAGAAAAGGGGCTTTCCAAGCAGTATGTGACCGCCACGCAGGCTATTAACTACACCACAGAAGACAGACGCGGGAGGCAAACCATGATCTTCAGACAGGCGTAATTAGAACCGTCGGCTCACCGGTGGTGCGAGCACTGGTAGACGAGAGGGTTCGTTTTCGCGTTGGCGTTCATAGTGGCCCCCTTGATATCGATGGGATGGCTACCCCGAGGAGAGCACCGTCTGACCTCCTGGTGGGCGCTCTGCCGATGAAGATTCTCAGGGGAGCGGGCGCGTTGATCGCCGATCTTGGCAGGATGCATCGATTCCGAGCAGGGGGCTGATCGGTGGGAATGCAGACTCACATGGTCGAGGGCGGTTCGCTGAGGTTCGAGGTACGGGGGCAGGGCGATCCTCTGCTCCTCATACACGGAGCGTGCGGTCAGATCGAGATGTTGGCGGATCTTGCCGGGGCGCTAGCAGCGACCCACCGCGTCTTGAGCTACGACCGGCGCGGATGCGGCAGCTCGACCCCCGACGCGACCAATGATGTTCGGGTGCACGCAAACGATGCAGCGGTGTTGATTCGCGATGTACTCAAGGAGCCGGCGATCGTGGTTGGCTGGAGCTGGGGCGCCGATATCGCGCTGGCTCTGGCTCTGGCAGTGCCCTCACTCGTGCGGTCGCTGGTGCTGCTCGAACCGGCATGGCAGATGGGCAGGCCCTCTGTGGAGGGGCTCCGGCTGGTCATGAAGGTCGGCTACCAGTGCCTGCGGGGAAAGGATCGATTGGCGGCCGAGACCCTTGGCCGCTGGGTCTTCCAGCGGCAGAGAGGCGGTACTGCTTGGGACGAGATGCCCGAGAACATCAAGGACGTCTGGCTCGCCAACACCGGTGCCCTCAAGGTGGAACTGCTCCGGCCTTCTCTGCACAACTTGTCGATGGACTTTGTCTCCGCGAAGACCATGGCGGGCATCACGGTGCCGGTCACCTTCGTCATTGGCGATGACAGCCACTCGATGCGGCATAAGGTTCAAGAGTCGCTGAGTGCGGCGTTGCCAGCTATGAAGACGATCCGGGTGGCGGGGGCGTCCCACCTGCTCCCGGTCGAGTCACCGGCTGCGGTCAGGGACGCTGTCCTGGAGGCTACCGCGACTGTGAGTGAGGCCCGGAGCCCATCCCCAGGCCGGTTCGAGCAGTAGTCCTTGACCTTCTGGACGATCCTTCCGTCACCGTTCGGCTCGCAGCACCAACAAAGGGAAGAAAGAGAAAGACGCTGACAGCAAAAATAGTGTGATAGAGGAGACCTTTTCAAAAAGCAGAAACACGCAACCCGAAGCACGGATGCGAAGCGAAATACAGGGAGGTGATCAAATGAAACCCACATCGGACCAAGATCGCATCCAGAAAGCCATCTCCAGGGACGGCACCGAGATCGTCGCACGCGTCCGTGGGCAAGAAGGACCACCCGTCGTGCTCCTGCCCGCCGGGCCGGGCGACAGCGAGCTCAGCTGGCGGAACGTGGTGCCTTTCCTGAGTGAGCAGTGCACCTGCTACCTGTTCGAGACCCGTGGCCGCGGCGAGAGCGGCGATGATCCCGATCACTCGCCCGATCGCCTGGTGGAGGACGTCGCAGCATTGGGTGATAGCATCGGCGAAGCGGTCGGGCTGGTGGGCTGGGGCAGTGCCCTGGCGGCGCGCGTTGCAGCCCGGAATGGCGCCGCCGTTTTCGCCGTAGCCCTCTACGAGCTCGGCGCCGGTGAGGTGATGAGTGAGGAGTCGGGCAAACGCATGGGCGAGGTGTTCGCGGGCGTCGGTAAGCTGGTGGCCGAGGGGCGGCTGGTCGATGCAGCACACGCCTTCATCGAGGGTGGCGATGTCATCTACTCTCGGGAAGACCTGGCCACCGGCGCCCCGTTGGAATTCTGGGAGGCTGCAGCGAGCCGACTTCCACTTTTTCTCCAGGAGAGGAAGCAAGCTGCCGGCTCCGGGCAGCCCGGCCCCACGTCCCCTTCGGAGCTCGGGAAGATCACGGTGCCCGTCCTGCTGCTACATGGAGACCGTACGAGCCAGTGGTTCAGCGCCTCCGTGCAGCATGTGGCCGAGCACGTGCCCGAAGTCACCGTGCGCCAGATCCCGGGCGCCGCGCACTTTGGCCCCTACACCCACCCGCGAGCAGTGGCTGACGAGCTGCGCCGGTTTTTCGCCGGAGTACACGCAGCGGCCGGGCCGAGCGGCGAGACCGAAACCCAACCAGCGTGACGTGCGATGAGTGATCCTTGGGTCGGATGCCGAGGAACGCGTGGTGGCGGAGCGGGAGACGCGAGAGATCCCGCCTCCACGATCTCGGACTGGTTTGAGGTCCTACAGCTTTCCTATCTCCTACCTACCCCCTCCGGCTGCCGCAGAAAGGGGAACTCCGAGGGGGCCGGTGCTCGTCCGCGGGATCGAGCGCCGCGTTCCTTCAGCGATCATCGAGGAAGAGCAGGTGCTCTTGAAGCATCCGGCGCATGGCAGAATGATCCCACAACACGAGATGCTACATAACCAGGCGAACGGAAGAGAGGCCACAGCAGTTGTCAACGGGGTCCGATTGGCGTACGAGATGAGTGGGACCGGTGACATACCTCTAGTGATGGTGCACGGATCATGGCTAAACCGCCGGAATTGGGATTTCGCGGTTCCGCGCTTGGCGGATTCGTTCCGCGTTCTCACTTATGACCGTCGTGGACATGGCGAAAGCGAGCGGCCGAGCGGACAGGGCAGCGTCCGTGAGAACGTCGCCGATCTTGCCGCCCTCATCGAGCATCTGGGGCTAGTCCCCGCGTGGGTGGCTGGAAGCTCCTTCGGTGGCTCGATAACGCTTCGGCTGGCCGGAAAGCGACCCGACCTCCTCCGGGGCATCACAGCCCACGAGCCACCGCTGTTCTCGCTGGCTGCTACCGATCCTGCCGTCGCCCCGATGATCGAGGAAGACATGCGATCAGACGCCGCAGCCGCTGAGCGGATCGCGTCGGGTGATCATGCCGGTGCCGCCGAACAGTTCGCCGAGGCGCTCCAACCGGGACTGTGGACCGAGTTCCCGCCCGAGATCCGGCAGGCCATGATCGAGAACGCACCCGCCTTTCTCGACGAGGCGAACGATCCAGACTTCTACGCCTTCGACCTCGAATGGATCAGAGACTTCCCACACCCGGCTCTCCTCACACAAGGGGACCAGAGTCCGCCCCAGTACGCCGCGGTCATCCCCAAGCTCGCCGAGGCGCTGCCATCCGTGGAGGTAAGGACGGTTACGGGAGTGGGACACGCTGCGCACGTGGAGGACCCAGAAGCCTACGTCAAAGCGGTTACCGCCTTCGTCCGCAGGCATACAGCGTGATCGGTCCAGTGGGACGTTTCGACCGCAAATCGGGACATCGGTATCGGACGTTGCAACAGCTACACCCTCCCGCGGGGGATCTTCCCTCCGGCCGCCACGGCAAGACCTGATCGTTGGAAGTTCACCGGGGCAGCCAAAGCGATAGTCAGTTCGGCAGGAGAAGTGAACAATGATCCTCGTAACAGGCGCCACCGGAACCGTTGGCTCGCAGCTAGTGCGGGAGCTCCTGGACCAGGACACACCCTTCTATGCGGCGGTGCACTCCCGACCACTCGAGATCGGAGGGGTCGAGAGCCGCACCCTCGACTACGACCGCCCCGAGACGCTGCCGCCCGCTCTGGAGGGGGTCCGCACCGTCTATCTCGTTTCCTATGAGACGCTCCACGAGAAGGCGCTAGTCGAAGACGCTCGCGAGGCAGGTGTCGAACGCATCGTAAAGCAGTCCGCCTGGAGAGCGGGTGACGAAGGCTTCGTCAGCGGCCGCTGGCACCGCGAGGTGGAGCGCGAGATCGAGCGCAGCGGCCTGGCGTGGACGTTTCTGCGGCCGAACATGTTCATGCAGAACTTCGAGACGGTTCACGGCCAGAGCATCCGCCAGGAGAACGCCTTCTACGAGTCCGCAGAGGACGCGAGCGTCAGCTACATCGACGCCCGGGACGTAGCGCGTGTCGCTGCCAGGGTGCTGACCGAGCCGGGCCACGACGGTCAAGCGTACGATCTCAGCGGTCCTGCGGCCGTCACGCACGAGGAGATCGCCGCCGCGCTGACACGGGCTCTGGGCCGGTCTATCGAGTATGTCCGCATCAGCGACGAAGAGCACCGGCAGCGCTGGATGGCAGCTGGTGCGCCCAGGGAGGAGGCGGCGGCGTGGGTGGACATCAGCCGCTACTTCCGCACGGGTGCGTGCAGCGAGGTGACCGCGGCGGTGCAGGACCTCACCGGCCGTGCACCGCGCTCGTTGAGGGAGTTCTGTCGTGACCACGCAGCGGAGCTGGGAGGGGAGTAAAGCCCCCGTCAGGGGCTAGTCGAGAATCCCCAACTGAAGACAAGCCATGACCATGTCGAAGCGATTGATGATTCGGGACATCGTGCATTGCAAGCCGGGCAAAGTTCGTCCGATGGTCGACAAGTTCCTCCAGGTCGCCAGGCTGTACGAGCAGCTCGGGATGGGCAGCATCCGCGTGCTCACGGATGTGAGCGCCGAACGTTACTGGACGGTCGTCTCCGAAATTCAGGTGGAGAACCTGGAGGCATACCGGGCGATGGAGAAGGACCCGAAAGCCGCGCACAGAATGGAGCAGATCATGGAAGGCTATCACGATCTAGTGGAGGGTGGTCGGCGCGAGATCTTCACGATCGAAGCCGACAGAACCGGTTGAAGAGGCCCGAGCCGCCGAGATGGATGCTCGTTGCGGCATCGACGGCT
>SKRI01000193.1 GCA_007118565.1 Gemmatimonadota bacterium | reverse complement strand
GTGCCAGAGGGCACGTAGCCTCCCCGCGTCATCTGGAGGTCAGACGAAATTCGCCGCCCAAGCTCCATCGGCGAGGCCGATCGACGAAAGACGGTCACAGAACGGTCACACGGGAGGGGCGCGATTGACGTTCCGGCACGATGTGGCTATCTTGGGAATGCAGTAGAGAAGCGGGGTTTCGGGGAATCAAGGTAGAGGCGGCTCGCCTCACATGCGAGAGGTCGGAGGTTCGAGTCCTCCATCGACCACTCCCACGAGAAAGCGCGTCCCGCGGCGGGACGCGCTTTTTCGTGGGTGAAAATCGAACGGCGCCGCGAGCGACCCGAGCCAGACGTCGGTCGCCTTCTGCTGAAGATAAAACGGAGAAACTGGCGCGGTGACGACGCGGAGGCCGGCGTCCGCCCCTCCCTCCGTTCAGGGCTCGTCCGGCGCGAACTCCAGCGACTCCTCCCCCGCCCGCATGTCCAGGATGACCTGCAGCTCGCGCTCCCGCAGGTTGAAAGTGTACCCCGAGCCGATCACCCCCACCCGCAGGTAGCTCAGGGTGAGGGCGTGGCCCCGCTGCACCTCCTCCGCGTTGTCGAAGCGCACGCCACGGCCATCGACGAAGGTCACCGATCCCGACCCTACGACATCTCCCAGGTGCCCCTTCACCACCAGCGCGGTATCCTCGTCGATCCCGAGCCCCATCAGCTCAGGGTTTCGGGAGATGACGGAGAAGAGGCGCTGCAGGCGGAGGCGCTCCGCGAAGTGGGTGTCGATCGTCGCGTGGAAACCGACCAGGCCGAACCCCGGACCGATGTATTCCTCGGCCATCCCCCCCGGACGCTCCGCCTCACCGCCCGCCATGATGGTCTCGGTGAGCGCCGCCGACCCGGCGCTCGTTCCGCAAACGACCGCACCCCGAGCGTGGGCCTCGCGGATGGCGCGCTCGAGGCGCGAGCCGCCGATGGTCGACACCAGCTGGATCTGGTCGCCACCGCCGAGGAAGATTCCATTCGCCGAACGGATCAACCGGACGAGCTCGCGGTTCTGGGCGGTGTTGCGGTCGGCGACGATCGGGATCTCGACATCGATTACGCCTGCCCGTTTCAGGTCCCGCTTCCAGCTCCTCGCGGAGGCTACCGGATCCGACGACGCCGTCGTGAGCCCCACGACCTTTCCTCCCTCCGCGGCTCCTGAGAGGCGGACGAATGCGCCGAGCGCCTCCCCCAGCGGGTCGCAGGCGCCGCCGATCAGCACGATGTGGCCCCGCCCCTCGTCATCGCGGCGGCGCCCGTCCCCGGAGCGGTTCTTCGTCATCCCGCCTTCCACGGTGGTCATCCGGCCCGGACCTTCGCCTTCTGCGCCTTGAGCCGCTGCGCCAGCTCAATGGCATCGGGTCGGTCGAGATCGAAGGGAGGCACCGTTGGCCGGAGGCCCGCATCGCGGAGTGTGGAGGCCAGCGACCCCTGCCCGGCAGGGATGAGGACCGCTCCGCCGGGCCGCACGACATCCCCCACGATCGACGCCAGCGTGCGCACCCGATCCGGCTCTTGGTACCGGGGGGGGAGGCCGGTGGGGTCGAGGTCGAGCACCACCCCAGCCTCTGCACCATCCACGAGGAGCCCCCGCTTGAGGAGTGCAGGGTAGTCGATCAGATAGGCATCGTCCGGGGCGGTCGTTCCGGTCGCATGCCGCGCGACCGCCTCGGATCCGCCCACCACCACCAGCCGGGCATCCCGGCGTGCGAAGCTCGCCTCCGGCGGCCGGTTGGCCGCCTGCCGGACCGGCGAAAGCAGAGAATCGCGCGCGAGCGCCTCCCCTGCGAGGAGCCGGCGCACCGCATCCACAGCGGCCAGGACCGCGACGCGCCCCACCTCCGCGTGCAGGCGATGGAAAACCACCGTGTACTCCCCGTCGCGATCTCCGCCCCGCGCCCTTCCGAAGCCCACGTCGTGGCCGATCTCCACCTGCAGCTCCAGGGCGATGTGCTCCACGATGTGGGGCGCGTATGTACCGCGCCGCAGCCGGGTCACGAACCCTCCGGGCTCGCCGATGCTGCACTCGTGCGCGGTGAGCCCCGGAAGGGCCTCGAGGAGGCGATCGGTGAAGCCGGGAACCTCCGCGCTGGAGATCTCGTCGTAGCGGCCGGGGTGTAGGTCCAGGCGGGTGACAGGCCGGCGCGACCAGAAATTCGCGCCCGGCACGTCGCGCACGTCGAGGACTCGGATCTCGTGGAACGGGTCGGGGAGGCCGGTCACCCGGCGACTTCCCCTTCGGCGGTCACCCGGTTCAGCACGTCGGTGATGCGATCGACCAGGATCACGACGACGTCGCCCTCCCGCATTGCGGAGAGCGCCGCGTCCACCGCCTCCGGCTCGTGGAGGATGATGCGGATGCGTTCCGCGGGCATCCCCCCCTCGCGGAGCCCCTCCACGAGCAGCGAGGCGATCTCGCCGGGGGCGCGGCCGCGACCGTCGGCATCCTCCTTCACGATTACCTCGTCGAGCACGGCCGCGGCACGTCCGGCCCGGCGGATGTCCTCGTCGCGGCGGTCACCGGGCACGGCGATCACCCCGATGCGCCGGTGGGCCGGCATCCGCCGGGCAGTGCCCAGCACCGCCTCGATCGCCGCGGCGTTGTGCCCGTAGTCCACCAGCACGCGCGCCCCGCCCACCTGCAAGAGGTTCATGCGCCCCGGTGTCATGGAGGGGGAGGGGAAGAAGGAGAGCAGGCCCGAACGGATATCGTCGTAGCGGACACCCTGCACGTAGGCGGCGGCCACGGCCGCCATCACGTTCTCGCGCTGGAACTCCGCGTCTCCCCCCATCATCAGCGGCACCTCGGCCACCTCGGCGATCGGGATTCGCAGCCGTCCCCGGCGCACCACGAACGCGTCATTTTCCATACAAACGGCGATGCCGCCGCGCCCCAGGTGTGCCTCCAGGTGCGCCGCCCCTTCCGGGTCGCCGGCGGAGAAAAGGACCACGTCACCGTCCGTTCGCTCGGCCATCGCCCGCACCCGCGGGTCGTCCGCATTGAGGACCGCGTGGCCGTCCCGCTTCACCACCCGGGCCACCACCCCCTTCAGCTCCGCCAGCTCGTCCGCCGTCTCGATGCCGCCGAGCCCCAGGTGGTCCTCGGAGACGTTCAGCACCACCCCGACGTCGGCCTCGTCGAAGCCGAGCCCCTCGCGCAGGATCCCGCCGCGCGCGGTCTCCAGCACCGCGACGTCCACCGTGGCGTTCGAGAGGATCACGTTCGCCGAGAAGGGGCCGGTCATGTCCCCCTCGATCACCAGGCGGTTGCCGAGATAGATCCCGTCCGTGGTGGTGAAGCCGACGCGCCGCCCGGTGTGCCGGAAGATGTGGGCGATGAGCCGCACCGTGGTGGTCTTCCCGTTGGTGCCGGTGACGGCGATTAGGGGGATGGTGGCTTCGGCCCCGGGCGGGAAGAGCATGTCCACGATCGGCGCCGCCACGTTGCGCGGCCGCCCCTCGGTGGGGGCCAGGTGCATGCGGATGCCGGGCCCGGCATTCACCTCCAGGATGACCCCGCCATTCTCCCGCAACGGGACGGTGATGTCGGGGGTGATGACGTCGATCCCGGCGATGTCCAGCCCTACGACCCCCGCCGCCATCTCGCAGGCGGTGGCGTTGTCCGGGTGGATCTCGTCGGTGCGGTCGATGGCGGTGCCGCCGCTCGAGAGGTTGGCCGCGCTCCGCAGGCGCACCCCCTCACCCGCGGCCGGCACCGTCTCCAGCGTGCGCCCGGAGGTGGCGAGGAAGCACTCCGTCTCCCGGTCCGCCGGGAGATGACTGAGCGCCCGGCGGTGCCCCTTACCCCGGCGCCCGTCCCGGTTCTCCCGCTCGATCAGCTCACGGATCGTCGAGCGGCCGTCCCCGGTGACGCGGGCGGGGATCCGCTCGGCGACCGCCACCACTTGTCCGTCCACCACCAGCACCCGGTGGTCGCTCCCCGCCGCCCACCGCTCCACCACCACCGGCAGCCCGTGGGATGCGGTGATCGGCCAGGCGTTGCGCACGGCTTCCGCATCTCCCAGCGCCATGGAGACGCCACGGCCGTGGTTGCCGAACGCAGGCTTCAGGATCACGGGGAATCCGAGACCTTCGGCAGCCTCGACCGCCCCGATCTCGTCCTCCGCCACCTCTCCCTCGGAGACCGGCAGGCCGACGTTCCGCAGCACACCCCGGGTCTCGTCCTTGTCCTGGGCGATCTCCAGGGCAATCGCGCTGGTGCCGTCCGACGTCGCAGCCTGGATGCGCCGCAGGTTGGCGCCAAGCCCGAGCTGCACGAGGGAGCGCCCGTTCATCCGGCGCACGGGGATGCCCCGCCGCCTCGCCTCTTCCACAATGGCCGCAGTGGACGGTCCCAGGCGCACCTCCTCGTACAGCTCCAGGAGGTGTGCAGCGACGCCGGGCACGTCGAAGGGAGAGCCGTCCAGGCAGGCCCGCACGAGGTCGATCCCCAGTCGGACGCTCTCCATTCCCAGCGCCTCCTCCTCGTACTCGACGACGACCCAGGTGGTGTCCTCACCGGCGGGGACGATGCGACCGAAGTGGACCCGCGGGCCGGCCAGCGCCTGGAGCTCGAGCGCCACGTGCTCCAGCACGTGCGGGAGCTCCGTGCCCTCTACCAGCCGCTCGGCGAATCCCCCCGGCCGCTCGCGGGAGCAGGGGTGCTGCGAGAGGGTGGGCAGATGATCCAGCAGGCGGCGCGTGAAACCGGGAAGGGTGTCAGTGGTCCTCCCCCGTAGCGTGCCGAGGCGGATCTCCGCCACGATCACCCGGGAGAGCGACCAGAGGTTCGGGCCGCGCATGGGGCGCAGGCGGACGACCTCGAGCTCCGCGCCCGGGCGCGCGCCGGGCCGTACAGGAGCCGGCGTCGTCACCGGTCGCGGGGGCGATGGGGTCCATGGGAGGATCAGGATGCTACGCTCCTCCCGGGGCCGCGGCCTGGGCGCGGGCCACCGGGACACGGTGAACGACGGCTAAGGGGAGGCCGCACCACGGTCCACCGCCCCGAGGAGGTAGCGGCCGGATGGAGTCGAACAGGCCGCCGCCGAGACGGTCTTCCAGACATGGAACGGTGGTATTAGGGGAACGGGTTGCATCCGCCCGAAGGGCAGTTTTCGTACCAACTTAGCTGGCGGACTCGCCGGGCGGTCGGGTGCAGTGGTAGGCATAACACCGAGGATCCGAACCTCTCCTCACACACCGGGTCCAACGGCCGGAATCACCGACTATTTACGCACCCATAGACTGGAGGCTTCAGCGCCTCGGGGTGATCGATCCGTACCCCAGGGGGCAAGTCATGAACCCACTTCCGTAAACCTTGGCGTGGCTGGTGCTGCCAGATGGACAGCGGCACAGATGCCCGCTTCAGGCGGTAGCGGGGGGAGGAGACGCAGCCGATGGGAGGGGACAGGGGAAGCTCCCAGATCCCGCCTCGGCTTCAGCAGCGCGCAGGATCGCGACCAAACTCAACTCCACGTCCTCGTTCGTGGTCGCCCAGGAGGAAACGCTGATGCGCATCGCGGTGCGGCCCTGCCATTCGGTCCCGCCGCACCAGCAGGTTCCGTCGCGCTGCACCGCCCTGATCACCCGGCGCGTGCGATCCGTGTCACCGAAGGCGACGAGCCCGAAGGCGCCGTCCACGTGCACCCAGGCGCCAGTCTCGCGCGCCTTGTCGCAAATCTCGCCGACCGGGTCGAACCCTCCGGTGTTTACGTTTCCCACCTGGGCTCAGACGATCGTCGGCCCGTCCATCGGCGGGAGGACATCCGCGCGCATCCGCCCCTGGCCGTCGGCCGGGATCCGGACGACGCGTGAGCGCCCGAGGCCGAGGAGCCCGAGCGACTTGAGGAGGGTCGGGTGCGCCGCTGATCAACGCCCCAAGAACGCGGTCGCCGCCTCCAGCTCGGGACGGGGCTCGTCCGCGTTCCCCATCAGCTCGACCAGCTCCGCGTATCGGGTGCGCGCGGCATCGGTCAGACCGGCCGCCTCGGCCGCGCGTGCCGCCCCGTAGATGGCCCGCGCCCGGCGCGGCTCGTAGGTGAGGACGCGTTCAAAGGCCTCGTGCGCCTCCCGCGGCCGCTCCAGCTCGAGGAGGAGCTCGCCCTCCAGCTCCCGCGCCGGGAGTAGGGGCCCCGGCGTCACCGGATGCTTCTCCACCCCCTCCTCCACTTCGGCGGCAGCGCCCGCGAGGCGGACCGCCTCGTCGTGACGTCCTGCCGCGTGCGCGGCCCAGGCGGCGACGGCCAGCTGCTGAGCCTCGACGCGCTGTGCCCACTCGCCCTCACCCGCGGCCTCGAGCGATTCCCGCAGCCGTCGGAGTTCTTCCGCCTCGGCTTGCGCCGATCGTGCGTCACCGGTCCGGGCCGCACCGATCCCGCGGGCGAAGTGGCTGATCGCCGTGACGTAGTCGGGCACCCCTTCTGGAATGTCGAAACCGGCGGCCTCGTCCCAACGGCCGAGCTCCAGAAGGTAGCGGCCCTCGAGCGCAACCCGGTTGTAGCCGAGCACGCCCGCGGGCACCTCCGGCACGACGTGGCGGGCTTCCTCGAGCGCCCGGAGCGCGGCGCGGTCCTGGCCTAGCTGGAGGTGTGCGTAGACCATGTAGTCCAGGGGGTGGGTCTTCATCGCGTGGTCCCGCTCGTTCCGGTACGACCGCAGGTTCGTCCGGATCGATTCCTCCCAGTAGCCCAGCCGCGTGAAGATGTGGGAGGGCATGTGCAGCGCATGCGGCGCGTCCGGCGCGATGTCGGCATATCGGAGCGCGGCGTCCAGGGCACGGTCCGCGATCGGCGGGAAGTCGTACGCGTGGATGATGTAGTGCGCGAGCCCCGGGTGGTCGGGGTAGCGCTCGAAGAGGGGGAAGAGGATCTCCTCGCCCACCCGCTGCTGCGCCGCAAAGGTGAGGTCATCGGGCGGGGCGTTCGCGACGACGGCGAGGGCATAGAAAATCGCGGCCTCCCGGTCGTCGGGGTGGGCGCGCCGCACCTCGTCCATGGCGCGCTCGTATGCCCGCATGCGCTCGCGGTGCGGTCGCGCTTCCACGTCGCGGTACAGCTCCTGGATGGCGGTGACGAAGCCGGCTTCCCGCTCGGTGGCCGGATCCAACGCGGCGGCGCGCTCGGCAGCGGCGCGTCCAGCCGCGAGCGCCTCGGCCGAGGGATCGGCCCCGATGAAGGGGTTGCTCATGCGCGCGAGCGCCGTGCCCCAGTACGCCATGGCGCATGCCTCGTCTACCCCGACGGCATCTTCGAAGGCATCGATGGCGGCGGAGAAGTAGAAGGAGTGGAGCGCCGCCACACCGCGCTCGAAATGGGGCTGCGCGTCCGGAGCGCACGACGTCTCGAATGAAACGCGGCCCAGCTCCTGTGCCGGGGTGCCGTGGTGCGCGTGATCCTGCCCCACGGCCGGCGCGGCGGCCACCACGGCGGCGGTGAGCGTGATGAGGGTTCGTGTCGGGATCATCATGGAACCTTCGGGTGGTGGGTTGATGTGGACGCGTCCATATGCAACGATGCGCCGGCGACTCCAAAGGTTCCCGCTTCGTGCGGGAAGAGAGTCAGCGGGCTGCGGCAGCGATCGCCGCCCGTAATTGACAATGCGGCAAAAACGCCCCGGAGCGGACAGGCAGCAAAAATGAGATAGTTGCGCACCGCGGCCTCCGCTTGCCGCACGCTCGTGTGTAGTCGCACCGTGGAGTCGACCGCGGTGTGGGCCGTTCCCGCAATCGAGCTGCGATCGTCGAAGGTGATGCGGGCACTCAGGCCGAGTGGTCAGCAGCCGCTCGGCCGCCTCCGTCTCCACCGCGGCCCCGGTCCCGAGCGCGATCTCCCGGGCCGCCTCCTCGAGCGGCGCGCGGCTCATCGGGCCCTCCCGGCGGTCGGGTCGACAATGTGGCCACTCGGAAGAGGTTCTCCGGATCGTACCTCCGCTTCAGCGCCAGAAGCCGCTCGTACCCACCCCCGTAGCTTCTTCGCAGCAGATCGTAGCCGTCGTTTCCCGAGAGGAGGAGAGGGAGATGGAGGGCGCCGCGCAGGCGCTGCACGCTGAGCGGCCCGATCTAGGCAAAGCCTTCAGCCGGGAGAACCTGAAGCGGCTGGTCGGCCTCCACGAGTTGCGGGCCGCCCGACCGGTTCACCCACCGACCTTTGTTCTGAACCCACTATTACTCCGGTCCTCACCGGCACCGAACCGAACTCCAACGCGGTATGGCGATGACGAGAGATTCCTTCCGTAAGGGACGCGCTGCATTCACGCCGCTCGGCCCGCTCCCGCGCGCTCCTGCTCGGTGGTGAGATTCGTGCAGCACCTGTCGCCCGCCCCATCACGCGCTCCCGACCGAGCGCATCACCCCGGAGAGACAGGTGACCATGACGAATGGCAACCAGGACCGTCTGATCCTCGTGACCGGCGCCACCGGAAAGCAGGGCGGCGCCACTGCGCGCCACCTCATCGACCGTGGCTACCGCGTGCGCGCACTCACCCGCGATGCCGGCCAGGGCGCTGCCCGGGAGCTGGCCGGCCTCGGCGCCGAGGTGGTGGAGGGAGACCTGGACGATCGGGAATCGATCGACCGCGCCCTCGAAGGTGCGTACGGAGCCTACTCCGTTCAGAACTTCTGGGAGACGGGGTACGACCGGGAGGTGGAGCAAGGCGTACGAATGGCAGATGCCGCGAGGGAGCGCGGCATCGAGCACTTCGTGTACAGCTCCGTGGGGAGCGCCCATCGCGACACCGGACTCTCGCACTTCGAGAGTAAATGGGAAATCGAGAATCACATCCGTGACATCGGCATCCCGTACACCATCTTCCGGCCGGTCTGGTTCATGGAGAACTGGGAGGGCTTCCGCGACTACATCCTCGCCGGCACCGTCGCGCTTCCGCTCGACCCGGACACCAACTTCCAGCAGATCGCGGTCGACGACATCGGCGCGTACGCCGCGCTCGCCTTCGACGAGCGCGACGAATGGCTGGGGCGGGAGGTCGACATCGCAGGAGACGAGAGCACCATCGGCGAGACCGCGGAGACTTTCTCACGCGTCATCGGCCGGCCCGTGGAGTACACGCAGATGTCATGGGAGGACTACCGCAGCACGGCTGGTGACGAGTATCACGACATGTTCCGTTGGTTCCAGGACGTCGGCTACGACGTGGACGTCCAGGCGCGGCGCCGTGAGCTGGGCCTGACGACGTTCGAGCAGTACCTCCGCCAGCACGGCTGGGAAGGTGCTCAAACGGAGTAGCTGGCCGGCTTTTTTCTGGTCGAGGCCACCGATTTGGAACGAGGGCAGCGAGTCCACCATTCTCACCCGGTGGAGGGGAGGCGTAAAACCATGGAGATCTCTCAAATCCAGCCTGCGCCATGATGACCATATCCCGATCCCTCCTGATGGCAGCCGTCTGCGCCCTCACCGTGGCCTGCGCGCCCGCCGCCGACCAGCCGCCTCAGGATCCGGCCGCCTCCGGCAGCGCGGCGCCGGACGCGGCGGAGGCTGCCATCGCCCGCATCGCGAGCTCCCTGCTGCCCCCGGTGCGCGTTGCCGGCCGGGACTACCCGCCCTCCTCGCTGGAGGCGCGCATGGCCGAGCTCGAGCTGCCGGCGGTGAGCGTGGCGGTAGTCCGGAACGGCCGCATCGAGTGGGCGCGGGCGTGGGGTGTTGCGGACGCCGCGACCGGCAGGCCGGCCACCACCGAGACGCTCTTCCAGGCGGCGTCCATGAGCAAGCCCGTCGCGGCCATGGCCGCCCTGGCGCTGGTGGAGGAGGGGCGGCTCACCCTGGACGACGACGTCAACCGCTGGCTCACCCGCTGGCAGGTGCCTTCCCATGACTGGGAGGCGGAGCACCCGGTAACGCTGCGCCGCCTGCTGAGCCACACCGCCGGCCTCAACGTTCACGGCTTCCCGGGCTACGCGGCGGACACCGCCGTTCCCACCGTCGAGGAGGTGCTGACTGGGGCGGGTCCCGCCAACACCGCGGCGGTCGAGGTCGCGTCACGACCGGGCGAGGCGTGGCGCTACTCCGGGGGCGGGACCACGGTGGTGCAGCTGCTGGTGGAGGAGGTCACGGGGATGCCTTTCGAGCGCTACCTGGAGGAGCGCGTCCTCCAACCTCTGGGAATGGATGCGAGCAGCTACGCTCAGCCGCTCCCCGAGCGGCTGACGGAGCGCGCTGCCACCGCGCACCGCGCCGCCGCCCGACCGGTGGCGGGTCGCTACCACACCTATCCGGAAATGGCGGCGGCCGGCCTCTGGACCACCCCCACCGACCTGGCCCGTTGGATCCTCGAGGTGCAGCGGTCACTGGCGGGTGACGCCGACGGCATCCTGAGCCCCGAGATGGCGCGCGCAATGATCACCCCGGAGCTCGGCTCGCACGGGCTGGGACCCCAGGTGGAGGGGGAGGGAGATGGGCTCCGCTTCCTGCACGGCGGCGCCAACGAGGGATTCCGCGGTATCTTCTTCGGCTTTGCGGACGGGAGTGGGGGCGCCGTCATCCTCACCAACGGCGATGCGGGGAGCAACATCGCCAGCGAGCTGCTGCTGGCCATGGGCCAGGAATACGGCTGGCCGGGGCTGGAGCCGGTGGAGATCGTGCCGGTCTCGGTGCCGACGGAGCGGCTGCGGGAGTATGCCGGCCGATACGGATTCGCGCCCCAGCCGCTCCGAGTCGTGGTTGAGGCGGAGGATGGAGTGCTCGTCCTGGACGCCGGCGACGGCGTGCGGAGGGAGTTCGTCCCGGTGGGCGACGATCGCTTTCGCGGCGTGGCGGACGGGATGCAGGCGACCTTCGAGCGGAACGAAGAGGGCGGGGTAGCGGTGCTCCAGGTCGCGGGGGTGCGGCTGCCGCTGCAGTAGCTCCCACATGCGGCCCTTGAAGCGGCCCCGGCTCGCTGGCATGTTGTGGTGCGCTGCAGCTTGCAGATGCCGGTTTCCCCCCACCTCGAGGACGAGCTTATGACCACCTATCCACTTCCCAACTTCCATTTCCAGGTCGAATGGGGTGGCTCACGGATCGGCTTCTCCGAGGTTAGCGGCCTCAACGTCCAGGTCGAGGTGATCGAATACCGGGAGGGGGCGGACAAGGATTACACGCCAAGGAAGATGCCGGGACGCGTCACCTACGATGACGTGGTGCTGAAGCGGGGAATCGTGACGGGAGACGGGGATTTCTTCGCCTGGATAAACACCCTGCAGCTGAACAAGGTGGAGCGGCGTGACCTCACGATCAGCCTGCTCAACGAGGAGCACGAGCCGGTGATGGTCTGGAAGCTGAAGAACGCCTTCCCGTCCCGGCTGGAAGGTCCGGGGCTCGACGCAGCCGGCAATGCGGTGGCGATCGAGACGCTGGTCGTGACGCACGAGGGGATGACCGTCGAGACGTCGTGAGCAAACCGGGCGAGGGTCCCCCTCGCGGCTCCATTCCGGGGCCACTACGGGCCACCCCCGATGGCAGGCCCGAGGTGATCGTGGACTTCGAGTTCCGACAGGGTATGTTCTTCCTGTCGGTTCGGAACATCGGAGCGCGTCCCGCCCAAAATGTCAGCGTCGAATTCGCCCCCCGGTTTACCGGCGTCGGGGGGCAGAAGGAAGTAACGGAGCTCCCTCTCTTCAGGGAGCTGACCTATCTCGCGCCGGACCGCCGGATCGAGACCTTCCTGGACACCAGCGAATCGTACTTCCAGCGGCGGCAGCCAACCCGCATCAAGGTCACGGTCCGGTACAGCGATGGAGGCGGAGCCGACTACCTCGATCGTTTCGAGCACAACCTCGAAATCTATCGGGAGCTCGGATACATCGACCGGGCATTCTGACCCCGCGAGCACCGAGGGACTTTCGGATGGTCGGCGGGCGCTGTCGAGCGGGGTGATAAATGGGCCGGCCTGGGTCTGCCCATCTTGCAGCCCTTGGAATCGGAACCGGAATTCCCGCCCGGCATACTTATAAGCGCTGGCAGCCTCCCTTCCTCAATCCACCTGTGCGGATACGGCCGACGCTGGCCGGGAAGAGTCTTCCGATAGTCAATCCACACCGAACGATTCAGCGTTGCGTCACGACAGTCCCATCCGGATCCTCCTGATCGATGACGATGCCGACGGCCAGGTTCTCGTTGGCGACCTCGTCCAGAATGCGTTCGGCCCTCGGGCATCTCTTCACCGGGAGTCGACATACGCGGCGGGTCTCGAGGCGCTGCTGACCGAAGACTACGATCTCTGCCTTCTAGACTACCGGCTCGGTGACCGCACCGGAATCGATCTCCTCGACCAAGCACAACGCCTCGGCGGCAAGACTCCGACGATCCTCCTCGCGGGTCAGTCCGCCCGGGAGATCGACCTGGCGGCCACCGAGGCGGGGGCCGCGGACTTCCTGGACAAGGCGGAGATAACCGCGCCGCTCTTGGAGCGCACCGTCCGCCATGCCCTCAGACATGCGCGCGTACAGGCGGATCTGAGAGAGAGCGAGCAGCGCTACCGCGCGCTCGTCGATCACAATCCGCACGCGGTTTACGGCTTCGATCTGGAAGCAAACTTCATTGCGGTCAATCGGGCGACCGAGCTGATCACCGGCTATTCCACCGAGGAGTTGCTGGGGAGATCGTTCCAGACGCTGATCGTGTCGGACGACCTTCCGATCGCCGAGGCGGTCTTCCGCCGCACACGAGAAGAGCGACTCTCGGCAGAGTACGAGCTTCGCCTCCGCCACCGCGACGGGCACGAGATCGACATCCGTGGGGTCAGCGTGCCCCAGGTGACGGACGGCTCGGTCGTGGCGATCTATGGGACGGCGCAGGACGTCACTGAGGAGAAACGGCTGCGAAGACGACTCGCGCAGCGGGAAAAGGAGTTCGAGGCGCTCGCCGAGAACGCTCCGGACATCATCGCGCGGTTCGATCGCGAGCACCGCCACATATACGTGAATCCCATGATCAGCCAGATCACCGGGATCGACCGGGCGGAATTTCTCGGGAAGACAAACACCGACCTCGGCATGCCGAGCGATCTGGTTCGCGTCTGGGACGACGCGCTCGATGGCGCATTCGGAGCTGCGGAGCAGCGGACGATCGAGTTCGAGTTCCGCGGGCCCGAGAAGAAATTCTGCTTTCAGGCTCATTTCAAGCCGGAGATCGATCTGGAGGGGTCGGTGTCGAGCGTTCTCTGCGTCAGCCGCGATATCACCGAGCTGCGAGAGGCCCAGGAGACCCTGCTGCGGCGGGAGCGACGGTTCCGCACGCTTGCCGAGCGATCGACCGAGATCTTGAACCTGGTGGATCGGAACGGGACCGTGCTCTACACGAGCCCATCGGTCGAGTCCATCCTTGGCTTCGACCCGGATGAGCTTGCCGACGAGAATGTGTATGCCCGGGTCCATTCCAATGATCAGAGGCCTGCGATGTCAGCGCTCCGGGAAATTTCGGAGACGAGCGAATCCGGGGAGCTCGAATACCGTCACCGCCACAAGGACGGATCGTGGCGCGTGATGTCATCGACCGTCGAGAACCTGCTGGACGACCCGGACGTCGGAGCGATCGTCGTGCACTCCCGGGACGTTACGAAGGCCAAGGAGCTGGAGGAGCAGCTTCGCCAGGCGCAGAAGCTGGAGGCGGTCGGCCAGCTCGCAGGAGGCATCGCGCACGACTTCAACAACGTCCTGACCACCATCCAGGGCAATGCCCAGATGGCGCTGATGGATGCAGAAGGCGGCCTGATAGACGATCTCGAGGAGATCGTCAGTAGCTCCCGCCGGGCATCGGATCTAACCCGGCAGCTCCTCGCGTTCAGCCGTCAGCAGGTGCTTCATCCCCGCCTGATCGACCTCCGTGAAGTCATCGAGGGAATGAGGGGCATGGTGGATCGCCTGATCGGCGAGCAGATCGAGCTCACCGTTCTCGTCCCGCCCCAGCTCGGGCCGGTGCGAGCCGATCCGAGCCAGATCGAGCAGGTGGTCATGAACCTCGCGGTGAACGCGCACGATGCCATGCGCCATGGCGGGGAGCTTCGCATCTCCCTCGACGAGGTCGAGCTCGACGAGGATGCGGGTGCGAGCCTCCCTTACGAGGTGCGCCCGGGATCCTACGTCCGCCTCTCGGTTCGGGATGACGGAGAGGGGATGGACGAGGAGACACTGGCGCGGCTCTTCGAACCCTTCTTCACGACCAAGGCGCCGGGCAAGGGGACCGGTCTCGGCCTGCCGACGGTCTACGGCATCGTGAAGCAGAGCGGCGGCTACGTCTGGGTCGATTCCGAGATCGGGAAAGGAACGACGGTCGACGTCTACCTCCCCCACGCAAAGGACGCCGCGTCCGCGGATGACGCGGACCGAATCATCGGGGACGGATCTGACGGCGATCCGGGAGGAGACGAAATGATTCTGGTCTGCGAGGACCAGGATCCGGTGCGGAAGCTCGCGCGGCGGGCGCTGGAGCGCTATGGCTACCGTGTGCTGGTGGCTGGCTCCGGCCCCGAGGCTCTCGCCATCGCGGAGGAATTCGATGGGCCGATCCACCTCGTGCTCACCGATGTCATCATGCCGAAGATGGGGGGTGCCGAGCTCGCGGTCCGGCTTCGCGCCCTGCGGCCGGAGACGAAGGTGCTTTTCATGAGCGGGTACGTGCGGCGGGAGATTTCCCAGAGCGGCGGAGTCGCCCCGGATGACGCGGCGGGCGAGCTCGGCGGGCTTGCCGAGTTCATCCAGAAGCCGTTCGAGCCCAGGGCGCTGGTAGCCAGGGTTCGTGCAGCGCTGGATTCCAATGGGGTCGGTTCGCGACCGTCACCGCAGCCAAAGGCTGGAGAAGGGGAAGGTGGAGACCGCTGAGCAGCGGCGGGGCAGGGGGCCGGTGAGGGTGCGGTGGACGTTATGGATTTTTGCGGCCTTTTTCAGCGTGGCCTGCGACCCGGGCGCGGAGGCGCGCACGCTCGATCTGCCGGACCGTCCGGACGATGCCCCCGGCGGTGAAGAGATCGCCGAGGAAGTCCGCGGTCTCGGTTTCGAGCAGCGGGAGGAGCGGATCTTCGCCGAGGTGGCGCGGGGGAATGTCCCCGGCTCGATGCGGCGGCTCGTGCCGGTCGAGCTCGCGGGGGAGGTCGACGGACGCACCACTCGCCTGACCTTCTGGGCGGCACCCGACTACCTGGCGGTCGGCTCCGATGAGGACTACTTCCTGGTGCCGCTCTCTCCCCGAACGTCGCAGCGTATCGCCGACCTCGTCGGCGGCTCCCTTCCCACCTCGCGGATGGTCGATGCGATCTGGGCCTCGGCACGCGCCCGGCTCGTCCCGATCCGGTTCCCGCCGGACGAGCACAGGATGACGGTCCGCTACTTCGAGCGCCACGACCGGCTGGTCCAGGCCCAGCGGCGGCTCCAGAATGTCCGCCCCGGAGTGCTCGTGGCCGGGCACAAGCTGGATGTCGTCCTCGCTACGGCGGATCCGGGGGGGCAGAAGGTGGTGGCGCTGTACGGTTGGCACCACCAGGCCGGAGTGCCGATCCAGCCACTCGTTCCCATCCTCTTGGACCGCGAGCCGCACTTCAGCATGGGCGTCCGCCTCGTGGACCGTACCGTTCTCGTCGACGGCGTCCGCAGGGATCTGCACGACATACTGGAGGATTTCGAGCTGGCGGCGCTCCTGGGCCTTTCCCCGGTGGCGGATGCCGTGGAGGCCGACGCTACCCGACCTCCGCGAGAGCCCGATCCGGATGGAGCAGCTCCCGGATTCTTTCCGTGAGGGTGAACGGGTCCGTCGGCTTCAGCAAGAGATCGGTGCAGCCCGCCTGAGCGGCCCGAGTCCGCACCTCCGGCCGCGCGTCGGCCGTCACCAGGATCGTCGGAATCCGGGCAGTTGCGGGATCCCGTGACAGCGCCTCCACCAGCTCGCACCCGTCGAAGCGGGGAATCTGATAATCGGTGACGACGAGGTCGGGCACGATCCGGCGGATGATGTCGAGCCCCGCCTTCCCGTCCGTCACCGGGACGGGGTGGTAGCCGCGGCGGGAGAGCACCGCCGCAAAGATCTGCAGGCTGTCCTCGTCGTCGTCGACCACCACCACCGTCGGGATTGTATTCATTCGGCACCTCCTTTGAGAGCATCTCCGCCGCTCCATCGCTGCGGCCCACCTATAGATGCGCAGAAAGCCCGGGAAGTCCGCCATCCGAGATTCAGGCGCGTCCTCGGAGTTGATTCTTCGGGGAGAGGGGAGGGGGGACCTCTGCTCCGGCTCAACGAATTCGGGGGGATCGGGTAGCCACCGAAGACGGGGAGATTTTTCCGATGTCGGGATTTCCCTCGGTTTTACGCATATAGGTGTAGGTGGGTGATTTCGGCTGAGAGCCGTTCAGGAACGGCTGCCGCCGAACGACTCCATTCGGGGTTGCCAGTCGATCCAGGGTCGCCTCTGGAGTCAGTCGCCCCACCGTCCGCGGCACCCCGCCGCGGACATGTCCACACCTCTCCCGGAGATGCCCCATGCACTTCCACACCCGTGCCGCCGCACTGGCGGTGCTCCTTCCGCTGACCCTCGCCGCCTGCCAGCAGGAGAGGGCGGAGGGGGCCGACGCCGACGAGACCGCCGAGATCGTCCAGCACGCACCCGCGAACGTCGTGACCGTCACCGGCCGGGACTTCGAGTTCGATGCGCCGCTCGAGATCGCCCCCGGGCTCACTACCTTCCGCTTCATGGACGAGGGACCCGAGCCCCACCACCTGACCGTGTTCCGCCTGACCGATGGGCACACCATGGACGACTTCATGGAGGCCCTGCGCGACCGGCGGCCGCTCGAGGGGATCGCTGTCGCCCTGGGCGGCCCCAATGCACCGGGACCGGGAGGGGAGGCGAACGCGACGCTGCAGATGGAATCGGGAGATTACGTGCTGGCCTGCTTCATCCCGTCGCCGGACGGCGTGCCGCACATCGCCAAGGGAATGGTCCGGCCGCTCGCCGTGCGCGGCGACGCCGCGCCCGCCCAGGAAGTGGCCGCGGACATCGACATCACCTTCCTCGACTACGCTTTCAACATGCCGGAGGAGGTGAGGGCGGGGCGGCGGACGATCCGCGTCCACACGCACGAGTCGGCGACCGAGGCCCACGAGGTGCTCCTGGTGCGCCTGGCGCAGGGGAAGACGGTGGAGGAGATGAACGATTGGATCCACTCCTTAGAAGGGCCGCCTCCGGGCGAGTTCCTGGGTGGCGTGACCGCCCTCGACCCGGGCCAGTCGGCCACCTTCACCGCGAACTTCCTACCGGGGGAGTACGGGCTCCTCTGCCCGATCCCCAGCGTCAAGGATGGCGAGCCGCACACCGACAAGGGAATGATGCGCCAGTTCACCGTCCGCTGATCATCCGGCCGGGCCGCGCAATGCCGCGCGGCTCGGCACCTCGGCCTGTTCCCGGCGCCCCACGCCGAGGTGGAACCGGTCGTGCAGGCTTGCGGGGAGCGCCGCCACCTTTATTCGCTCCCGAAACCGCTCCATGCCAGGCAAGCTCCTTCTGCCTCTGGTCCTCGTCGGCTCCGTTGGCCTCGCCGCGGCTCAGCCCCTCGCGGCCCAGGAGCGGCTGGACCATCGGGGCGACTTCCGGATGAACTCGATCTCCGGGGGTGACTTCCGCCAGTACATCTCGGACCACGTCCACGAGGACGACCGCTGGGGCCGCGCCATGCGGATGTTCGGCACCTTCCACAACCACATGCACGTGATGATGACCGATCTCGCGCTGTACGGGGCCGAGCGGTTGGGAGATGAAGACCGCGTCCCCGACTTCGAGAACCGGATCTCGGGCGGGGAGTGGGGTGTTTACCGGGACGGGGTGGAGGAGGAGGGCGT
>SKRI01000200.1 GCA_007118565.1 Gemmatimonadota bacterium | reverse complement strand
GCGGGTCCGAGCTCGGGGTCGCTCACGCCATGGCCTTCGGCACGGTCCATCAGGGGGTTCCACGAATGGAGCTCCACGGGAACGCAGGTTCCAGCAGCCTGCCGAAATGTTGTGCACGAGGCGGGAAACGGCGTGCCGTCGTCCGCCCAGACTCCTTCCATGAAATAATTCCCGCGCCACTCGTGGCGCTCGTGAAGGAGCCCCTGCTCGGTGTATGCGTGCCACCGCGCCGGTCCGGCGCGCCCCCGTCGGGTGGTCACCTGGATCACCCCGGTTGCGGCGGCAGTCCCGTACATGGCGGCGGCGGCCGGCCCCTTGAGGATCTCGATGCTCTCGATCTCGTCGGGATTCAGATCCTCGAGTCGTGACGGAGCCTGCCCGCCGATTCCGAGCGAGAAGCTCTCCGGCGCGTTGCTGACGCGAACACCGTCGATGATGAGCAGCGGCTCGTTGGAGAGGGATGCGCTGGCAGAGCCCCGGATCCGCACCCTTGCGCCAGTCCCGGTCGTTCCCGAGGACGGCTGGACGACGACGCCGGCTGTGCGTCCCTGAAGGATGTCGGACATCTGGGTGATCGAAGCCAGCTCCATCTCCGCCACCGGGATTTGCGCGACCACGTTGCCGCGCTCCCGAACCCGCTGCATCTCCCCGGTCGCCGTGGCCACCACGCCCTCGATCGCGACCGCGCTCTGCCTCATCTGGAAATCGGCCGTCACGGTAGCACCCGCTGCCACCTCGACGGATCGGGTCGCCTGCGCGAATCCGATCCTCGTGACGCGAACCTCGCGCGTTCCTGCCGGGACGTTGCGAATCGTGTACTGACCGTCCGCGGCCGCGAGGGTTCCGAGATTCGTACCGGCGATGGTCACCTGGGCGCCGCTGAGCGGTTGATTCGTCGCTTGCTCGACGACGGTTCCGGTAACGGTGCCCGTAGTCTGCGCGGAGGCCTCCAGCGGGCTGAGGATCAGGGCGAGGGCCGCGAAGCCTGCCGCGATCCGCGCCAGTTGCCGATTGTAATTCATGGATTCTCCTCCGGAGGATGGAAAGCCCGGGAAATAGGCCGTCACGAGGAAAGGGACGTGACGAAGCGCGATCGAACGGTCGTCCGATGACGCATCTATTTGGAACGAATCAGGGGGCCGGATTCTGACATTCAGCCCCCAGCTTCGGACGTTTTGTGCGGAGCGTTGCGCCGACACCCTCCTCGGCCGCGGAATGGGCGAAAGGGTCCGCCTCAGTCCCCCGCCCCCACCTCCACGCGCGCCTCCGCCACCGGAGCGGTCACGGCGCCGCCCGCCCGCCAGCGCGCCGCCTGCCAGACATCCGCCCAGTAGGCGCCGATGTCGTCGATCCAGGCGTAAAGGACCGGGGTGAGCGTCAACGTCAGGATGGTGGAGGTCGTGAGCCCGCCGATCACCGCCTGGCCGATCGGGGCGAACATCTGCCCCATCCCCTCCCCCGCGAAAAAGGCCATCGGCACCATGCCCATGAGCGTCGTGAGCGAGGTCATGAGCACCGGTCTGAGGCGCGCCCGACACCCCTCCAGCAACGCCTCCCTGCGCTCGATGCCGCGGGCGCGCATCTGGTTCACGAGGTCGATCATCACGATCGAGTTGTTCACTACGATCCCCACCGTGACCAGGATTCCCAGGAAAGAGAGGATCGAGAGCGGGGTCCCCGTGGCCATGAAAACGATCCCGAGCCCCGGGACCGCAAAGAAGATCGAGAAGTAGATGATGAGCGGGAGGAGGAGCGATTCGAAGAGCGCCGCCAGCAGGAGGTAGATCAGGATCAGGGCGAGGACCGCGGCGATCCCCATCTCCCCGAACTGCTCCTGCTCCTCACGGAACTGGCGGCCCAGGTCCCAGCTGTACCCGGCCGGGAGCTCCACCGACTCCATCAGCTCGCTGACCTGGTTCCGGACGCTCTCCTGGTTGGCCCCGGGCGCCACCTCTCCGGTGACGCTCACCGAGGTCATCCGGTTCTCGCGCCGGATGTCCTGTGGGCCTCCGACCACCTGCAGGTCCGCCACGGTCCCCAGCGGAATGTTCCCGTTCGGCGTGCCGATGGCGAGGTTGGTGAGCAGGCCGATCGAGACGCGGTCCTCCTCACGGAGCTGCGCCAGCACGTCCACCTCCCGGTCCCCGGTGCGGAAGCGGGTGGACACCCGCCCACGTAGCGCCCCGGACACCGCTTCGGCCACCTGCCGGCTGGTCAGCCCCTGCCGCTCTGCGGCCTGGCGGTCGATCCGGATGCGGATCTCCTCGTTCCCGGCAACGAGTGAGTTGTCCAGGTTCTGGATCCCCGCCACCTCGTTGTCGAGTCGCCACTCGATGTTCTCGGCCAACTCCGCGAGAATGTCGGTGTTCTCGCCGATCAGCCGCACGTTGATGCGTCCACCCTGGCCCCAGGCCCGCCGCTGGCGCCACTCCACGCCCGGGATCACGGGGAGCATGTCCTGGATCTCCTCGGTGATCTCCGCGGCGTCACGCTTGGCGCCCGCCGAGTACGGCTTCAGGGAGATCATGATGTTGTTCCAGTTCGGCCCGGAGAACGCGTTCACGTTCTCGATCTCCAGCCGCTCCTGGTTGGCCAGCAGCATGCGCTCGACCCCGGAGAAGAGCGAGTCGCGCTCCTCGAAGGCCATGCCCCGGGGGGTGTTGACCGACATCCGCACGAAACGCTGGTCCTCGTCCGGCATCATCTCCATCGGGAGCTGGTACAGCATCCAGCCGCCCGCGGCGAAGACGGCGAGGGCCACCACCCCCGTGGCCAGCCGGTGGTCCAGGATCCGGTCGAGGAACCCGCGATACCCGCGTGACAGGGCCGAGAAGGCGCGGCCGGGCTTCGGCATCTTGCCGCGGAGGAGGCGGGTGGCCAGCAGCGGGATCAGCGTGAGCGCCACTACCAGCGAGGCGGCCATCGCAAAGGAGATGGAGATGCCGAACTCCCGCATCATGACGCCCATCTGGTTCGGCGTCATGAAGAAGAGCGGGGCGAAGACGATGATGGTGGTGATGGTGCCCGCGAGGATGGCGAGCCCCACCTCGGAGGCGCCGGAGACGGCGGCGGCCTCGGCCTCGTCCCCCATCTCCCGGTGGCGGAAGATGTTCTCCACCACCACCACGGCGTTGTCGATCAGCATCCCCACCGCCAGCATCAGCCCCGACAGGGTGATGACGTTGATGCTGGCGCCCGTGGCGTGGATGATGATGACCGTGAAGATCAGGGAGATGGGGATGGCCGCCGCCACGATCAGGGTGGGCGTGAAACGCCGGAGGAAGACGAACAGCACGCCCACGGCCAGCATGCCACCCACCAGCCCGGCCATGGCGAGCAGCCAGAGGGCGTCGATGATCCCCTCGGACTGGTCCCGCCAGACCCGGAAGCCGACCTCGCCCAGACCCGGCTCCTCGCTCAACCCCTCGAGCACACCCCGGACCTCTCGCGCCACCTCCACGATGTTGGCGTCGGAGTCCTTGAAGACCTGCATCTGCCGGGCGGTCTGGTTGTTCATCCGGAAGAAGAAGTCCCGCTCCGGGTAGTCGTAGGCCACGGTGGCCACATCTCCCAGACGCACCCCGTTCGCACCGAGCGGCAGCGCCGCGATCTCCTCGGTCCGGGTGAACTGCCCCTCGATCCGCACCAGGTAGCGGGTCCCCTCCGCCTCCAGATCCCCGGCGGACATGTTCACATTGCCCCGGGAGAGCGCCTGGTTGATCTGCGCCATGGTGACGCCAGCCGAGCGCATCCGGTCCTGGTCCAGCTCGACCGTGACCTCCCGCTGCTCCAACCCGCTGAACTCCACGTCGGCCACGCCGGGGACCTGCAGCAGCGCCGGCTCCACCCGCCGCTCGATGAGCTCCGCGAGGCGGCCCGGATCCCCGTCCCAGGAAATGGCGCCGCGGATCAGCGGCTCGTCGTCGGTGGCGAAGCGGCGGAGCTGGATCTCATCGACGTCGTCCGGCAGGGAGCGGCGCGCCAGCTCCACGCGTTCCCGCACCTCCAGGGAGGCCAGATCCATGTTCGTTCCGGCATCGAACTCGAGCTGGATCGTTCCGCGGTTCTGGCTGGCCGTGGAGGTGATCGTCTCCAGCCGCCGGACCGTTCCGAGCTCCTCCTCCATCGGCCGGATGATCTTCCGCTCGACCTCGGTGGGGTTGGCGTCCGGATACGGAACCGTCACCCGGAGGACCGGCCGCTCGAAGGAGGGCCAGAGATCCAGTTGGACGTTGTAGAAGGAGATGGCACCCACGACCAGCACCGTGACCACGAGCATGCCCGTGGTCACGGGGTTCCTGACGGCGAAACGGGGGAGGTTCATCTTCGGTCCGGTGTGTTGCGCGTCAGTCCGTGGATGCAGGCAGCGCCGCGGCCGGCTCGGCGGCGGCCAGGCGCTCCTGCCTCCGCTCGACCCGGCGCTCGACCGCCTGGTAGAGGACCGGCACCACCAGGAGGGTGAGCGCGGTAGCCAGCAGGAGCCCGCCGATCACCGGCACGGCCAGCGGCACACGCAGCTCCTCTCCCTCGCCTCGAATGAGGGCCAGCGGCAGGAGTCCGAGAACGGTCGTGAGGGTGGAGATGACGATGGGCCGGAGCCGCATGCGTCCGCCGGCCACGAGCGCCGTCTCCAGACGATACCCCCGCTCCCGGCGGAGCTGATTCACCGTGTCGATGAGGACGATGGCGTTGTTCACCACGATCCCCACCAGCATGACGATCCCGATCAGCGCCACCACCGAGAGCGGGATGCCGGTGATCCGCAGCGAGGCGATCGCTCCGACCAGCGCAAGCGGCACGGTGACCAGGATCACGAGCGGCTGCCGGAACGACTCGAACTGGCTCGCCATAACGAGGTACACCAGGAAGACGGCCAGGAGGAGCGCCATCTGCATGGAGACGATGGAGTCGCGCAGCTCCCGGGACTGCCCGGCCACCACCACCGCGAAATCGGGCGGCCGCGGAACGTCGCGGAGCTCGCGCTCGACCGCGGCGATCGCCCCGGCCAGGTCACTGCCGGACGGCGCCGCCTCGATGAGCGAGACGCGGGACCCGTTGCGGCGCACGATCTCCGCCGGTCCCTCGCCGAACCCGATGGTGGCGATGGAGGAGAGGGAGACGCTTCCGTTCGCCGTCTCGATGCGCAGGTTGCCGAGATCCTGGATGGTCCTCCGCTGATCCTCCTGCGCCCGGACCAGGATGCCGAGATCCCGATCCCGCTCGGTGAACTCGGTGGCAATCGCGCCCTGCACCCGGCCCCGCACCGCCTCGGCGGCATCGGCCACGGTGAGCCCGGCGCGCGCGGCACGCTCCCGGTCGAAGCGAACCGTCACCTCGGGGCTTCCTTGGCGACGCTCCTCGTCGATCTCGGCGACCCCCGACATCTGCCGCAACTGACCGCGCACGTCGGATGCGATCTGGTTCAGCGTCCCCAGCTCGTAGCCGCGCACCTCCACCTCGATGGGAGCGGATAGGGCGAAGAGCCGCGGACGGTCCACGCGGAAGGCCGTGCCCGGCAGAATCGAAAGGCGGTCCGAGATCTCCCGACCGACCCGGGCCTCGTCCACGGCGACGCCATCAAGGCGGACGAGCATGGTGGCGGCGTGGCGCTCGTAGTCGCCGCGTCCGGCCAGGGCGCCGGCCGCGCCCCGCATGCCCACCGTCGTGACCACCTCCCGCACCCCCTCCACCTCGAGCATGAGCTGCTCGGCGCTCCGGGCGATGGACTCCATGCGGCCGAGCGAGGTTCCCGGCGAGGCCTCGAGCTCCACCACCAGCTCCGCCTGCCGGAACTCCGGGATGAGCTGCACCCCGAGCCCCGGCAAGAGCGCCGCGCCGATGACGACCGCGACGAGGGCGCCGCCCGCGATCCGCCAGGGACGGCGGAGCGACGACCGCAGCCAGACCGGATAGCGGCGATCGATCCACCGATACCCGCTGTCGAACACCCGGAGCGCCGGGCTCAGCACGCGGGAGATGCCGCGGCCCGCGCCGCGCATCGTGCGCAGCCCCACCCCGCCCCCGGCGGCGACCACGCCGCCGGCACGGTCGACCAGCCCGCGCCCCTGGAAGCGGCCCGGCATCGAGACGGCCCCGGTCCCGCGGGCCGCCAACGTCGGGATGAGCGTCAGCGCGACCACGAGCGCGGCAAGCAGGGCGAAGGAGACGGTCCAGGCCTGGTCCCCGAAAAGCTGCCCCGCGATCCCCTCCACGAAGACGATGGGTAGGAAGACCGCCACGGTGGTCAGCGTGGAGGCGACCACTGCGCGCCCCACCCGGTCGGTTCCGATCCGGGCGGCATCGGCGGGAAGCGCACCCCCCTCCCGCTCCCGGGCGATCGACTCGAGCACCACGATGGCGCTGTCGACGAGCATGCCGATGCCGAGGGCAAGCCCGCCCAGCGACATGATGTTGAGGCTGATCCCCCGGCCGAACATCAGGACGAAGGTGGCGACCACGGAGATGGGGATTGCCGTGGCCACGATCAGTGTCGTGGGGATGTGCCGCAGGAAGAGGAGCAGAACGAGGATGGCGAGGATGCCGCCCACGATGGCCGCGAACTGGACGTCCTCCACCGCACGGCGGATGAAGACCGACTCGTCGCGGATCAGCGTGACGCCGATCCCCGGTGGGAGGTCCTGCTCGAGCGTACGCATCCGGTCGCGGACGGTCTCCGCGACCTGGACGATGTTGGCGGCCGACTCACGCAGCACCGCGATCTCCACCGCCTCGGCTCCATCCACCCGGGAGATCGTCTCCCGCTCCGCCCCCTCCCGGCGCACCACGGCAACATCTCCCAGCAGGACGGACTGCCCGTTGGCCGACCCGATCACCACGTCGCTGATCTCGGCCACCGTCACGAACTCGTTGACGGTGCGGACCACGTACTCGGCGTCGGCCTCCTCGAGAATGCCCCCCGCCAGGTTGATGTTTTCAGCGTCCAGCCGCTGGACGACCTGGTTGAAGGGAATGTTCAGCCCCGCCAGCCGCGCCTCGTCCACCTCGACCTGGATCTGCTCCTCCAGGCCGCCGGTGATACGAATGGCAGCCACGCCCTCCACCCCCTCCAGGCCGCGCCGCACCTGCTCCTCTGCCAGGTGGCGGAGGGAGACGAGCTCCTCGCGGTCCGCCGGGATCGCGGGATCGAGCCGCCGCGCGCTGGTGAGCGCGAAGCGGAGGACCGGCTCGTCGTTCGGATCGTACCGGGCGATGGTAGGGCGCGTTGCCCCCGGCGGCAGGTTCAGCAGGTCGAGCCGCTCCCGGACGTCGAGCGCGGCAAAATCCATGTCCGTCCCCCAACGGAAGGAGACGGTGACGTCCGAGCGGCCCGGCCGCGAGCGGCTGGTGACGTCCCGGACCCCCTGCACCACCGAAACGGCCTCCTCCACCGGCCGGGAGACGATCGTCTCCATCTCCTGGGGGCCCACCCCGGAATACTGCGTCTGGACGGTGAGCGTCGGGAAGGCGATGTCCGGAAGTAGGTCCAGCGGCAGCCGGGTGAACGACACCACGCCGAAGACCACGATGGCCAGGTAGGCCATCGTGATCGCCACCGGACGGCGGATCGAGAGGTCGACGAGCTTCATGAACGATTCATCTGGGAGCGGCGCGCGTACGTGCCGGGGACGCCGGAGATGGGGCTGAAAGTGCTACGGGCGGCCTCCACCGGGCCGGCTGCCGCCAGGCCTGCCCTGCGGCATCTCGCCGCGCTCGATGCGCTCGGCCATCTCGCGTGCCTGCCGCGCGCTCATGCCGCGCTCGCGGAGGCGCCGCTCGATCTCCTCGCGGCTCGGGCGCTCCCCCTCTGCCGCCTGTTCCGCCGCGGCCGGCGCGGCGGGCCTGTCGATGCGCGTGCCATCGACCTCCATCAGCCGGACGGCGGCGTTGGGCCGCAGGTTGTCCTGCCCGACCACCACCACCGTATCTCCCGGTGACACGCCGCTCCGCAGCTCCACCCGATCTCCCTGGCTCACACCCATCTCGACCTCCCGCTCCTGGGCGCGGCCGTTCTCGACCACGTAGATCCGGGGCGAGGCTCCGTCCACGAGGACGGCCGTCCGGGGCACGGCGATGCGGTCACCGAGCGTCTCGGTGACGATGTCCACGTTCACGAACTGGCCTGCGCTGAGGCCGGTTGCCTGACCCGGATCGACCTCGACCGTCACCTGCACCGTCCCGCTCTCGGGATCGACCACCGGTCGGATACGAGCCACCCGGCCCGCAACGCCAGCGCCCGTCTCCTGCACGCGGACACGGGCGGTCTGCCCGACCTCGACGCGTCCGGCCTCGCGCTCCGGAATGCCGACCACTGCCTCGAGCCGGGAGATGTCCGCCACCACGAAGGCAGGATTGGTCGTGCCGACCTGGCTCCCACGCTCCACGTTCCGGTGGGTCACCACCCCGGAGAGGGGAGATGTGATGGTCGCGTTGCGCACTCGCAGCCGCGCCAGCTCGGCATCGGCCTGCGCCACCTGCGCCTCCGAGGTGAGGCGCTCCGCCTCCTCGTCGGAGATGAGCCCCTGCTCGCGGAGCGAGCGGGCACGGGTGGCGGCGTCCGTGGCCGAAGAGGCGCGTGCCTCCGCCTGCCGCGCCTGGAGCCTCCACTCCTCGGCATCCAGGCTGGCCAGCGGCTGCCCCTGGCGAACGATGTCACCCTCCTCGACGTGCAGTCGGGCCACCACGCCCGCCTGCTTCGGAACGACCTCCACCCGCTCTCGCGGGCGCAGGTTCGCGCTGCCTCGCAGCGTCACGTTGAGGTCCGCCGGCACGGCGATCTGGGCCGCCACCGGGATTGCCCGGTCTCCCGTGCCGTTCCCGCCAGGGCGCTGACCGTCGTCGGCGTGGGAGTTACCGCACGCCGAAAGGAAGAGGAGGGCTGCTCCAGCGGAGACGACACCGGCCAGCCGGCGCGGATAACAAGACGAGAACATCACGGGGTTTCGTGGCTGACAGTTCATGAGCCGGGCCGCAGGGTGCGGCCGAGCATGGCCTCGAGTCCCGCGAGCGAGCGGTGGAACTCGTAGATGGCGTTGATCTCCTCCCGCTCCGCCTCGGAGAGGTTGGTCTGGGCATCGACGACCTCGACCGAGGTCCCGGCCCCCTGCCGGAAGCGCTCCTGGGCCAGCCGCAGCTCCTCTGCGGCCGTCTCCCTCACCTGCGCCTGCAGACGGGCGCCCCGGTAGGCGGTCTCCACGGTGCGGGCGGCGGTAGCCACCTCCGAGCGGAGCCGGAGCTCCTCTGCGCGGACGTTCTCCTGGGCGGCGGTGGAGGCGGCGCGGGCCTCGTCGGTCGCCAGCCTCCGGTCGAAACCGGTGAAGAGCGGAATGCTCACGCTGAAGCTCATGTTGGCCGGCTGCTGCTGGTACCCGAAGGGGAAGCTGGGGCCGTCCTCCTCGCCGGAGCGCTGCAGCACCGAGCCCTGAAAGAGGGTGGCGTTCAGCCCCACCGAGGGGAGGTAGCGGCTGCGGGCCACGCGCAGCTGCGTGTCGGAGGCGGTGGCCTGTGCCTCCATGGCGCGGAGCGCCGGGTTGCGCTCGAGGGCCGTGCGGACCAGCGCCTCCACGTCCCACTCGGGGGCGAAGAGCTCGAAGTCGGTGGTCAGCGCCACATCCTCGGGAAGCGCCACCCCCATCAGACGGGAGAGCGCGAGCCGCTCGCGGTAGCGGGCATTCTCGGCCTGCAGCTGCCGGAACTCGGCCTGCCCGCGCTGCACCTCGGCGCGGCGGACGTCGAGCGGGGTGGCGGCGCCCACGGCCAGGCGCGCTTCGGCCTGCCGCACGTAGGTGTCGGTGCGCTCGACCTCGACGGTGGCCTGCGCGTACTCGGCGTCGGCCTGCAGGACGGCCAGGTAGTTCTGGCTCACCTGCGATTCGAGCCCGGCGGCCTCGCCCTCGATGCGGGCGTGGGTGGCCTGCTCCCGCGCCTGTGCCAGCCGCGGCTGCAGCATGGTTGCCCCGCTCATCGAGTACGACATCCCGAGGTTGTACCCGGAAGAGTAGACAGCCGGCTGCTCGGCCAGGTCGACGTCGCCGAAGCGCCGCGTTCCCGCGGCGGTGTAGCCGACAGAGGTCCCGGCGGAGAGCTGGGGAAGGAAGTCACCGTAGGCGGAGCGCACTGCCGAGCGGGCGGCCCCCCGCTCGGTCTCGACCGCCCGGAGCTGCGGATTGTTCGCCCGCGCGATCTCGATGGCATCCTGCAGGGTCAGGGTCTCGGCACCCGCGGGATCCTGCGCGCTCAGGGGCGCGCTCGTGATCATCAGCCCGAAGGTGGCGAGCCCTGCGGCCAGCAGGCCGGCTCCTCGGCGATGTATCTGGAAAGTCATTTGGCTTTTTCAGCTACGTTTGAAAGGTCGACGCGCGTGCTTCTCCCACACCCTACGGCCGAGATCCGTCGCGGGATTCACGGTCCCGCCGCTCCGCTCGGTCGCGGCGGTGCATCTCCTGGAGCGCCTTCTGCTGATCGGCGGTGAGCTCGGCCATGATCTCGTCGCGCGCCTCCCGCATCACCGCGCGCATCCGGGGGCGCATCTCCTTGGTGATGCCGTGCATCTGCTCCTGCCGTCTCTCCAGGATCGCGTCGATGCTATTCTGCTGCTCCGGTGTGAGGTCCAGCGTCTCCGCCAGGCGCTCCCGGTAGCGATCGCTCTCCGCGTGGTGCGCATGCCCGTTGGGGCATTGCGCCTCGGCCCCTTCCGCCACGAGTGGCGCGGGATCGGCGCGGACGACCGCGCGATCGGCGACCACCCCGGTGAGGGCGCCAACGCCCGCCACGAGGGCGAGTGCCAGTGCGGCGAAGAGGCGTGGAGAGCGTCGCGTAGGATTCATCTTCATGCTCGTTGTACTCAGTCGAAATCGAAAACGGCGTAGAGGAGGACATCGGCGTCATCCTCCTCGCTCCAGAAGACGGCCGACTCGGACTCGGTGAGGCCGTCGTTGAGGAAGCCCCCGATGACCGTGCCATCCGGGGAGTCGCTCGCCGGCATGGCGAGAAGCAGAGCGAGCGAGGCCGCGGCAGCCACCGGCGCCGCCGGCACGGACCAGCGCGCCAGGTACTCCCACCAGCGCACCATCACCCCACGACCACCCAGGGCGGGGATCGCGCTGCGCATCACGCGCTCATGGAGCCCGCTCCAGTCGACCTGCTCGTCGGGAACCGGACCGAGTGCCTCCCGGATCAGGGCTCCCGGATCGATCTCGCGCCGTCCGCTCTCGTCGTTCGTCATTCCGTTCTCCCGTACATGGGGGTCAAAACTTCCCGCAGCGCTTCCCGCGCCTTGTGCAGGTGCCACCGGACCGTGCCCGGCGCACATCCCACGATCTCTCCCACCTCCGTGCTCGACATCCCCTCCACGTCGGTAAGGAGGAAGATGGTTCGCTGCCGCTCGGGCAGCGTGTCGAGCGCTTCCTCGACCCTGGCCCGGATCTGGGCCCGGCCGGCTTCGTCCTCGGGCGTCGCCTCCGAAGAGGCGGTGGTCACCGGGATGTCGTCGGTCCGGCGGACCGAGCGTGCCCGTCGCGCATTCAGCGCGATGTTGGCCACCACCCGGTAGAACCAGGGCCGGAAGGCCCTGCTTTCGTGGAACTCGTCGATCCGCTCCGCTAGCCTGACGAAGGCCTCCTGCACCACGTCCTCCGCGTCCTCACGGTTTCCCAGGATGCGGAAGGCCACCGTGAAAGCGCCGCGCATGTGCTGCTCGACGAGCGCGGAGAATGCCCTCCCGTCCCCGTTCCTGATTCGGCGGACGAGGGCGGCCTCCTCCTGGTCGGCGCCTTCGGTCATCCGGTCACCCGGCGATGTTGCTACCGGCCCCGACCCGTCCGGCCGCGCCACTCGCCGCGACGCTGGGCCTCTCCCCGCTGCTCGCGCATCAGGTCGCGGAGCACCTCGTGCTGAGCATCGGTGAGGATCTCCCGAACCTCGCGCATCCCCTGGCCACGCTGCTGCATGGCGGGCCCGCGCTGACGATCACCCCGCTGCCGGTGCATCTGGCCCCGCTCGCCGTGCTCGGAGCGAAGCTCCTGCATCCGCGCCCGACGCTCCTCGGGGGATCGCTCGCTCAGCTCGGCGCGAAGCTGCCGCATCCGCTCCCGCTGCTCCGGCCGCTGCCGCTCGGTGCGGGTGCGCTCACGGGCGCCTTCACGACTACGCTCACCAAGCGCCTCGCGGTGTGCCTGGCGCTGCTCCGCGCTTCGTGCGGCCAGCTGCTCGAGCTGGGCGCGCTGCTCGGCGGTCAGCTCGAGCGCGGCAGCGTGCGAGAGGATTCGCTCGGCCGGTCCCTGCCAGCGAGGAGCGTCAGCGGTCTGCGCCTGTGCGGGGATCCCCACCGCGAGCAGGGGTAGAACCAGAAGGGCGGTCTTCGCCGCGTCGTAGATCGAGCAAGTCTTCATCGTTCATCCATCCTTGCGAGTGGTTCGGCGACGCGGCTGATGCGTCGTCGGCATCCCGGTGTGGTGCCGCTGCCGTTCGTGTCCCGCACCGAGAGCCGTCCAGACGGGATGCAGCGGCGCTCGAACCGAAGGTCGCTGCAAGGCAATGCAACGTGACGGCAACGTCACCACACCTCTATACACGCTCCCCCTGCGGGGTGTTGGGTCCGGCAACCCTTTCACCCCTTCCTGCATCCAACCTGGTACGACCCCATCCCGGAGACGATGCGCGAAGACGAGCTGATCGAGCGGGCCCGCAGGGGAGAGTCGGCCGCCGTGCGCCGGCTCTACGAGGCGCACGCCGAGCGGGTGTATGCCGTCGTCCGCCGGATCGTCGCCGACCGGGCGAGCGCCGAGGACGTGGCGCAGGAGGTCTGGCTCCGGGCCCTCCGCGGGCTCGGGAGCTTTCGCGGGGAGTCGCGCTTCACGACCTGGCTACACCGCATCGCGGTGAACGGTGCGCTTCAGCGTTTACGGCAGCGGAAGCGCGCCGCCGGGCGGGAGGTGCCCATCCCCATCTCCCTCGCGGATGTCCGCCGCGCACCGGACCCGCTCCTCTCGGTCCGGCTGGAGCGCGCGCTCGACCGGATTCCGGACAGGATGCGCGCCGTCCTCGTCCTCCACGACGTGGAGGGGTTCACCCACGAGGAGATCGGGGAGATGCTCGGCGTGACCGCGGGCACCTCCAAGAGCCAGCTCTTCAAGGCACGCGCGAAGATGAGGGCGCTGCTCCGGCCGCCCCGCGCGGAACGGAACAGCGACATGGATACCGATACCGACACCGACACCGAGAGGCGTCATGCCACACCTGATACCCGAGACGCTCGCGCGTCTCACCGATGAAGCGCCGGACCCGGACGAAGCCGCCCACCTGAGCGGGTGCGCCGAATGCCGGGCCGAGCTGGAGGGGCTGCGGAATCAGTGTGCGGCCCTGCGCGAGCTCCCGGCCCCGCCCCTGCCCCCGGATGGGTGGGAGTCCCTCGAATTCTCCCTACGTCAGGAGGGTCTGGTGCGTTCAACACGGCGCCGGTATCCGGCGCTCGCGCGGATCGCAGCGGCGCTCGTGATCTTCCTCATGGGCGCGCTGGCGGGATCGTGGTGGACGGGCGCCGGAGACGTCGACCGCCCGCTCGCCGGGGCCCACGAGGAGCAAGCTCCGGTTGTGGATGGGACGGATGCGCGAGCGCTTTGGGAGTACGCCGGATCGCTGGATCCCGCCGACGGGGATCCGCTCGCGCGTCTCGCCATTCTCGAGACCATCCTCATCACCACCGGTGCCGCGCTCGCCGAGGCACCGGCCGATCCGGTGATCAACGGCTACCACCTGAGCGCCCGCGAGGCGCGCGACGCGGTGCTGCTCCGGCTTGCCGAACGCGACGATTCCGCCGAATGGTTCTGAGAGGAAAGATCATGAGAGTGAAAATCCCGTCCATCGTCCTCACCGCGCTGCTCATTCTGCTCGGCGCCGCCCCGGCCGTCGCGCAAGGGGAGAGCGGTTGGATCGGCATCGCCTACTCCCCGGCGGAGGACGGCGACTGGAGCCGTGTCACGGTGCGGCAGGTCATGGCCGGCTCGCCGGCCGAGAGGACGGGAATCCGCGAGGGAGATGTCATCGTGCGGGTGAACGACCAAGTCCCCCGGAGCCCCACGACCTTTCGTGCCGGCGCACCGGGGGATACGCTCCGTTTCCGCATCGAGAGGGCGGGCGTGGAGCGCGAGATCGCGGTCGTCGCCGGCCAACGGCCGGCCGCGGCCACGCTCCCCGTCTCTGTCCGGCAAGGCGCGGACACGACGGTCGTCTTCGACCGAGAGCGCTTCCTCAGCGCGGTGCGGACGAGCCTGGATTCGGCTCGCGTCCACCTCGACTCGCTGCACCTGCCCGCTTTCCGCTTCGAGCGCGGGGACTCTGCCGTGGTGATCATCCAGCCGGATGGGGAGCGGCGGGAAATCGACCTGCGACCGCTCCGGGTGGAAAGCGCACAGATCCGGAATCTGCGCGCGCGGATGACGGAGATGCGCGAGGTAAGTGAGCGCGTGCGGGAGACTTCGGAGCGGATGCGTGAAGGGGCGGTTCGCCTGCGGGAAGGCCAGGCCGCGGTGACGCGCCTCACCCTCGATGCGGGGCGGCGCAGCGTGGCGGGCGCCGAGCTGGCGGAGATCAACCCCGGCCTCGCGACCTACTTCGACGCAAGGGAGGGGTTGGTCGTCCTCGACGTGGCGCCGGATACGCCGGCGGCTCGCGCCGGCCTCCGCGCCGGGGACGTGATCGTGCGCGCCAACGGCTCCGGCGTCTCCACCGTACGCGACCTGCGGAGTGCGGTGAGCCGCGCGGAGGAGCCACGCCTCCGGCTGGACATCGTGCGGGAGAAGCGGCCGGCATCGCTGACGCTCCGCTGGGAGGAGTAGATGGCAATCTTCCGCGCTGCCGCCCTGGTATTCACTGCCGTCCTCACCGCCGGATGCGCCGCAGGAGCGGAGCCCGCCCCCCTCCTGCCATCTCCCGTGGCGATCGGGACGGTCCGGGGTGACACCATCCCGGTGGTCCCGGCCCCCTGCCGGCTCCCGTCCCCGGCCGGGACGGTCTCGCTCTGGCACCCGACCGACCCGCCGATCCGGGTCGGGCGGCGCATGCTGCCGGCAACCGGGCGCAGCTGCGTCGTGCGGCCCGACTCGCTTCCCGGGGACGCACGGCTGGACGACGGGTCGGGGGATGAGCCCCAGACGTAGACGGGGAACGTTCGTGCCCCCGCCCGGTTACCACCCCTGATTCCCCTTCGACCCTTGCGGAGCTGACGATGAATCGACCCCTGATCGCCACCGCCGGCGCCTTTCTCCTGCTCGGCACGGTTGCCTGTGCCTCCCCGCGCACCGTGGAAGCGGAGCCGGCGCCTCCCCCCGCCGAGGAGCCGCAGGAGGTCGCGGCGGCGGATACGGTCTACGTCGACTTCTTCGGGGCGCTCGAGCAGGCGTTCCGCGATTTCCCCGCTGTCCGCGGGGACACGCTCCGTCGGAACGGCGACGACGTAGTCTTCGACGGGCGCCGCATGCGCGAGGCGCTGATCGATGCGCTGGGGCAGATCCAGGCACAGCTCGACACCATGCCGATGCCGACGGTCACGGTCGAGCGATCGGATTCGGCGGTCGACGTCCGCTATCGCCTGGAGGGCGAGCCGGAGCGGCGCTTCAGCATCAGGTTCGGCCGGGACGAGGATCCGGAGCAAAATCCGCAGCCCTGACCCGATTTTCGGGTAGGAGGGAAGCAGCGGCCGCTGCCTGCCCCGGCTGAAGCAGAGAGGGCCCCGCACGCGCGGGGCCCTCTCGCATTCATCTCCCGAAGTCCGATCGGGATCCTACGACTCAGAAGCCGATCCCGCGCAGATCACTTTCTCGCGCGACATCCCTGACCTCGGCGCTGTCGAACGCCTTCTCGATGGCGGCGTCGAGGAGCTCGAGCTGGCGCTCGACCGACCTGCGTCGGTCGTCCGGCGCGATCTCGAACAGATCCTCCAGGGTGGCCCGCAGGCGCCGGACGACCTGGAGCGAGTCCGCGCCGTCGATGCGGATCTCCTCGACCGCGATCCGGAGGATGTTCTCCCAGTCGGGCGTCCGCAGGACGAGCCGGACCCGTCCCGCCTCGTCGGTTCGCACCCCGTGGCCGAGATCGCGCTGGATGATCTGGCGGAGGAGGTCGTGAAGCTGATCCAGGGCCTGGACCGCGGTCGCCGGATCGTTGATCCCGGGAGAGAGGGCGCGGAGGGCGATGTCGCTCAGCTGGCGGAGGCCGAAAGCGATGTCCCGGTCGATGCTCCGCTCCTTGGACAGCTCGATCATGTCCTCGATGTCGTCCTCGCACTCTCCGTAGACGCGGACCAGCTCCGATCCTTCCGGCACGAAGGCCCCCACCATCGGCCCGATCTCGATCGAGCAGTCGCGCTCGCACGCCAGCCGGAAGAGTGCCTCGTCGTCCAGGTCGGTCACCACGCCGGGGCGCCGCGCATGGATGATCCGGCTCGGGCTCCCTTCGGGAGATCGGGGGCCGGGACGCTCCTCGGATGCGTGGGGGTCGGGGTAGAGGCGCTCCACCGCCTTCCGCGTCGTTTCCCCCACCCGGTTGATGATCGAGGTGACGCGCACCGAGTGGATGATGTGGTTGCTGTAGACCGCGAAGGTGGCGAGACTCACCACCGCCAGCACGAAGGCGAAGGTCATGGTGATCCCGGAGACCACGTCACCGTCCTCGAAGGTGACCACGCGGAGCGCGAGCAGGACGACCAGGGTGTAGGTGAAGGTGCCGACGAAGATCCCGATCGTGAAGTGGCTCGGCCGGTCCTGGAGGAGGGTGGAGAGGGCGCGCGGGGAGTACTGGCTGCTCGCCAGCTGGATGGCGACGGTCAGGATCGTGAAGATGAGGGCGATGAGGGTGGTGACCGAGGCCGCGATCACCGAAAGGAAGGTTCGCGCCGTATCCGGATGCCCGGAGAAGATCGGGAGCGGCGCCTCCCGCCAGTCCATCCACTGGTCGAGCAGGAGCCCCAAGGCCGCTAGCCCGCCGGCCAGCAGGGCGCCGACCACGGGGGCGATCCACAGCTCCGTCTGCTGGTGCTTCCCGACGCTCGCAACCGTTCCCGGCATCCCTCCTCCCGCTCGATCAAGGTGACCTCGCTAACCGCTCCGGCGAGTGCAAATCGAGGTCCGGAGGCGTGCTGGTGTCCCCTCCATCCCGTTGGTACGGGCCCGCTGGTCAGTCCTGCGGCAGCCCCACCGGCCCGCCTCCGGCCGGGTCGAATCGGTAAGCCCGGAAGCCGGTGTCGCCCGCCGTGTCGCCGAGCGCTCCGGCGGCCAGGCGCACGCGGTCCCGCGTCATCTCGGCAATGGTGTCGAAGCCGTCCGTATCCACCGACTCGGCAAGCTGCACCAGAATGAAGCGCTGCTCCCACCCCATCTCCCGGTTCACCTCCATGACCGCGTGCGCGGTGCTCCCGGATCCGGCGAAGAAGTCGAGGACGATCCCGTCCGGGGCGGAGAGCATGCGCAGGAGGTTGCCGACGACCGTCGTGCTTTTGGGATTGTCGAAGGGAACGCCGGTGCGGTGCTTGGAATCGGCGACCAGGAGGTCGGTCCAGTCACTGCTGCGGAGGATTCCCTCGCTCGGGGGAACCCAGTGCTCCACGCCGAGGTTCCTGCCACGTCCAGCAGGGTTGCGACGCAGGAAGCGTAGCGACTTCCCGGTCTCCTCCCAGTAGACTTCGAGCGACACCCGCTGCGCGTGCTTCTCCCGGTATTCGCGGTAGCTGTCCGCGGCCTCACGCGCGGTCGATTCCTTCCACTTCCACTGTCCCGCCGCCGGCGTCACGCCGAAGAGGTCGTAGCGCATGGTGGGGCGGTCGGCCGCGTTCCAGAAGCCCTTCCAGTAGCCGTCTCTCTGCCGGCG
>SKRI01000162.1 GCA_007118565.1 Gemmatimonadota bacterium | reverse complement strand
GTTGCACGGATCGCCTCCTGCACCGCGCGCCGGACCGCGCTCTCCACCGCCTCGGCGGTGCCAGGCAGCGCCTCCACGTGGATCTGGATCAGGAGCGCCTCCCCCTCTGCCCGGTCGAGGTCCGACCGGGTGAAGCGCGCGGACGCTTCGATCATCGCGGCCTCGGGCACGGTCTCGACTGCCTCCCGGACCAGCACGAGCGCGTCGCGGGAAAGGTCTCCCTTCACCATTCCCGGCGCCTGCTCTACCTGCCACCAGACCAGCGCCGCGGTGACGATCGCGAGCCCCGCGGCCAGCGCCGTCCGGACATGGGCCGTGCCGCGTCCCACGGTCGGATCCCCGGGCCGGATGCCGAAGGCGGCGAGCGCCAGCCATCCCCCGAGCGCAATGGCCACGAACTGGAGCGCCAGCAGGAAGACCATCAGCCCTGTGTAGTCCCAGCGGCCGATGGCGATGGAGAGCCCCAGCACGGCGGCGGGCGGCGCGAGCGCGGCGGCGACCATGAACCCGGCCGCGGTCCCGCTCACCAGGCTGTCCCGCTCCGACCTGACCTGGGCGTGCGCGCCCGCCGCCCCCGCGGCCAGCGCCAGCAGGACGGCCCAGGCGGAGAGGTTGGCGATCTGCTCCATCATCGCGGTCGAGACCTGGAGGCCGTACGCCACCGCCAGGGCGAGCGCCGCAGCGGCCTGCGTCGCGAGCGATACGCCGAAGCGGACGCCGCCACGCCCGAACATGCGCGCGTCCCCGATGGCGAGGGCGATGACCGCGACCACCGCCGGCGCCCCCATCGGGTTCACCAGCATGGCGCCGACCAGCAGGTAGCCGATCTCGAAGATCACCCCGTACGCGCCGATCACCCCGGCGAGCACCGAGTAGAGGAGCATTCCCCGCCATGATCCGATGCTCTGCAGGGAGCTGAGGACGAGCTCGATCGGGGAGAGCGCCGAGACGTCCTCCACTTCGGCCTCGATGTCTCCCAGAGGGGTCTGGAGCGGGAGGGCGCCGAAGGGGATGAGTACGAAGGCTGCCTGCCCGATCCGCTCCTCGATGGCACCGACGAAGGCGCCGACCCGGTCGTTGGGGAGGGTGAGGAGGATCAGAACGTCCTCGTCCCCTCCGTTGGCGGGAAGGACGGTGCTTACGAGCGCGCCGTGCTCCTCCGCGATCCGGAGCGCCTCGTCGGTGCGCGCCGAGTCCAGGCGGAGCTGGAGCTGCCTCATAGGCGCCCCATCCCTCCCGTCACCTCACCTTTCCCGGCGGACTTCCCGCCTGTGGTTGGAGGCGTCGGGCGTCACCAGGATGTCGTCCGGATCGAGGACGGCCTCGGTCGGACGCTGGTCGGTCACGATCTCCACCGTCTGCACGCGGTCGCGGGAGTCCAGGCGCCGCTCCACATCTCCCACGCGCAGCGCCACCGGCATCCAGGCGTTGCCGAGCCGGAGGACCTGCACCGTGGTCCGCCAACGCCCGTCCCGGGTCGGCACGGTCACCGCGTTGGCGATGCCGTAGTCCACCGTGTCGGTGGTGTAGAGCCACTGGTCGAAGAACCAGTCGTAGCTCTCACCCGTCACGGTGTTGACCGACCGCCGCAGGTCCGACTCATCCACGTGGGAAAGGGTATTCTCCTCGTACAGGTGGTTGAGGACCTCGACCATGGTGTCCTCTCCCACCATCCAGCGGAGCATCCGGTAGATGAGCGCGGCCTTCGAGTAGCTCATCTGGACGTACATCTGGAAGTCGGAGAACTCGGCGCTCTCCAGCCCGACCGGCTCGGTCTGCCCGCGTCGCTCCCGCTCGCGGATCCCCTCGATCCTCCCCCGCCAGACCTCATCCGGGTCCATCCCCTGCGCCTCCCAGTACCACTGCGTGACGAAGGTGGTGAGTCCCTCGTCGAACCAGGCCTCCCGCCACTCGTTGGGGGCCAGGATGGCGTGGATGTACATGTGGATCATCTCGTGGACGATCAGCCCCTCGTTGGCCGACCCGTCCATGAAGAGCATGGGGAACTCAGTGCCCCCGGATTCGATCCGGTGGAGGTTGGTGACCTGGGGGTAGACGTACCGCCCGAAGATCGAGTCGCCGAACTCGCGGGCGCGCAGTGTCCGCTCGAGAGCCACGCCGTTCCCCCATTCGTCAGCGGCGTCCTGTTGGTAGAGCACGTGGAAGGCGACGCCGTCCTCCAGGGTGCCCTCGTAGACGAAGTGCGGTGCGGTGCTCCACGCGAAGTGGTGCACATCCTCGGCGCGCCAGCGGATCCGCTTGCGGCCGTTGGCCGGCGCGCCGCCCAGGAAGCCCAACGTCGGCGTAGGGCCGACATCGCCGTAGTAGTCGCGGCGGTAGTGGACCTCGTCGAACCCCGGACGGGCGACCGCCTCCCAACCCGGATCTCCCTCGACCGGGATGCCGGTGGCTCCCACGATCTGGTCGCCGGCGAGATCCATGATCACCTCGTAGCTGCCGAACTCGCCGAAGAACTCCCCCTGCGGAAGGAGCGGGTGCTCGTGCCACCCCTCCTCGTCGTAGACGGCGATGCGGGGATACCACTGCGCGAAGTCGTACTGGCGTCCCCGCCGAGCCTGGCGGCGGGGCTCGGTAGACGGCCTCGCCTCCCAGTCCATGAACACCTCCACCGTCCCGCCCGTCGCGAGGGGGCTCGGCAGCGGGATCCCCGCGACCGTGGAATCCGGTGAAAGGGGGTAGTGCGCCCGCACCTCGGTGCCGTCCACGGTAATCCGGCGGAAGCGCTCGTAGGCGTGCTCCTCCGGTCCGAGGTTGGTGAAGCGCCGCTCCCCGAACTCCAGCTCCCGCTGGGCCCAGGCGCTGTTCGGACGGAAGGCGTTCAGGTGCTGGTGCACCCAGAGCGTATCGAGCGCTTCCGGCGCATTGTTCGTGTAGCGGAGCCGGGCGCGGCCTTCCAGGCGGTCGGCCTCCTCGTCGAGGCGGGCTTCGATTGTGTACTCGACACCCTGGGGCTGCTGCTGGGCGTGCGCGGGGCTCGCGCCCAGGAGCGCGAGGAGGAATGCGGTGATCATGACGTGGTCCACGGGGAAACGAACGAACGGGATCCTGCTACGTAGCAAGGTCAGGAACGGCGCCCCGTCCTGCAAGCAGGGTGCGCGTTTGCGGAGGGATTCCGGGAGATGTAGCGTTCCTGCATCGTCAGCGCCCGGAAATCGCCCCCGGACTCACACGTCGCCCGCGACATGTCTTCTCGCCTCCTCGTCTCCCTGATCCTCCTCACGCTCCTCCCCGCGTGCGAGCGCGAGCCCGAGCGCGTCTGGTTCGTGGGAGACACGGGCTTCACCGCCGAGCAGATGGAAAGGATCGGCGGCGCGGAGCGGGAAGCGCTCGCCGACCTCGCCGGCTTCGGGCAGGCGATCGCCGGCGGACAGGAGGATGAGCTGCTGGCGCCGGTCGTGGCCCGCGAGGCGGACCGGGTGAGGTTGCGCGGCCTCTCCTTCGAGCTGGGCGCGCGGGAGCTTTTGTGGGGAGATGTGGAGCTCCGCGCCCGCTACGAGGAAGACCCGGAGTGGGAGCTCGAGGTGCGCCACCTGATCCGGACGGCCGAGCGGGGAGACGACGAGGCGACGCACCGGGAGGCGCGGCGCACAGCGGAGGAGGCGTTAACACGGATCGAGGCGGGTGAAGAGTTCGCCGAGGTCGCGGCCCAGTACAGCGAGGAGCCGGGCGCGGCAGAGCGGGGCGGGCGGCTCCAGCCGGGGCGGGAGGGGAGCTGGGTCGAGCCCTTCTGGGAGGCCGCCTCCGCGCTCGAGCCGGGGGAGGTGAGCCCGGTCGTGCAGTCCCGCTACGGCTATCACGTCATCATGCTTGAGGATCGTCGGCCGGTGCCGTTCGAGGAGGCGTCCCGCGCCGCCCTGCTGCGTCGCGCGGTCCCGGCTGCGGTGGCCGCCGACGCCATGGCGGAGTGGGCAGGCGAGCGCGAGGGGAGGCTCGTTCCCGACCCGCCCGCCATCTCCCGCGTGCGGCGAAGCATGGAGGTGGGTGAGGCACCCGAGGACGCCGTGCTGGTGCGCTGGCCGGACGGCGGCTACCGCACGGCGGATCTCGTCGCCTTTCTGGCGGCCATGGAGGCGGGCCGGCGGGACCGCCTGCTCACCGCCGACGACGCGCGCTTCGGCTCCGCGGTGATGGACGACGCCCGCGAGGCGATGTGGGCAGATGCTGCGGAGGAGATGGGGCTGGACGTCCCGGAGGGGGAGCGCCGGGAGGTGGAGGAGCGGTGGAGTGGGCGGACCGCGCGGTGGGCCCGCACCCTCGGCTTCAGCCCGGGCCAGTCCGAGGAGGAGATCCGGGAGGCCGCGCTGACGGCGCTACGGAGCCCGGACCAGGAGGCCCGCATCGCCCGGGCGGAGCTCGCCGTCCTGCGCCCCTTCCTGCGGAACGACTACCCGATCTCCTCGGACTCGGAGTCCGCATCTCCCATCAGGTCGGTGACGCTGACCAGCGAGAGGAAGCGGTAGCCGGCGCTCTCGATGGCCCGGCGGCCCCCCTCCTCGCGATCGACCACCGAGAGGACCGCCAGCACCTCGCCCCCGTGGGCGTGCACCACGTCGCACGCCTCGAGCACGCTGGCCCCGCTGGTCACCACATCCTCCACCACCACCACCCGGCTCCCCTCGCGGAAGCTGCCCTCGATGCGCTTGCCGGTGCCGTGGTCCTTGGGCGCTTTGCGCACCGAGAAGGCGTGCACCGGATCGGCGCCGAGCCAACTCGTGTAGGCGATGGCATAGGCAACGGGATCCGCGCCCATGGTCAGCCCTCCCACCCCGTCCGGATTGAGACCCGAGGCGTCGATCATCTCCCACCCCAGATGCCCCACCTGGTAGAGACCCTCGGCGTGCATGGTCGTGGTGCGGCAGTCGATGTAGATGTTGCTCTTCTCGCCGGAGGCCAGGGTGAAGTCGCCGGTGCGGAACGATTTCTCGCGCAGGAGCTCGATCAGACGGGTGCGACTCGGCACGGTGCTCGGTGGGTGAGGGACGTGGTCAGGTGGCGACCCAGGCGCTCCGGGAGCGGACGTCGCCGGGATCGTCTTCGAACCCGGCATCGAGCGCCTCCAGCGCCTGGCCGAGAGCGCCCGCGCCGCGCGGATCGCTGCCGTGCTCGAACTCCAGGAACTCGACGAAGAGGCCCGGGGAGTCGGGGTGCGCGAAGCGCCAGGCATTCACCTCCAGCTGCTCGGCCCGGTCGCGCACAGCCATCCAGGCGGCATCGTACGCGTGGCGGCGGTCCAGCGCGATGCTGCGGTAGCTGATGACGAGGCGACGATCCTTCTGCATGCCGACGAGGTCCGCGGGGATCCGCACGAGAGCGAAAAGGTGCGCGGGGCGGTGCCAATCCGCAACACCCGGGAAACCGGAGAGGGTCGGCGGCGTACCAGTAACCCGCCGCGGTCGGATGGTCCGCCCGGGCACCGTCCTGGAAGGCATCCATGCCCCTTTCCCCGCTTCGTCCGGCCCTGCTCGTGGCGGCCGTGCTCCTGCTGATGGGCGCGCTGCCCGCCGCATCCCAGCAGGCCACAGCCGCCGGAGTGGTCGTGGGGCAGGTTCTCGACCCCGACGGCGCGGCCGTGCGCGGCGCCGCGGTCTCGTTGCGCGCCGTGGACGCACCCGACCGGGACGCGGTCGGCCCGGTGCTTACCGGCACCGACGGACGCTTCCGGCTGACCGGTGCCCCGCCCGGACGGTATCTCCTCCGCGTGCGCCGCATCGGCTTCGCGCCGGAGGATCGGCCTATCACCGTGGAGCCGGGGAGCACCCGGACCGTCTCCATCTCCCTCGACTTCCAGGCGCTCGTTCTCGAGGGCGTCCGCGTTGGCCGAGACCGCGCGGTGGACCGCGAGCGGCGGCGCTTCGAGGAGGATGTGGGGGTCACCGCGCGGGTGCTGAGCGGCGAGGACCTCAGGCGGGTGCCGGGGCTCGCCGAGGCGGACGTGCTGCGCGCGGTCGAGCTCCTCCCCGGGGTGGTCACGACCTCGGACTTCTCGAGCGCCTACAACGTCCGCGGCGGCTCCTCCGACCAGAACCTGGTCCTGCTCGACGGCTTCCCCATCTTCAACCCCTTCCACCTGGGCGGCGTCTTCAGCGTCTTCAACCCGGACGCGGTGGAGCGCGCCGAACTGCTCTCGGGCGGCTTCGGGGCCGAGTACGGCGGCCGTGTCTCCTCGGTGCTGAGCGTGGAGAGTCGGGGCGTGGATCCGGAAGGCGTTCAGGTCGACGGCGGCGTCTCGCTCCTCGCTTCCCGAGCCACCGTGCGCGCCCCGCTCCCCGGCCCGGCGGCGGGCCTCCTGGGCGGCAGCGGGGGCGGGGTGATGCTCTCCGCGCGACGCTCCTATTTCGACTGGCTGCTCCGGCCGCTCGTCGACTTCCCCTACCACCTCACCGACCTGCAGGGGCGTGTCGAGCTCGGGACCGCCGGCGGAGGGCGGCTGACGGCAACCGGGTACACCGGGCGCGATGTCTTCGACTTTTCGGAGACGGACCTGGTGGGGTCGGGAGACGACGAGCTCTCCATTCTCCGATTCCGCTGGCAGTGGGGGAATCGCGTGACCGGCCTCCATTGGGAGCAGCCGTTCGGGGACGGCTGGCGCCTCGACGCGAGGGCTGGCGTCACCTCCTTCGACACGGATATCGCGTTCCCGGACTTCGACGACCTCTTCCTGGGGAGCCGCATCCGCCAGCGTACCGTGCGCGCCGATCTCGTGCGGAGCCCGTCCGAGCGGTGGGAGGTGCGTACAGGCGGGGAGGCGAGCCGGATACGCTACGCCAACGTGGCGGAGGCGGGGGGCACGGACTTCAGCCGCCAGGAGGACGCCGGGACGCTCGGCGCCGTCTACCTGCAGGGACGCTGGCGGCCTGACCCGCGGTGGGTGGTGGAGCCCGGGCTCCGCCTGGACGGATGGTGGGGATCCGACGCTTCGCGCACCACCCTTTCCCCCCGGCTGGCCGGGAAGCGCTTCTTCGGACGGGCGGGGGATCCGACCCTGGCCGTCCGTGCCTCGGCCGGACGGTACACGCAGTTCCTGCACTCCCTCCGGGACGAGGAGCTTCCCTTCGCCATCGACACCTGGGTGCTCGCCGGCCGCGACGTCCCGCCCGTGATCTCCGATCAGCTGCAGCTCGGGGTGGATTGGTATCCGGCGGGTCCCTGGTCGGTGTCCGGGGATAGCTACCTCAGAACCTTCGACGGCATCACGGATTTCAACGTAGGCGCCGATCCGAACGATCCGGCGGATGAGCTCCTGGTGGGGACCGGGCTGGCGTACGGGGCGGACCTGCTGGTCCGCCGCAGCGGTGACCGCTTCGAGGGGTGGGCGGCCGTCTCCCTCCTCCGCGTCGAGCACACCTTCCCCGACCCACTGCAGGTGGAGCCGGGGGGAGCGCGGGCCACCGTGAGCTACCCGCCCATCTTCGACCGGCGGGTGAGCCTGGACCTGGTCGGCTCCTATCGTCTCCCGTGGCAGGTGGAGGCCTCTGCGCGGTGGACGCTCGGAAGCTCGCTCCCCTACTCCCGCCCCGTGGCCCAGCACGAGTCGTGGCGCTATGACATCGCCACCGGGCGGTACGAGCACGGTCCACCGGGCGGGGCCGACGAGGAGAACGGTGAGCGACGGGTGGTGGTCCTCGGCGCGCGCAACGCCGCGCGGTACCCGACCTACCACCGGCTGGACGTGGCCGCGCGCCGGAGCTTCAACCCGGCATGGGGAACCATCACCCTGTACCTCCAGGTCCTGAACGCCTACGACCGCCGCGACAACGTGCTCTTCTACTTCTACCGCTTCGACAACGACCCGCCCACCCGTTCGGGGGTGAGCATGTTTCCCTTCCTGCCCACCGTGGGCTTCGAGGTGTCGTTCTGATGCGCGCCACCGTCCTCCTCGTCTTGGCCGGTGCGCTCGCCCTCACCGGGTGCGAGATCGCCGACGTCACCACCGTGGACGGGGAGGACGTCGTGATCGTCGAGGGGGTCCTGGAGGCGGGGGCAATGACGCAGCGGCTCATCCTCCACCGCTCGGTACGACGCGGGGCGGCGGGGCCGCCCCCTCTTGCGGAGGTGTCGATCGCCTCGGGCGAGGGGACGCTCGCCCTGCGCGAGCGCGCTCCGGAGGAGTGCGTGGATCTCGCGGAGGGAGCGGAGCCGCCCCCCATCGCCTGCTACGTGGGGGACTCGACCCTCGCCCCGTTCGTGGTGCCGGGCGGGGAGTACGAGCTGCGCGTCCGGTATGCGGGGGAGCGGGAGATGTCGGGACGTACCATGGTGCCCGGCAGCTTCGCGCTTCGCCTCCCCGGCGTGGACGTCTCACCGGGGGAGACGGGCCGCTGCGTCCTCCCGGCAGGGCGGGAGCTGATCCTTAGCTGGACCCGCGCCGAGGGCGCCTGGAGCTACCTGGGCCAGCTGGAAATCTTCGGGCTGCGGGAGGCGCTCCCTGAGCTGGCCGACGACCTCCCGGAGGTACTGCGCCTCACCGGGCTGTCCATCTCCGAGGAGGACACGACCATGACCCTGCCGCGGGACTTCGGACTCTTCCAGCGAGGTCAGATCTCGACCCCGGTGCTGCTGGCGCTGCGGGACGGCCTCCCACCTAACGTCTCCGCCCGGCTCACCCTGGCGGCGCTGGACAGGAACTACGTGAACGGCATCCGCGGTGGGGCCTTCAACCCCTCCGGCACGGTGCGCGTCCCGAGCGTGAGCGGGGACGGCACCGGGGTGTTCGGCTCCATGGTCCCTCTGCGCCTCGAGATCCTGGCCGACGACGTTGGAAGCCGCGGCACGCCCTCCTGCGTGGATCCCTGACTCGGATCAGTCGGAGGTCGCCTCGAGTACCGCTGCCAGCGCCATCCGCACCGCCCGCAGCTGCCGCTCGAGATCCATGCTGGGGCGTGCTTCGCCCTCCGCGGCCACCTGCTCCGGGGTGAAGGGGAGGTGCATGAAGCCGGCGGGCACCGCGGGACGTGCCGCACGGAGGTGATGGAGCGTCCGGTAGAGGACGGCGTTGCAGAGGTAGGTGCCCGCTGTGTCGGAGACGGCGGCAGGGATTCCGGCGGCACGGAGCCGCTCGACGGCCGCTCGATTGGGGAAGGTGGCGAGCAGGGCGTCCGGCCCGTCTCCCACGATCGGCAGGTCCCGCGGCGTACGCCCGGAATCGTCGGGCTCGTGGAAGTCAGCCACGTTTACCGCCACCCGCTCGAGCGAGACCACCGGCCGCCCCGCGGCCAGCCCCAGGCAGAGCACCGCCGCCGGGCAGTTCGTTTCGATGGCCTCCCGGAGGAGCGGCCACGCCGCCTCCAGATCCACCGGCAGCACCCGACCGTGGACGCGCGCGCCAGAGATCATCTCCCCGTCCATTCGTTCGGCAATTACGCCGGAGGGATTGTCGGTGTGTGCGCCCCACGGAGTGAATCCGGAGACGAGGAGGGTGCGGCTCACCGGATCGCGAACTCCAGCTCGACGGTGGCGCCGACCGTCTGATCAGCCGGGGAGATGGGTGTCGGCGCATCGGCCATGGTCGCCTCCATCCGCATCGCCCGGGCGTGGAAGATCCCCGGCGTCTCGACCTGGGTGGTCGCGAGCCGCACCGGTCCGAGCTGCACGCCGAGCGCGTCGGCCAGAGTCTCCGCGGAGGAGCGCGCCCGGGCAACGGCACGGCGAAGCGCTTCGTCGCGCGCCTCCTGGTCGTCGCGCAGCTCGAAGCTGACGCCGGCGAGCCGGTTTGCGCCGGCCGCGAGTCCCGCGTCGATGAAACGGCCCACGGCGTCCAGATCGCGGATCTCGACCGAGACCTGATTGACCGCCCGGTACCCGGTGATGCGCGGATCCTCGGCCGGCTCGCCCGTCCTGGGACGCGGCTCCGGCTGGCGATGGTCGTAGACCGGATGCACCCCGTAGCCACTCGTCTCGATGTCCGCCTCTGCCGCGCCGGCCTGGCGCAGCGCCGCCAGCACCTCGTTCATCTGGCGTGCATTGCGCTCCCCCGCCTCACGCGCCGTCTGGGCGAAGGTTTCCACGGCGAAGCTCACGTGCGCCACGTCGGGGGCGGCCTGCACCTGCCCGCTCCCGGACACCCGAATGGTGGCGGGCTGATCGCCGAGGGCGGTCTGCGCGGAGAGCGGGGTGGCGAGAAGAATGCTGGCAGTAACCAGGAAGGCGGTCGTCAGCGATTGCGTACGCATGGATGGATCACGAGTGCGGGTGAGTCGGTCGTCCGGTCGTCGTCGCCCGGATGCCTGACGAAGCGACGCGGGTGGTGTACCCCGCTCCACGCTTAGTGTCCCGGCGGGAGGTCGCGCTCCGGATCGGGGATCCGGAGCGAAGTTTCGACAGCCGTGTATCTTGGTGGCATGAGCACGAAAAGCACTCCGGCCGCCCGGCGCTACGCCGTCCGCGAGATCTTTCCCACCCTGCAGGGGGAGGGGGCGCAGGCCGGCTCCCCCGCCGTCTTCCTCCGCTTCGCCGGGTGCAACCTGGGATATGCGGTCTGCCCCTGGTGCGATACGGACTGGGCGAAGGCCGACTTCACGGGGTCCGCCAGCGAGGTGGTGGAGCGCGCACGCGCCGCGGCCGACGACGCCTTCGGCGGGGTCCCGGACGGCCTCCTCCTGGTGGCCACGGGCGGGGAGCCGAGCCTCCAGCTCGATCCGCCGCTCGCGGACGCGCTGCGGGCGGAGGGCTTCCGCATTGCCATGGAGACGAACGGCTCGCGCGAAATCGTTCGGCGGACGGTGGACTGGCTCACCGTATCTCCCAAGCAGCCCGAGTACGTGCAGCGCGAGGGAGACGAGCTGAAGATCGTCTACACCGGCCGTGCCGCGCCCGGGATCACCCCGGACGTGGAGTCGGTCCGGGCGCTGGCCGCGGGGACCCGCTTCGACCACTACTTCCTCCAGCCGGTGGATATCCCGGAGGAGGGTGGCCCGAACTACCAGGAGACGCTTCGGGCGGTGCACGCGCTGGGTCCGCCCTGGCGTCTCTCCGTGCAGACGCACAAGGTCATCGGCATACCGTAGCGCTTTGATCGCCTTCTATACCGACAGCTTCGTCCTTCCCCTGCCGGAGGGTCACCGCTTCCCCATGGTGAAGTACCGGCGGCTCCGGGAGCGGTCCGTCGCGGAGGGGGTTCTGGGAGATGGGGAGCTATGCCTTCCGGAGGCGGCGAGCTGGGAGGAGCTGGCGCTGGTCCACGGCGGCGAGTATCTGGACCGGGTTCGGACCGGCGGTTTGACGCCGGCGGAGCAGCGGCGGATCGGATTTCCGTGGAGCCTGGAGATGGTGGAGCGCTCGCGGCGATCCGTGGGCGGCACGATCGGCGCGGCGCGGGAGGCGCTGGGAGAGGGGGACGGATCGGGGTGGGGGGTGGCGGTCAACCGGAGCGAAGCGGAGGTCGACGGGCGGAGGAGCGGCTGGGGTGTGGCAGTCAATCTGGCCGGCGGCACGCACCACGCCTATCCGGATCACGGGGAGGGGTTCTGCGTCTTCAACGACGCCGCGGTCGCGGTGCGGGTGCACCAGCGCGCGGGCCGCATCGCCCGCGCGCTGGTCGTGGACTGCGATGTCCACCAGGGAAACGGCACCGCGGCCGTCTTCCGCACCGACCCCACCGTCTTCACCTTCTCGATTCACGGCGCCCGCAACTTTCCCTTCCGCAAGGTTCCGAGCGCGCTCGACATCGCTCTGCCGGACGGGGCGGGCGACGAGACCTTCCTTGCGGCGCTCGACCTCCATCTCCCCCACCTCCTCGAAGACTTCGCGCCCGACTTGGTCGTCTACCTGTCCGGCGCGGACCCCTTCGGTGACGACAGGTTCGGCCGGCTCTCCCTCACCAAGGCGGGACTCGCGGCGCGCGACCGGCTGGTCCTGGGGCTTTGCCGCGATCGGCGGATCCCGACCGCGGTGGTGATGGCGGGCGGGTATGCGCGGGACACGGAGGATACGGTGGACATTCACCTGGCAACCGTACGGATCGCGGCGGAGCTGGCGGGGTCGGTCGCCACTCCGGCGGCGGGCGACTGACGGACGGCCTCAGGCGCGCGTGGCGCCGGCGGTCTCTCCGACTGGCTCGAGGAGCTTCCGGCGGACGCGCGCGAAGGAGCCGTCGTCGAGCACGGGGCGGAGCCCCTCCTCCGGCACCTCCTCCTCCAGCGGCACCCAGGAGACACAGCCCCGGTAGGAGGGACGCCGCCGGATGGGGTACGGGACCTCGCGCACGAAGGCGCGCATCAGGAGGGCGTGCAGGTAGGGGCGGTCGCGGTAGTGGAAGCGGGCGCGCAGGACCTCGTCCGTGTATGGCTGGAGCGGGGCGATCTCCGGCAGCAGCGCCTCGTCCTCGATCCTGAATGCCGAATCGACCTCGAGGAGGAGTCTGAGGGGGAGCCGGCCGTCGCGCGGCCGGGAGTCGAGCGCGGCCTCCAGCGCCCAGTGGAAGTCGGGCCTCAGCTCGGGCGGATTCTGGTGGTACTGCGTCGGGAAGAGCCAGAAGCGGCGGTGCTCGACCTCGAACTCCCCGCGCCGCTCGACGAGCCCGCCCTTCCGGATGAGCACGGACACGTCCCCACCGGCCAGGAGCGACTCGACCGCCGCCCACTCCTTGAGGGCCGTCGGGCCACCCTCTTTGGCGCTCATGGAGTTTGGAAGGGGAGCGCCGCCACCGTGGCCTCACGGCCGTCGATGAGAACCGTGTCGCCGGGCTCCCGCTCCCGGCGCACGTAGGCAAGGGCGATGATCTGGGCGAGACGCGGCGAGTCGGCCGCGCTCGTCACCCACCCCATCGCCTTGCCGGTCTCCGGGTGAGAGAGCTCGGCCCCGTGCGGCGGGGTGGGGGCGTCCCCCAGGAGGAGCCCGGTGAGGCGGCGGTTGACCCGTCCCCGGTGCGCGATGCGGACGATGACCTCCTGCCCGGTGTAGCACCCCTTTGAGAAGGAGATGGCGCGCTCCATCTGCCCCGTCTCCTGGAAGACCTCGGTGGCGATGTTGTCCGCGCTCATGTCGGTACCGTAGCGGGGACGGCCCCTTTCGATGCGACGTGTCTCCACGGCCGAGAAACCGACCGGCCGCGCCCCCGCCGCCGTCAGCCGGTCCCAGAGATCCGGCGCCCGATCCGCTGGCACCAAGATGTCGATGCCCCCCTCTCCCGCGTACCCGGTCCCGATGGCAAAGGCGCCCTCCGGCCCGTCGATCGCGACGACCTCATCCTCTCCAAGGGAGGCGGTCGCTTCGCCGAGCACCTCCCGCGCCGCACGCGGTGCTTCCGGCCCGTACAGGCCGAGAAGGGTGAAGGCCTCGTCGGCCACCTCCCACCGTGCGAACATGGGGGGGACGAAGCGCTGGAGGTGCTCCCGAAGTCCGGGAAGTGCCTCGCGCGCGGCGTCGAAGAGCGTCTCGATCCCCTCCCCCGTCTCCCGGCGAACGATGCGGAGGTCCGCCACCATCCTTCCCTTGGCGGTGAGGACCGCGCCGTAGACCGCCTTTCCCGCTGGTGCCGTGGCGAGGTCGTTGGTGATCAGCCCCTGCAGCATGCGGACGGGGTCCCGTCCCCACATGCGGATCACGCTCCGGTCGCCACGCCAGGTGAGCCCGACGCCACCCGCCAGCGCCTCGTACTCGGAGGCCGCGTCGCCGAAGTGGCGCGGGATGGAGTAGCCGTCGGCGTCGCCGAAGCGGGCGCCCGCCGCCTCCAGCTTGTCGTGGAGCGGGGAGATGGTCCGGGAGGTCACGCCTGGGCGGCGGCCTCGCGAAGGATCTCCCGCAGCTTCTGCTCGGACCCTTCGAGGTCGCGGACGAGGCGGCGCACCTCCGCGGTCGATGCCGCGTTGGGAAGCGCGGACTCGACCTCGTCCCCGGCATCGCGGGGAATGAAGACGATGGTAACCTTCCACCCCTCGACCCCTGTCGCCTTCCGCGCGACGAGGTCGACCGTGTACGAGGTGCCGTCGGCTTCGAGACGGTTCATCAGGCGGTGCTCCTTCCAGGAGGAGCTGCGGGACATCGCCATGAGAGGCAGGGTTGGGGGTTGTGCGATCGGTGATTCCAGGCTCTGAGTATATGATGTGACGGGGGCAGACAGCAACCGGAAGGCTGCAGGGATCTTGCCCGGGCGCAGATCTCGTAACACTTTGGTATGCAGCCGGATCGACTCGCTCACGCCATGTTCATGAACCGACTTCCGCTCCTAGCGATCGCCGCGCTCCTAGTGCTCCCGGCCTGCACGGAGGTCAGCGCCGATCCGAGCGATCCTGCGCACCGACTCCCGCCCGCGGTGGCTGACGCGCCACGGGCGGCGGCGTGGACCGATCCGGGGCCGACCGTCGACCTTCCGCCGAACGAGCTCGGCGAGGTGATGGTGCTCGAGTACCACCGGCTGGGGGAGGACGAGGGGCCGTGGGTCCGCCGGCCCGAGAACTTCCGCCGGGACCTGGAGCGGCTGTACGAGGCCGGCTATCGCCCCGTCACCGTGCGGCAGCTGGTGCGTGGGGAGATCGACCTCCCGGCCGGGACGACGCCGGTCGCCTTCACCTTCGACGATTCGACGCTGGGGCAGTTCTACCTCACCGAGGACGGAGAGGTCGATCCGCACAGCATGGTCGGGATGTGGGATGCCTTCCGGGAGGAGCACCCGGCCTGGGCGGGCGGCGCGACCTGGTGCATCCTGCCGGGAGCCGATCACCCCTCGAACTTCTTCGGGGAGCAGCCGAGCCGGGAGGTGCCGCGGGCGGAGCGCGAGGCGCGCATCCAGCGGAAGGTGGACCACCTCGTCGAGGGTGGCCACGAGCTCTGCAACCACACCATGTGGCACGCACGCCTCGACCGCTACGACGACGCCTTCGTCCAGGATCAGATCGGGGCGGGGCAGGACTCCATTTTGGCGTACGCGCCGGAAGGGTACGAGATCACCACCTTTTCCCTCCCTTTCGGGATCTGGCCGGCGAACCGCGAGCTCGCGTGGTCCGGGCGGTACAGGGACGGGAAGCGGTTCGCCTACGAGGCGGTTCTCGAGGTGACCGGAGGGCCAAACCCGTCACCCTTCCACCGCGATTTCGACGGGCGCTCGGTGAAGCGGGTCATCGTGGCGCCAGGAGCGCTCGAGCGGCAGATGGAGCGCTACGACCGGGAGCCGGGTCTGCGCTTCGTCTCTGACGGGGACCCGACGACCGTGGCGATTCCGGCGGGGGCGGCGGACCGCGTGAGCGCGACGCGCCGGGGGGAGCGGCGGGTGGTGGAGGTGGGGAGAGCGGAGTTCGCGCCCTGACCCTCTCCCCCTGAGGAGCACGAAAAAACGGCCCCGGACCGATCGGTCCGGGGCCGTTTTCAAATCTCCCCCCAAAGCGCTACTCCTGGCGGAGGCGCCGCAGCTCCTCGTCGCCGGGATCGCCGGCCGGAGCCTTCTCGGCTTCCGGCTTCGTGGTCGCGGTCCGCGGAGTCCGCGCTTCGTCGCCCGGCTCCAGGGCACGATCCTCGTGCAGACCGTTGATCCCCCGCTTGAAGTCGCGGATGCTCTTGCCCATGGCGCCCCCGATCTCGGGCAGCCGCTTGGCGCCGAAGAGAAGGAGGAGAACCGCAAAGATCAGTAGTACCTCGCCGAAGCCGAGACCGAATGGCATGAAGCCTCCATTGTTGTCGAATCGGAAGGGAGGGCTTCCGGAAGGTGCCCCACCGTTCACTCGTCTGCTACCCTCGCCGCCCCTCACGGGTCCGCGGCAGCCGGCCGATCCTGAAAGATAATACGGGATGCCGGCAGCGAACACCCGCGTTACGCGTCCGGCTTCTCCGATCTATCGCGCGGAGCGGTCATGCCACCGGCCCAGCGAATGGCTTCGGCGCCGAAGCGTTCGCGGAGCCCGTCCACCAGGTCGGTCACGTCCTTCCGGTTCTCGGTGGGGGCGAAGAGTTCGGCCTGGACCGTCTCCTCGAGTCCGGAGAGGGACATCCCCACGAGCCGGATCCGGGCGCCGGATCTGAGCAGCCCGTCGAGGAGCCCGAGGACGACCTCGCCGATCTCGCGGTCCGTACGCAGCGGGCGATCGACGGTGACCGAGCGGGTGCGGGTCGTCCAGTCCGCGGTGCGGAGCTTGACCGTGACGGTGCGTGCGTGCAGCCCCTTCCGGCGCAGCTTGGTGGCCGCGGTCTCGGTCAGCGCCAGGAGCCGACGCCGGATCTCCCGCTGGTCGGAGAGGTCCTCGGCGAAGGTCGTCTCCTTGCCGATCGACTTCGGCCCCTCGGGGGGATGGACCGGTGAGCGGTCGATCCCCTTCGCCCTCCGGATCAGCGAGAGCGCCGCTCGCAGGCCGAAGGTGGCCGCCAGCCGCTCCGGATCCGCAGCGGCCAGCTCCGCCGCGGTGCGGATTCCCAGCCGGGAGAGCCGGGCTACCGAGGCGGGGCCGATGCCGTGCATCTCTCCGACCGGGTGCGGAGCCAGGAACGCCGCCTCCTGGCCCGGGGGAACGATGTGGACGCCCCGCGGCTTGGCGCGGTTCGTCGCCATCTTGGCCACGAAGCGGTTCGTCCCGCCGCCCACCGACGAATCGAGCGAGGTCTCCTCCTTCACCCTCGTCTGCACCCGTTTCGCAACCTCGGACAGGTCGGGGTGCAGGAGCCGCTCGGTGCCCGTCATGTCGAGGTACGCCTCGTCCAGCCCGCCCGGCTGCACGACCGGGGCGATGTCGTGCAGCACCCCCATCACCTTCTGCGACGCCTCCCGGTAGCGATCGAAGCTCGGGCGGATGAAGCGCGCCCCCGGGCAGAGCTGACGCGCCCGGGAGGAGGGCATGGCCGAGTGGACGCCGAACTTCCGGGCCGGATACGAGGCGGAGGTGACCACTCCGCGTCCATCGGGATCACCGCCCACGATGAGCAGATCGACCTCGAAAAGGGACGGGTCGTGCAGCCGTTCCACGCTCACGTAGAAGGCGTCGAGGTCGATGTGGAGGATACGGCGCGGAGCAGTCATTTCCCCAGAAGGGCGGGGGAGATGGATGTCGGGTACATGAAGGTCTGGCACGGGGCGTGTGCCGCCGGGTCGGTCGGCGCTCGGACTACCGGTCCCACTTCCTGACCTGCGGGTCGAGGGCGCGGATCCGGTCCACCACTGCCCGGGGGAGGGAGGCCTTCGCCCTCGTCTTGTAATCGAAGGCGACGACCACCGCGCCCCCTTCCGCGGCGACGGCCTCCAGCCGCTCGCTGAAGATCCGGTATTCCATCTCGAACCGGTCGGCGGCGTATCGGACGGCGCGAGCGCCGATCCGGATGTGGTCCGGGAAGATGATCGGGCGGATGAACTTGCAGTGGGTGGAGCCGAGGATCGGGCCGACCGTGCCCACGGAGCCGTCCAGGCCGATCTCCTCGAGGTAGGCGATGCGCGCCGATTCGAAGTAGCGGAAGAAGACCGCGTTGTTCACGTGGCCGAGGGCGTCCATCTCGCCCCAGGCGACCGGCAGGCTCACCGTCGTTGCGAACCCGCCGAGGTGCCTGTCATTGCCCGACTCTGGCATCGTGTTTCGGGGTTTGAGATCTGAATCCAAATGGGGTGGAGCCAATCCTCTCCGCAAGATTCGATACCGGATCCCCGGAGGGGCTTGACCGGCGGATCCACCCTATGTATCGTTGGAGCCCTTCGCAAAGATGGGGCACCGAGACGAGCAGGACAAATCATTCGGATGCCCTTGACCCCTACGGATCGGGGTGATATACTGAAGGGCTGTCGCGCGATTTTCCTGCAGTTTTGGGAGCGCCGACGGGGCGGATTTTCGATCTGCACTTGACCCTGGGGTTTTGGGGTGATAGAATGAAGGGCTGCCGCGGGAAATCTGCGGTTTGGAATGTTTGAAAATTTGGGTGACAGAGGTGTGCGAGGCGACCCTATGGTGGGGGGGTATCACTTCCTCCTTACTTTTTGGGAAGTCAAAGTGAATGATTCCGAGCGACGG
>SKRI01000075.1 GCA_007118565.1 Gemmatimonadota bacterium | reverse complement strand
CAGGTCGTAGCAGAGCAGGACCACCGGCACCTCGCGCAGCAGCTTCGCCCCCACCGTCTTGCGGCCGATCCGCCGCTGGAGCTGCGCAAAGGGGAGGGGGCGCTCGTCCTTCCAGGGGAGGATCTCCCCGTCCAGTACGGTGCCGTCCGGCAGGAGGGCCGCCGCCTCGGCCAGCTCGGGGTATCGCTCGGTGACCAGCTCCTCCCCGCGCGACCAGATGGAGGTGGTGTCCGCGCGGCGGATGAGCTGCGCGCGGATTCCGTCCCACTTCCACTCCGCCTGCCAGTCGGCCACATCTCCCAGAGTTTCGGGATCGGCCTCCAGCGGATAGGCCAGGTAGAAGGGATAGGGGCGGGTACGGTCGGCGTCGCGGGTGTCCGCGGAGAGGAGCCGCTGGTAGAACTCGGGAGTCGGCTCCCACGGTCCCATGAGCCGGTGAGCCAGGGTGGCCTCATCCACCTCGGAGACGGCGGCCAGCGCCCGCAGAGTGAGCTTCTGGGAGACCCCCACCCGGAAGCCGCCGGTGATTAGCTTGTTCCAGACGAAGCGCTCCCGGTCGTCGAGCGCCGCCCAAGCCGCCTGCATCTCCCGCCGCTGGATCCTCTCCTCCTCGTTGCGTAGCGGGAGGAGGCGCTCGGTGACCCAGCGGTGCAGCGGCATCTCGTCCGGAGCGGTAGGCGGGGGGAGGAGGAGGGCGATGGTCTCCGCCAGGTCACCCACCGCGGCATAGCACTCCTCGAAGAGCCAGTCGGGGACCTCCGCCATTTCCGCGGCCCACTCCCGCAGCTTCCCGGAGGGGACGAGGCGCTTCGGCCGCCGTCCGATCAGGAAGTGGATGGCCCAGGCGGCGTCCTCGGGATGGGCCTCGCGCAGAAAGGCGACGAGCCCCTCGACCTTGGCCGACGTCCGGGTGGTCTCGTCCAGCGCGGCGTAGAGGGCGGCAAAGCGCTTCACGCCGCCCCGACCTCCTCCATCCAGGCGGGGATCGTCTCTCCGAACCCCTCCCGCAGCGGGCGCGGCGACCACCCCAGCTCGCCGCGGGCTTTCCCCGGGTCGCCGAGGTAGGTGGTTCCCGCCGAGGTGCGGAGCGCCTCGGAGCGATACTGCTCGGGAAGGGGGAGCGCCCACTCGACGAGCCGGCTGCCGAGTGCCATCCCCTTCTGGACCGCGGCGGGGATCCGGATCGGCGGCGGGCGCCGTCCGGCGACCTCCCCGGCGATCTCGAAGGCCTCTGCCATGCTGTGGGCCGGGCCGGTGACGATGTAGCTCTCCCCCGGCCGGCCGCGGACAAGGGCGTCGATGTGGATGCGGGCGACGTCGTCTACATGCGACCAGCAGAAGACGGTGCTGCGGGGAATGGCGGGGAGGCGGCGACGGAGCCAGAGGCGGAAGGTGTCGGCCATCGGCCCGGTATCTCCCGGCCCGTACACCATACCGGGCTGGAGGATGACGAGGGGGAGCCCTGCCTCCATCATCGGCTCGGCCACCGCATGCTGGGCGCGCGCCTTGGTTTCATCGTAGAGGGTGATGTGCCGCCCCTCGTGCCGGTACCCCTCACGCACCACCTCCCCCTTCGTATCGGAGAAGACGGCGACGGTGCTGGTGTAGACGCCCTTCGGGATCTCGAGCTCGCGCATCAGCTCGAGCACGTTCCGGGTCCCGTCCACGTTGATCCGCTCCGCCGTCTCGCGATCCTTGCGCAGGGCGCCGGTCCGGTACCAGGCGGCCACGTGCAGCACCGCGTCTACGGCGCGCATCGGCTCTCGCATGCTCTCCCGCTCGGTGATGTCGCCGCGGGCGATCTCCGCCCCCATCTCCCGCAGCCGCCCCTCCTTCTCCGGCGAGCGAGAGAGCGCCACCACCTCGTCGCCCCGCTCGCGGAGCATCTCCGCCACCCGGCCTCCGATGAAGCCGGTCCCCCCGGTCAGGAATATCCGCATCCGCACCGTTTCGTTCGTTGGTTGGTCAGGTCATAGGGACCTCCCTGGAAGAGGCGGGCCAGCTCCCCCTCCCTTGCCCTGCACCGTTTATCCCGGCATCGTCCATGTAGGAGGTCGGGTCCACCGTTCCTCACCGAACCTATGTCCAGAGCTGTCGCGGTCGTGCTCGCGCTCGGTCTCGGCGTCATATGGTACCCCGCTGTGCAGGGCAGCGGTGCGCCGGATCCGGTCCAGGCGCAGGAGGCGATCGATACCCCGGCAGTACCCACCCACCCCGCTTCGGGACGTCCCGAGGCCGAAGGCCCGGCCGTGCTCCTCATCCGCGTGGAAGGCGCCATCAGCCCCACCACGACGAACTACGTCCGCCGCGGCATTGCCGAGGCTCGCGAGCGCGGCGCGCCGGCCCTGATCATCGAGCTCGACACCCCCGGCGGCCTCCTGGAGTCGACCCAGAACATCGTGCGGGAGCTGTTCGCGACCGATGTGCCGACCGTCGTGTACGTCGCACCCGTCGGCGCCCGCGCGGCCAGCGCCGGGACCTTCATCACGCTGGCCGCCCACGTGGCCGCCATGGCGCCGTCGACCACCATCGGGGCGGCGTCCCCGGTGACCATGGCGCCGGGGGCCCAAGCGGATACGGTGATGCAGCGCAAGCTCTTCCAGGCCACGGAGAGCTTCATGGAGACCATCGCCGAGCGGCGCGGACGAAACCTGGAATGGGCGATCTCCGCGGTTCGTGAAGGCGCCTCCGCCACCGAGCGGCAGGCGCTCGAGCTGGGGGTCATCGACCTGGTTGCCGACAGCCGGGAGTCCCTGCTGGATGCGCTGGACGGCCGGGAGGCGGACGGCGTGGCGCTCAGGACGGCAGGCACGGCCATCGAGGAGCTTCCCATGAACCTGGCCGAGCGGCTCCTGGGCACCCTCATGCGCCCCGAGGTCCTGCTGATCCTCATGATGGTGGCTCTCTACGGGATCATGACGGAGGTAACCAATCCGGGCGGCATCGTCCCCGGGGTCGCGGGGGTCATCGCGCTGGTCCTGCTCCTTTACGCTTCGGCGGCCATGCCCATCAACACCGCCGGCCTCATCCTGCTGGTCCTGGCGGTCGGTCTCTTCATCGCCGAGGCCTTCACCCCCACCTTCGGTCTGCTGCTCGCCGCGGGCGCGGTGGCCTTCTTCCTGGGCGGGCTCATGCTGTTCCAGGACTTCCCGGAGGCCATGGAGCTGTCCTGGGTATATCTGGTACCGGTCACGCTGCTGACCGTCGCGTTCTTCGCCTGGGTAGTCACGGCGGGGATCCGGGCGCAGCTCGGGCCACGCCGCACGGGCGTCGAGACGATGCCGGGAGAGCGAGCCGAGGTGATCGACGCGGTCGGCCCGGAGGGCGGCCGCGTGTTCTTCCAGGGAGAGTACTGGCACGCCGTATCGGACGAGGAGATCCCGGTCGGCGCAGCGTGCGAGGTCGTAGAGGTGCGGGGGCTCACCATGCGCGTGAAGCCCGTCCAGGTGTTGAATCCCGACAGGAGCGAATGATGGCCGACGACATGAATCTCATGGAGCCCTGGCTCTGGATCGTCACGATCCTGGTGCTGCTGGCGATTCTGCTCCCCCAGATGATCCGGATCCTCCGCGAGTACGAGCGCGCCGTGGTGTTCCGGCTCGGAAAGTTCCTGAGTGTGAAGGGGCCGGGCTTCATCATCCTCATCCCCTTCATCGACCGGATCGAGCGCGTGGACCTTCGGGTGCTGACCATCAATGTGGAGCGCCAGGAGGTGATCACGCGGGACAACGTGACGGTCCACGTCGATGCGGTGGTCTTCTTCCGGGTGATCGACGCGGAGCGGGCGGTGATCCAGGTGGAGCGCTACATGGACGCTACCACCTGGCTCGCGCAGGCTACCCTCCGCAGCATCGTGGGGCAGGTGGAGCTGGACGAGCTGCTGGCGGAGCGGGAAAAGGTCAACAAGAAGATCCAGGACATCATCGATCGCCAAACCGACCCCTGGGGAATCAAGGTGGTCTCGGTCGAGGTGCGGGACGTGGTGCTGCCGGAGAACATGAAGCGGGTCATGGCGCGGCAGGCGGAGGTGGAGCGGGACCGGCGCGCCAAGGTGATCCATGCGGAGGGCGAGTTCCAGGCCGCTGCCCGGCTGGTCGAGGCGGCCGAGATGATGCGCGACCACCCCATCGCCGTGCAGCTACGCTACCTCCAGACGATGACGGAGGTGAGCGACGAGAAGAACGCGACGTTCGCCATCATCCCGTTCCCGATGGAGCTGCTCGAGACCTTCCGCATGTTCGGATCGGGTCGGGACGCCGAGAGCTGAGGCGCTATTCCACCACCGCGTCCAGCACCCTCCGCACCAGCTCGTCGATCGCCCCGCGCTCGATCCAGCGGGCCACCACCACCAGGTCGTGGGCCGGATCCACGTACACCATGTTGGTGCCCGCCCCCATGTGCGCGAAGCTGCCCGGGGTGGCGCTAGGCAGGAAGTCCTGCCCCAGGAACCAGTTCATGAAGCCGTAGGCCGGGTTCACCTCCCCGGGCGTGCGCGCCATGCGAAGCCATTCCTCCGAGAGTATCCGCTCCTCGCCCCACCGGCCGTCGCGCGCGGTGAGGAGACCGAAGCGGGCCTGGTCGAGCGCGCTGATCCACATGCCGCCGCCCCAGTGGGCTCCGCCGGCGGGCGATTGCATGACCTCCCCGTCGAGCACCACCCAGGAGTTGTCGTAACCGTGCCACCGCCAGGTGGGCGAGGCGCCGATCGGACCCATCAGGTGCTCGCGGAGGACGCGCGGGAGAGGCTGCCGCCAGACGTTCAGCGCGGCGAGGGCCAGCAGGTTCACCCGCACGTCGTTGTACTCGTAGACGGTGCCGGGCTCGTGCCGCTCCCGCGCCATCTCGGCGCGGAGGTCGCGGGCCGGGCGGTCGGCCCAGTCCGGCTTCCCCCAGAGCGTACCGCTCCAGTCGCTCGTCTGGCGCAGGAGATGGTCCCAGGTGATGCCGCGGGCGTGCTCCGACTCGAACGGCTCGAGCGGAGCGGACTCGCCCAGCCGCTCCGCGCCGCCGCGCACCTCGCCGAACGGCATCTGCACCGGGGTGACCGGCGCCGTGTACGGGTGGACCGGGTCGTGGACGTCCCGGATCAGGCCCCGGTCGTACGCCAGGCCCACCACCGCGGTGATGAAGCTCTTGGTGACGCTGAATGTAACGTCCACCCGCTCGGGATCACCCCACTCGGCCACGATGTACCCGTTCCGGATGATCACCCCGGCCGGATCGCCCCGCTCCTTGAACGGCCCGATCGCGTCGCCGAACGGCTCCCGTCCGAAGCTCATGTAGTGGTTGAGCTCGAGATCGCGGGGGGCATCGGTCTCCGACTCGATGGCGAAGTCCACCGCGGCCTCGAGACGGGCGGCGTCCATCCCCACCTCGGCCGGGGCACGCCGCTCCCAGTCGCCGGCGGCGGGGAAGTAGGCCTTCTGGGCGGCGGCGGCGGGGGCCAGGAGGAGAGCCAGCGCCGTCGCGGTCAGGGCGCGGAGTATTGGAACGGAGGCGAAACGGCGATCCATGAGCGGCGCTTGGGAGGGGGAGATGGGACGCACGCCGCAAATTGCCGCTCCGGCGAGGCTGGGGCAACGGGGCGATTCCGGCGGATTT
>SKRI01000260.1 GCA_007118565.1 Gemmatimonadota bacterium | reverse complement strand
GCCGTTCTCGGCGATGCTCCGGCTGTGCGGAAGGATCTCCTCCTCGAGCCCCACCAGGAAGACGTGGGAGAACTCGAGCCCCTTGGCGCTGTGCAGCGTCATGAGGGTTACCCGCTCCGGGGCGTCGTCGTCCCCGCTCTCCCGCCTCTCGTCCGGACTCTCCGCCAGCGTGACCCGCTCGAGGAAGCCGGCGAGGGTGGGGGGGGACCACTCGTCCTCGGCGTCCGGGAGGGGAGGCTCCGCCCAGACGCGCTCCTCGTAGCTCCGGATCGAGACGACGAAGTCCCGCAGGTTTCCGAGCCGCATGTCCGCGGCGCGGTCGGAGCTGTTCTCGGCTCGGATGGCGTCCTCCAGACCGGTGGAATCGAGATACGCCTCGGCCCAGCCGTGGAGCGCGCCCGACTCTCCCGCCGCGGCGCGGGCCTCGGCATCGGGGAGCGCGTCGATCGCCTTCCCGACCAGCGCGGTGAAGGCTGCGACGGCCTGTGCCGGCGCCCGGGTCACGCCCTCGATCTCATCTCCCGAGACGATCTGCTCCCAGAGCGGACGCCGCGCGGCGCCGGCCGCCTCCAGGAGGCGGAAGAGAGTGGTGCGGCCGATGCCGCGCGAGGGATAGTTGACGATGCGGCGCAGCGAGAGGTCGTCCGCAGGCCGGAGCGCGAGGCGCAGGTAGGCGATCGCGTCGGCTACCTCCTTCCGATCGAAGTAGGAGGTCCCGCCGACGACCCGGTAGGGGATGTTGGCGGCGCGCAGCGCTTCCTCCAGCATCCGCGACTGGTGGTTTGCGCGGTAGAGGACGGCGAAGTCCGACCAGGCGAGCTTCTCGTGGAAGCGACGCACTCCGATCTCGCGGGCCACCATCTCGGCCTCCTGCCGCTCCGCCGGACGCCCCGGCTCCCCCAGGAACTCCCAGTAGTCGAGCTTCGGGCCGGGCGCGTTCCCGGTCCGCATCCGCTTCTCCTTCCGGTCCGGGTTGAGGGAGATGACGGCGTTGGCGGCGTCGAGGATCCTTGCGGTGGAGCGGTAATTCGTCTCGAGGACGACGACCTCGGCGCCCGGGAAATGACGCTCGAAATCGAGGATGTTGCGCAGGTCCGCGCCTCGCCAGGCATAGATCGATTGGTCGTCGTCTCCCACCACGCAGAGGTTCTTGCGCGGGCCCGCCAGGAGGCGCGCCATCTCCAGCTGCGCTCCGTTGGTGTCCTGGTACTCGTCAACCATGACGTATTGCCACCGTCGCCAGAGCGCCTCCCGCACCTCGGCGTGGTCCCGCATGAGGTGGACCGGAAGCAGGAGAAGATCGTCGAAGTCGCAGGCCCCCGCCGCCCGCAGCGAGGCCTCGTACCGGGGGTAGACGTCGACCGCAGCCACCGCGTACTCGTCCTCCCGCGTGCCCTCCGCATCCTCCAGAAGGACTGCCCGGCGCGCCTCCTCCGGCCCGATCAGCCGGTTCTTCCAGTCGGAGATCTGCGTGTGTACCCGGCGCAGGTCGAAGCCGTCAGCGCCGAACGACGAGGGGATGCGCACCTCCTCGCTCAGGATGCGCTTCACGAGCGCGAGCTGATCCCCCCCATTGTAGATGGTGAAGGTCGGGGGGATGTCGAGCCGCTCGCCGTGGACGCGCAGGATCCCCGCCCCCAGCGAGTGGAAGGTGGATAGCGCCATGGGACGAGCCGCCTTCCCCACCATGGTGGCGACGCGCTCGCGCATCTCGCCGGCCGCCCGGTTGGTGAAGGTGACGGCCAGAATCCTCCGCGGGTCCACGGAGAGGCCCCGGATCAGATGGGCAATCCGGTGGACGATGGTGCGTGTCTTTCCCGAGCCGGCTCCCGCGAGCACGAGGACCGGTCCCTCCGTGGTCAGCGCGGCTCGGCGCTGCTCCGGGTTGAGGGAGGCGAGGTACGAAGGCGACAAGCGCGGGTGGGGAGGGGGTCCGATCCGGCGAGCGCGGAAGATACCAACGGGCGGGTCGGCACGTCAAAGGTTTGACGCCCTGCGGAGCACGGGTTAAACTCCACCGTCTTCCTTGTCTAACCCTCGGATGGAGAGTGCATGACGCTTCGCGAACGCTTTCTCGGCTTGCCTGTAGCCGAAAGCCTCGCGGCCCGAGCGTCCGAGGGGCCGGACGACCCCTTCCTCATCTGCGGGGATCGCCGCTTTACATACGGGGAGGTGCATGCGCGGGCCGGCTCGCTGGCTGCCGCGCTGCACGGCTTGGGGATCGGTGCGGGAGACCGCATCGCCATCAACCTGCCGACCGGGCCGGAGTTTGTAATCACCATCTTCGCGGCGGCTCGACTGGGTGCCGTCGTGGTGCCGCTCAATCCGAGATACACGACCACGGAGCTGCAGTACATGCTCCGGCATTCGGAGGCCGCCGCGGTGGTGACCATCGAGGAGATGGAGGACGTCGATTTCCTGGAGCGCTTCGAGGGGATTCTCGGCTCCCTGCCGGACCTGCACTACCTAGTCGCGGTGGGCGAAGCGGACCTGTGGTACGACGACAGGGTATTCCAGTTCGACGAGCTCGTATCGAGCGGGGAGGGACGGGAGGCGCCGAAGCCGAAGATCGATCCGGCCGAGGATGCATTCGCCATCGTCTACACCTCCGGGACCATGGGCAAGCCGAAGGGGGTCGTGCTCTCCCACGACAACCTCACCGCCCCTGCGGTTCATGCCGCCGAGATCCTGGAGCTCGTTCCGAGCGACGTCGTGGCCGGCGTCACCTGCCTGTTCAATGTGTTCGGGCTCGGACCGGGCGTTCTGGGGACGGTCGTGGGCGGCGCGAGTCTCGTGCTGCACGAGAGCGACTCGGCCGACGAGCTGGTTCGGACCCTGGAGCGGTACCCGGTCACCGTCCACCACGGCGTGCCGACCGGGTTCATCACGGAGATGCGCGCGCTGGAGGGGCGGAATGGCGATCTCGCCTCCGTCCGGACCGGGATCGTGGCGGGCGCGCCGGTTCCGGAGGGGCTCGCCGCCCGGATCCGCGACGATCTGGTTCCCGGAATCCGCATCGGGTACGGACTGACCGAAGCGGGAAGCCTGGTGACGCTGACGCGGGCGGAAGATCCGCCGGGGAAGAAGGTGCATACGGTGGGTCGCCCCCTGCCGGAGGTGGAGATCCGCGTATTCGACGTGGACGGTTCCCTACTCCCGGTCGAGTCGATCGGGGAGATCGCGGTACGCGGCCCGGGGGTCATGCGGGGGTACTACCGGCAGCCCGGTGAGACCTCGCGCTCGATCACCGAGGACGGGTTCTTCCTTACCGGGGACCTGGGGATGCTGGACGACGAGGGGTACCTCCACATCGTCGGCCGGCGGAAGGAGATGGTGATTCGCGGGGGTTACAACGTCTACCCCCGCGAGGTGGAGGATCGGTTGCACGCCCACCCGGCGGTGCAGGATGTGGCGGTGGTGGGGCTCCCCCACGAGATCTTGGGAGAGGTCGCCTGTGCCTGCATCGTTCCCGTGGAGGGGGCAATCGTGACCGGGGAGGAGATCCGGGAGTTCTGTCGCGAGGTGATGGCGGACTACAAGGTTCCGGACCTGGTCCGGTTCCTGGACGTCTTCCCCATGACGGGAAGCGGCAAGGTCCGCCGCGTGGAGCTGGCCCGGATGATCTCCGCGGAGGAACGTACCCGGCACTCGGTGTGACCGAGACCGCGTACGGCAGAAGGATGAAAATGCAGGTGCTCCACACGGGAGCGCCGCTATCGAGAGAACGACGAGACCCCTCCTGCCGTCTCCGGCTTCCGTCCGATGAGGATCGGAAGAGGGAGAGGTGGAGGAGTTTCGCTTCACAGCAAGCGAGAACTTCCAAGCTATGATGTCCACGATGACAGGTCGCGCTCCGCACATGGCGAGCCGCGGCTACGACGCGCCCAATGCGGCGCTACTGATCGATTTCGACAACGTTACGATGGGGATCCGGAGCGACTTGGGGAAGGAGCTCAAGACGCTACTGAACTCCGACCTGATCCGCGGCAAGGTGGCGGTGCAACGCGCCTACGCCGACTGGAGACGGTATCCGCAGTACATCGTTCCCCTCTCCGAAGCCTCCGTCGACCTGATCTTCGCCCCGGCCTACGGGTCGTCCAAGAAGAACGCCACCGACCTCCGGATGGCGATCGACGGCATGGAGCTGGTCTTCACCCGGCCGGAGATCGGCACCTACATCCTCCTCACCGGTGACTCGGACTTCTCCAGCCTCGTACTGAAGCTGAAGGAGTACGGGAAATACGTCATCGGGGTGGGGATGAAGGAGTCCTCCAGCGACATCCTCGTCCAGAACTGTGACGAGTACTATTCGTACCACTCCCTCTCCGGGCTCACCAAGACGGGCGAGGGGGAAACGCCCGCCGGTGGCGAGGATCCGTGGAAGCTGGTCGAGAAGGCGCTGGAGCGCATGGTGTCCAACAACGACGTCATGCGATCCGATCGGCTGAAGCAGGTAATGCTCGAGCTGGACTCCGGGTTCGACGAGAAGAAGCTCGGCTACAGCAAGTTCTCCCGCTTCATGCAGGACGCCGCCCAGCGCGGACTCGTCGGCATCAAGAAGCTGGAGAATGGCCAGCACGAGATCATCGCTGACGGGGCCGGCGTGAGCGAGGGGAACGGGAAGCCCGACCGGGGTCGGCGGGGTGGACGCTCCTCCCGCGGAGGGCGGCAGGATGCCGCGCCGGCGAGGCGTGCCGAGCCTCCCAAGGAGATCAGGCCCGAGCCCGAGGCCAGCAAGCCCGAGGAGACGGTTGCGGCTCCGAGCGCAGGCGGCGTGGAGACCGTAGAGCAGGGCTTCCGGCTCCTGCAGGACGCCCTCCGGGAGATGGGCGCCAAGACGGGATCGTGGGCGCGTGACGCCGACGTGAAGCGGAAGATGCTCGAGTCCGTCCCCGATTTCGACGAGGGAAAGCTCGGCTTCAGCAAGTTCAGCCGCTTCCTCCAGAAGGCGCACGACGCCGAGATGGTGGACCTCGAGCGGATGGAGGGGGGCAGCTATCAGGTCGTCCTCGGGGAGGCACGCGCCACGGCGGAGATCTCCCAGGCACCGGCGCCGACGGAGGAGAAGGCCGAGAAGAAGGAGGCCGCCCCCGCCGAGACGAAGAAGGAGGCCCCGCGGAAGGAGGCCCCGCGCGCCGAGGAGAAGGAGGAGAAGAAGAAGGAGGCTCCAACCGCGCCGTCGGCGGGCACCGACAAGATCGCGGCGCGCGCCGCGCGTCGCACCCGCGGCCGCCGCGGTGGCGCGGCGGAGGGCGCACCCGTGATCCTTCCGGGCCAGGTTGTCGGCACGAGCAAGCCGGACGCCGGGAAGGCCCCTGCGGCCGACACCGGGGAGGGGAAGTCCGAGGCGAAGCCTCGTGCCACCAAGGGCGAGGCAGCTCCGAAGAAGAAGGCCCCCGCCAAGAAGGCTGCGGCAAAGAAGAGCTCCGCGGAGAAGGCGCCTGCCGCCAGCGATGCGATTGCCGAGCTGGGCCTTCCTTCGGATGCGGATTCCATCGTCTCCTACCTCACCAATTCGTACAAGGGTGTGGGCAAGAAGACGGCGGAGAAGCTGACCGAGGCGTTCGGAGACAAGGTCTTCGAGGTCTTCGAGAGCTCGCCCGACCGTGTGAAGGAGGTCCTGACGCCGGGACGCGCCACCGCCCTGCTCGAGCAGTGGGAGGCGGACCGCGAGCGCCGTGGGAAGACGGCACCGGCCGCCAAGAAGTCCGGCTCCTCCTCCCGTGGCAGGAGCGGCGCCAAGGGCAAAAAGTCCTCCGGGGGCGGCAAGAAGAAGAGTGCGTAGGTGACATCGGAAACACCGGGAGGGTGGCCAGCGGCCACCCTCCCGGCTCCCGCAGAACCGGGCGAGCCCTTTGCCCGATCGTTCTACGAACGACCCGCCGAGCAAGTCGCTCCAGACCTCCTCGGCTCCTTCCTCCTCACCCATCGGTCCGGTGCGGTCAGCGTGGCGCAGATCGTGGAGACCGAAGCGTACGTCGGCCCCCACGATGATGCCTCGCATGCGGCCGAGCGCGTCGGGCGCACCGCTCGCAACGCCTCGATGTTCGGTCGGCCGGGGACCGCCTACGTCTACCGCATATACGGGATCCACTGGTGCCTGAACGTGGTGACCGGTCGAGAGGGGTACCCCGCCGCCGTCCTCCTCCGTGCGGCCTGCCCCGTATCCGGGATCGAAGCCATGCGCGAGCGACGGGGCGGCCGGAGAAACCGGGACCTCCTCCGCGGCCCGGGAAACCTCTGCAGCGCACTCGGGGTGGACGGATCTCTCGACGGACATCTCCTCGATCGGCCACCGCTCGAGATTCGCTCCGGCGGGGTGGTCGATCCCGCCAGGATTCGATCCGGGCCGAGGGTGGGCGTGACCCGGGCGGCCGATTTGCCGTTGCGCTTCTCCGTCCGCGACTGCGCCTGGGTTTCCGGGCGATCCCCATCTCCCCCCACCACCGCGATGTCCGACAAATGACGGCGACCCCGGATCCCGACAGCCTGATGGCGTTCGCTGCCACGCTGGCCGAGTCCGGCGGGCGGATTGCCCGGGAGGGCCTCGGCGTGTCGGTGGAGGAGCGGAAGGCCGACGGCAGCGAGGTGACCGAGGCGGACCGGGCGGTGGAGCGGCACCTCCGCGCCTCGCTCTCCGAGCACTTCCCCGAGGACGAGATCCTCGGCGAGGAGGAGGGGGGCCGTGCCGGGCCGGCCGCCGGCCGCCGTTGGGTGCTGGACCCGATCGACGGAACGCGCTCGTTCGCTTCCGGCGTTCCCCTCTTCGGGGTACTGATCGGGCTCGAGATCGCGGGCCGCCCCTGGCTGGGGTGCTGCCATTTCCCCATGACGGGGGAGACGGTCGTGGCCGCCCGAGGGGCCGGTGCATGGTGGAACGGCCACAGGGCCGCGGTCTCCACCTGCGGAGATCTCTCCGAGGCGCGGCTGCTGACCTCGGGGCTCGAGTACTGGCGGGACTGGGGAACCCCGCGGACCCGCGCCGGCTTCGAGAGGCTCGTGGACCGGACCCGATTCACTCGCACCTGGGGCGACTGCTACGGATTCATGATGATCGCCACCGGACGCGCCGAGGTCATGGTGGATCCCATCGCGGGGGGCGGACCGTGGGATGTCATTCCCCTCGCGCCGATCCTGGCGGAAGCGGGCGCGCGCGCCACGACCCTGGACGGCGGCGAGGTCCGCTACGATACGCCGGCGGTGGCGAGCAACGGGCTCTTGCACGACGCGGTGCTCGAGTGCCTGTGCGCCTCCCCCTGAGAGGAGTGGAATACCGCTTGCGACCTGTCCCGGCCGCGGGTGGAGCGGGTCCACCCCGTCACATCCGAACATGGGGGACGAATGTCAGACGTCTACAAGTCCATCGATCTCGTCGGCACCTCACCGGACAGCTTCGACGATGCCGTGCGGCGTGCGGTCCGGCGGGCCAGCGAGACGGTGCGCAACGTCCAGTGGTTCGAGGTGGTGGAGAACCGCGGGTACGTCCAGGGGGCGGACGTGAAGGAGTTCCAGGTGAAGCTGAAGGTATGGTTCGGCCTGGAGGACTGACCCCGGCATCGATCGGGATCGATGATGCATGAGACGCCCCGCGACCGGCACCCGGTCGTGGGGCGTTCTCGTTGCGGCTCAGAAGGGGGGGCGCTCGGAGAGCCCGGCGTCGCCTAGCAGCATCACCGGGTAGTCGCGCTTCGGATCGAGCGATTTACCTTCGGCCACGAGGAGTCCGTCCGCCGCCGCCATGGAGGTGAGGATTCCCGACCCCTGCGGGCCGGTGGGGATCGCGTGCGCCGTTCCCTCCCCCTCCAGGAGCCGCACGCGGAGGAAGTGGACGAGGCCCGGCTTGAGGGAGATGGACTCCCGCGGTCTCGCCGGCACCACCGGCCCGTGCAGCCGCGAGCGGCCCGCCATTGTCCGCAGCGCCGGCTTCACGAAGACCTCGCACCCCACCATGGAGGAGACGGGGTTTCCCGGCAGCCCGAACCAGGGGATCCCGCCGAGGGCCCGAACCCGTCCGAAAGCGAAGGGCGATCCGGGACGCATCCCGATCCGCCAGAAAGAGTCCTCGAGCCCGAGATCCGCGAGAACGGCGCGGAGATGGTCGTGCTCCCCCACGCTCACGCCCGCGCTGGTGATCAGCGCATCCACGCCCCGCGCACCCTCGAGTCGCTTCCGCAGGTCGTCCGGGCGGTCGGCCGCGATGCCCAGCATGCGGACCTCGGCGGCGAGCCCGGCGAGCTGCGCGCGCAGCGTGTAGCTGTTGGTGGAGACGATCCGTCGCCCGGCCAGCGCCTCGGAGAAACCATCGACCTCCACGAGCTCGTCACCAGAGGCGAGCACGGCCACCGACGGCCGGCGGACGACGGAGAGCTGCGAGCGCCCCATTCCGGCGGCCACGCCCAGATGGGCCGGAGCGAGAACCGTCCCTCGGCGCAGCACCTCTTCTCCCGTTCGCACGTCCTCGCCGCGCCGGCGGATGTTGCGGCCCGCGTCCCCGTCGCTCCGAACCGTGACACTGGCCGTTGGCCCGCCGATCTCGACGCCCCCATTCGTATGCTCGACCCGGATCACCGAGTCGGCGCCCTCGGGAACGGGCGCTCCGGTCATGATGCGGGTCGCCTCTCCCTTCCCGATCGGGCGGGAGGGCTGCCGGCCGGCCGGAATGTCCTCGACCACCCGCAGGACGACGGGGCGCTCGTCGGAGGCACCGCTCACATCGGCGGCGCGCGCGGCGAAGCCGTCCATGGCGCTGTTGTCCCAGGGGGGCAGGTCGAGGGGGGAGGCGATCTCCTCGGCGAGGACGTGACCAAGCGCGTCGTGGAGCGATCGCGTCTCCGGCCGCAGCGTCTCGAGCGACGAGCGGATCCGGGACCACGCCTCGGCCGGCGTGAGCCAGTCCGCCCTCATTCCGGCACTGTAAGGAGCTGCTCGGCGCGGGAGAGCGTATCGCGGTCGTTGACGTTGAGGAAGATGGCGGCCGGATTCCCGAAGCGGCGGAGCTCCTCCTCCGGCAGGATGGCACGATCCGGAAGCGCCTCGACCAGGGCGTGAAGGGAGCGACCACCCCCGTCGATGAATGCGGTGACGCTGTCCCGGATGCGCACGTCGTAATAGGCGCAGGCCGGCTGCCCGGAAGGGAGGACGCAGGCCGCACCGATTCCCCGTGCCGTGGCGATCAGGTGCGCGAGCAGCGCGCGCGGTATAAGGGGTGTGTCACAGGGGGTGCAGACGATGCCGCGGCAGCCCTCCTCCTCCGCCCAGGAGAGACCGGTCGCGATCCCCTCGACAGGGCCGAGCCCGGGCCGGTTGTCCGGCCGCACCGGTACGTCCATCTCCCGGAAGGGGGGGGTGTCCCCGCCCACCACGCCGACCCGCCCGGTCACGCTCCGGAGGAGCTCGACCGCCCGCTCCCCGAGGGTCCGGCCGGCGAGTAGCGCCCGCTCCTTGGGACTTCCGAAGCGCCGGCTGGCACCCCCGGCAAGGACGATCCCCAGCACATCATCGGCGTCATGATCCGCGGGGTCGGAAGCCATCGCGGTATGGGTCGCCGTGATCCGTCAGTGATTCTCGGAGTTTCGGTAGCCGTCCGGTGAGGGCTCGTCGGGCGGTGTGTACGGCATCCCTTCCTCGGTCGCCTCCTGGGGGTCGTCGGTCACGAAGCCCTCCCGGAGACGGTTCTCGCTCAGGTGGTCGGCCGTGTCCGACTGATGGGTCTCGAGATCCTCGTCCTCCACGTCGTCCCCGTTCTCCGACGTCTCGCCGCGGTGCAGCTCGTCGACGATCAGGTCGTTGGTGTAGCTCTCTATCCCCAGGACGTCGTGGATGATCTTCTCCGCGACCTGGACCTCCCCGTCCGTGCCGACCCGCCCCTCCAGGGTCACGTGTCCGTCGCGGACGCTAACCTCGATCCAGTCGGGGTCCAAGTTCCGGCTCTCCCGGAAGCGCTCCTGGATGTGATCGTACAGCTCGTCGTCGCTCATCTCCGCCGGAGCGGGGGTGTCGAACTCTCTTGCCATGGAAACGAGGGGGATGGGTCGCAGCTCAGAAGTGGTACGCCGCGCCCACGCTCAGCCCGATGTTGTTCGTCCAGCGGCCGCCCTCTTCCTGGTCGGGCAGCAGGAGCTGCTCCGGTGTGGTGAGGCGCCAGATCTGGTCACGGACTTCGAGCCGGAGCGAGAGCCGCGGCGCAGGGAACCAGTCGGTCCCGGCGCCAATGCCGACCGCAAGGGCCGGACCGAATCGGACCTGCTGATCCTCCGGGATGTCGAACTCCTCTTCGATGGCCCGGTCGCCGAACATGTTGCCGGCCAGGCCGCCGGTCCCGACCAGGAAGGGTGCCAGGTTGTACCAGGTACGAGGGCCGGTGAGGTGGAAGCGGACCCCCCCCTCCAGCATGCCGAAGAGCGCGCTCGCCTCGCCGCGGTTGATGATCTGGAAGGGCTGGTCAGGATCCGCGGTGGCCACCCGGTGGACGACGTTCCGTTGCGTGGGCCCCAGGGAGAGGGACGCCTCCCCGCTCACCGGACCCGTGAAGCGAATGTTGTAGCGTGCGCCGAAGAGCGGCATCGATTGGGGGCCGATGTCCTGGACCCCGGCCGCCGTCCAGAGGTAGCCACCGAAGACTCCCAACGACTGCGTCTCCTCGATGTATTCGAAGGGAGAGTCGATCTGCTGGGCGAACGCCGACCCGGCAAGGAGGAGGAAGAGGAAGATGGTGCTGGCGATGATGCGCTGCATATCGTGAAATCTCTTTCGAGTCAGGAGTTCGGCTCGCGTTGCGTACCGCTCAGCCGGGAGATTGTTCGCCCGATACGGCGGCCCGCAGGTCCCGGCCGTCCATCTCCGCCGGTTTCGGCAGGTCGAGGAGGCCAAGAAGGGTCGGTGCGATGTCGGCGAGCGCCCCTTCCTCCAGCCGGTCGGTAGTCCGCCGCGCCTCCGGCTCCACCAGCACGATGCCGACCGGATTCGTGGTGTGGGCGGTGTGCGGCCCGCCCGTCTCGGGGTCGTACATCTGCTCGCAATTGCCGTGGTCGGCGGTCACCAGGGCGGTGGTTCCCGTCTCCTCGCACGCCTCCAGAACGCGCCCCAGGCACTCGTCCACCGTCTCCACGGCGCGGACAGCCGCGGAGATGACGCCCGTGTGCCCCACCATGTCCGGGTTCGCGTAGTTGCAGACCAGGAGGTCGAACTCCCGCGAGCGGATGGCCTCGACCAGACCGTCCGTTACCTCGGGAGCGCTCATCTCCGGCTGGAGGTCGTAGGTAGCCACCTTGGGAGAGGGGACGAGCTTCCGCTCCTCCCCGATCGGAGGATCCTCGCGTCCGCCGTTGAAGAAGTAGGTCACGTGCGGATACTTCTCGGTCTCGGCGGTGCGGAAGCTCGTCCGACCGTGCGCGGCGAGAACGTCGCAGAGCAGGTTGTCGAGGGGCTCGGGCGGAAACGCCACCTCGAGCGGGAGGGTACGGTCGTACTCGGTGAGCGTCACGATGCGCGTGTCCGGCGGTCCCTCTCCGCGGTCGAACGCGGTGAAGTCCGGGTCGCCCAGCGCGCGGGTGATCTGACGCATACGATCCGCCCGGAAGTTGAAGCAGACGATCGCATCGCCGTCCCGGATGCGGCCGACCGGCTTTCCTTCCTCGTCGACCACCACGCGGGGTCGGACGAACTCGTCCGTCTCCCCCTCCTCGTACGCCTGCTCCAGCGCCCGAATCGGATCGCGGACGGCATCTCCCTCCCCCTCGACCATGGCGCGGTAGGCGAGCTCGGTCCGGTCCCAGCGGCGGTCGCGGTCCATGGCGTAGTATCGACCGGAGATGGTGGCGATGGGGCAGCGCTCGTCCACCGTTCCCCGCTTCTCCAGCTCCCGCAGGTAGCCGAGGGCGGAGCTGGGCGGCGTGTCGCGCCCGTCCAGGAAGGCGTGCAGACAGATTCGCGGGAGGCCGCACTCCTTGGCGAGCTCGGCGAGCGCGTCGAGGTGCTCGTCCGCGGCGTGGACGCCGCCCGGCCCCACCAGCCCGACCAGGTGGAGCGTCGAGCCCCGGTCGTGGACCGTGTCCAACGCGTCGCGCAGCGCGGGATTGTCGGAAAGCTCGTCGGCCGCGATGGCCTGTGAGATCCGCAGGAGAGACTGCACCACGACACGGCCGGCTCCCAGGTTGAGGTGCCCCACCTCGGAGTTGCCCATCTGCCCTTCCGGCAGCCCCACGGCCGGCCCGCTGGTCGCGAGAACGGAGTGCGGAATGGCAGGCTTCTCCCAGATCCGGTCCCACGAGGGGGTCCGCCCCAGCGAGATGGCGTTGTCGTCCGCCGGCGGGCGAAGTCCCCACCCGTCGAGGATGATCAGAGCAACGCGGGGTCGATCTGCGGGCGTTGAGGACATGAGGGGTTTGACAGGGGTTCGGGCCGCTCCATATTCCATACGCAGTGGCGAGGTGCGACAAGGTAGGCGCACCGATCCCGCTCTGCCACCACCTGTCACCGGCACCTCCACCCTCGTGATCGCAAGGGCCGTACGTGCGCTCCTCCCGGGCGCGGCGCTTCTCCTCCTTTTCGCCGTCGAGCTGCCCGCCCAGGACGGGGCGGCCGAGGCGGTCTGGCTCGAGCTCTCAGTGGACGAGGAGAACCTCCGCGCCACACCGAACGGCACGCGCATCGGAGTCCTTCGCCGCGGGGTCCGCCTGCGTCAGGTGGGCGAGGAGGGGAGATGGCACGAGGTCGTTCTCACCGGCTACCTCCCGGGTGACCGGATTCGGACGAGCGACCGCCAGGGGCCGGGGCACGCGGTGGCCACCGGGGGCGAGGACGTTGTTGATGCGCCGGCCGGCCGGGTGGTGGGCCGGGCCGAGGGAGGCATGCTCGTCGAGGCGCTCGAAGAGGAGGATGGCTGGCGTCAGATCCGGCGGACGGCGTGGATCTGGGGCGGGTCGGTGGAGCCGGCCCCGGCGCTCGAGGCCACGGCGGAGGCTCCGTCGGTGGAGTCCGTCGGGGACGGGGAGGAAGCCGCTCCGGATGCCGAGGCGGCGAGCGCTGCCGGCTCCTCCACCGTCGTCCTCCTCGACGGTCCCAGAGGCGATACGGTCGCCATCATCCGGAACCCGGCCAGGCTCCGAGTCGTGGACGCCGAGGGCGACTGGCGCCTCGTGCGGGCCGAGGGCTGGACCCTCGCCGACGTGGAGGACGCCGCCGGCGGGGGGGATGCCAGCCCCGGAGCCGTCCGTGAAACACCGGACCGCTTCCGTAATGCCCCGGTAAGCTGGACCGTCGAGTTCCTCGCGCTCCAGCGCGCCGACCCCCTGCGCACCGATTTCGAGTCGGGCGAGTGGTACATCCTTGCCCGGAACCCCGAAGGCGTGCCGGGGTTGGTCTACCTGGTGGTGGACGAGGCCGCCCGCGACGTGGCGCGGGGGCTGGTTCCGCTGCAGAGGCTGACCATCCGCGGCCGGCTCCGCACCGGCCGCTCCGCGCAGACGGGCCATCCTGTGGTCGTCGTCCAATCACTCCGACCCTGACCGTTCAGACCGTGATCTCGTTCCTCCTCTCCTTTCTCCTCGTCGGAACGCAGGCACCCGAGCCGATCTTCGCACCGGACACCGTGGAGCCCGACTCCGTGCATGTTGCCTCCTCGGTCCGGCTGTCCCCGGTGGCGCGCGGCCGGAGCGGCGCCCTCCGCAGCCTGGTCGTTCCCGCGGGGGGACCGCTCGCCGTCCCGCTGGAGTGGGAGGGGGATTTTCCCGAGGGGCTGACCTATGAATGGCTACCCGCCGACGGAGGTCGCGCGGACGAGGTGCTCGGACGCTCCGCCTTCGAGGACGGCCTGAACGCCCCGCGCCGTCCGGGCGTCTGGCGGCTTCGCCTCTCCGCCGAGGGGTGGCAGGAGACGGTGGAGGACCTGAAGATCATCGTGCCGGTGGGGATCGAGCGCAGGGAGGGCAGGCACCTCAACGGCTATCATATGGGCAGGTGGCCGGCGGAGCGCTCCGGGCGCGGCGGCCGCTATGCTCCCCCCTCGCACTTCATCGAGGTCACCGAGAGGTCGCGCTCGGCCCGGATCTCCGAGCACCTCACCCTCGGGCAGTTCCTGACCAAGGACCAGCACGATGTCTGGCCCAAGTACGTGGCGCTGGACATGCGGCTGATCGACAAGCTCGAGCTGGTGATGCAGGAGCTCACCCGGATGGGGGTGCGAGCGGATCACCTCCATGTGATGAGCGGCTTCCGGACGCCGCAGTACAACGCTCCGGCAGCGCACGCGGGTCGGGCGACGTACAGCCGCCATACCTACGGTGACGCCGCGGACGTCTGGGTGGACAACGAGGGACGCGGATGGATGAGCGACCTGAACGGGGACGGCCGGGTCGATGTGAGCGACGCCCTCGTCATCGCGAAGGCGGTCGAGCGGGTGGAGGCGCGTTATCCGGAGCTGATCGGTGGCATCGGGGTGTACTATCCGGCTCCGCACCGCGGGCCCTTCGTGCACATCGACGTACGGGGCGTCTCGAGTCGCTGGTAAGGGTCAGCTCCGACAAACAGGCCGGTCAGGCGCGCTCGTGAACGCCTCCCGCACGGGCCGCCCGTCCCACCCCTCGGGGACGGAGATCCCCAGGAGGTAGAGCATGGTGGCGGCGGTGTCGTAGGTCATCACCTCTCGCTCCACCACGCCAGAGCGCACGCCGCGCCCCCACGCGATCCACGGGATCTCCCGATCCTCCGCGGAGGCGGTTCCGTGGGTTCTCCCGGATCCGCCGTGGTCGGACGTGACGATGACGGTCGCATCTCCCACCTGCCGCTCCACGGCCCGCAGCATCCTCTCCAGGGCGGCGTCCGCCTCCCGCACCGCCAACCGGTAGGGAGGGCCCATCCATCCGAAGACGTGGCCGGCGAGGTCCACATCGGAGAGGTGGATGAATACCACATCCGCCGCGGCGAAGCGCAGGAAGGTCTCCACCTCGTGGGTCATCCTCGCGGCGAAGTGGTAGTGCTCGTCCGCGGGGATGTGCGCTCGGTCGAGCGACCCCGGCCGATCGAGGAGCCGCATCTTCCGCTTGGAGAAGAAGGCAGCGGTGGTGCACCCTTCGGCCCGGGCCATCTCGAGCGCCGTAGGCACGTCGATGGGTCCCAGGGAGGAGAAACGGTCGTCGTTCCAGGTGACGCCGTGCCCGGGAACGTCCAGGCCGGTGAGCATGGAGGTGTGGCTCGGCAGGGTGAAGCTCGGGAGGATGGTGAGGGCGCGCCGGGCGGAGGCGCCCTCCTCGCTGAGCCGCTGCAGCGTGCGCGCTCGCGAAAGATCGATCGCGTCCGGCCGGAGCCCGTCGATCGAGACCACGATGAGCCGGGGACCGGGTGGGGGCTCTCCCGAGCCGTTCGTCACGGCCGGCGCACAGCTGGCGATCGCCAGCGTCAGGCCGATCAGCCATTCGAAATGACGGAGGCGCGGGGCCTGCGGCACCGCGCTGAATCTTTCCTGTATCAACATGCGTACGGTAAGGGTGTCGCCCACTCCGATCGAACCGACCATGGCCACGCATCCGAATCCGCTCCGCTCCTGTCCCCGCTGCGGTTACCACGGGGAGGGCCTCGCCTACTTCGAGCGGGGGCTGAACCTGGCGCTGCTGATCGTCCTGGTGGTGATGACCTCCTGGGCATTCGGCATCGCCGGTATCGTCTACTACCTCCTCCGCAGGAACCACGAGAGCTGCCCCCGCTGCGGCCGGAGCTGGGGGCGCCACGGCGAACTCGCCGCGACCGGGCCGCGGAGCGCCAGCCGGGCCGAAGCTCGTGAGGGTGATCGGCCGGAACGGGCCGGCGGCGGATGGACCCTCGTTCTGCTGATCGCGGCGGCCGTGTTCCTGGCCGCGGGGCTCGCGGCCTCCGATCCGGCCGCCCTGCTCTTCGGAGGCGTCGCGGCCGGCGCCGCGGCGCTGACCGCCCATGGCACGCGCCGCACCAGACGACGTCGGACCCACGCCCTTCTCGAGGCGTGCCAGAAGGAGGTCCTGCAGCTGGCGAGGGACCGAGGGGGCCTCCTCACCGTGTCGGAGACCGCGGCATCCCTCGGATGGACGATCGCACGGGCGGAGCGCGTCCTGGTCTCGATCGAGGACGGCTTCCGGGTGCGCTCCGAGGTGACCGAGGACGGCCGCATCGTCTACGAGTTTCCTGAGCTTTTCGCGGCCCGCAAGGAGAAGCTCGCCTCCGGGGACAGCTGAGCTAACGGCTACCGCTCCGCTCGGCGTGCCGGCAGGTCGGCGAGATCGAGCTCCAGGAGGCCGCCCTCCGGAGAGCCCTTCTTCTGCTTCGCGGCCTGCTTGGCGGCGGAAATTCGCTCCCCGAGCCGATCCAAAAGGTTCATCCGGGCGGCGGGAACCCGGACGATCGCGGCGGAAAGGCGGGTGAGGGGGAACTCGCGTACCACCCCTTCCCGGTCTTCGGCGCGATAGCTTCCGCGCTGCCGCTCCTCCTCCGGTATCCGCTTCCGAACCGCGCGGAGGAAATCCTCCTGCGCGCGCCGCACCACCGACCGGGCCCGCTCCGGCTCGACGAGGAGGATGAAATCGTCTCCCCCCACATGCCCCGCGAACGCCTCTCCCGGCGCCTCGGCCGCCACGACCGAGAGCACCTCGCCCAGGTCGCGGATCACCGCGTCCGCCACGGAGAAGCCGAAGTGCTCGGAGAACGGCTTGAAGTCATCCAGGTCGAGGTAGCAGACGGCGATCACCTCGTGCCGCTCCGCCCAGCGCGCGAACTCCCGCTCGAGGGCCTCTCCGCCCGGTAGCCCGCTCGTCGGATTTCGGTCGAGACCGCTCCGCGAAAGGCGCAGGAGCGCCTCCACGCGGGCCGCGAGCTCTCTCGGATCGAACGGCTTTGCCAGGTAGTCGTCCGCGCCGGCGCTGAACCCGTCGAGCCGGTTCTCGATCCGTCCCTCCCCTGTGAGGATCAGGACGGGGAGATGGCTCAGGCGCGGATCGGACTTGATCATCCGGCAGACCTCGAATCCGTCGGGCGTGCCCATACGGTAATCGAGAACGGCGATGTCGGGCAGGGCGCGGCGAATCTCGTCGAGCGCCGACGCTCCGTCCGGTGCCTCCCGGACCCGGTGTCCAGCCCTGTCGAGGAGCTTGGCCACCAGTCGGCGAATGTGCGGCTCGTCGTCCGCGAAAAGGATGTCAGCCATGCACCTTGCCTATCCCCATCGCCAGACCCATCTCCCGTTCTCGTCTCTTCACCAGTTGGGACTCGAAATGTCGGTTGAGGCTCATTCCGAAGGGAGCGCCTCCTCCATGACCCGCGAGATCGTCTCCCCGCCGAACCCCCGGCGGACGAGGTACCCGTAGAGCCGTTGGCGGTCCTTCTGACGGTCGTCTCCCCGGGGGCGCCACCGCCGGAGGGCAGCCCGCGCCAGCTCGAGTTCGGAGACCCCCGCCTCGTCCAGGACGCGATCGACGACCGTATTGGCCGTCCCGCGGTCCACCCCCTTTCTTTGCAGCTCCGCGCGGAGCTCCCGGCGCCCGCGCGGACGCAGGCGGATGCGGTCGCGGACGAACGCTTCGGCGAAGTCGGCATCGTCCACCAGCCCCGCCCCGGCCAGCCGCTCCACGCATGCATCCACCACGCCCTCCGGAAAGTCCTTGCCCCGCAGCCGCCGCTTCAGCTCCTGGCGGGTTCGCGGCCGGACCGCCAGGAGACGTAGCGCCGCCTCCCGCGCCGAGACCGCGGTGTCCCGCTCCTCCCACCGCGAGACGTCACGCTCTGTTACCTCGGCCCCCTTGCGGAGACCCTCGGAGTGAACCGTCTCCTCGGACAGGCGGAGCCGACGCTCGTCGTCCAGGATCAAGATCACCCGGCCGCGCCGTGCGCGCAGGGAGGTGATGATCATGGGAGTCTGCAGGGTTGTTCCTCCTTCGGGGGCCGGTTAACGTGTGGCCGAGCAGTCGGCCGACCGGAGGCGCGATGGGCCGGTGGTCGTGGCTCGTAGCGGCCCGTACAATCCGATCGGCACCATCTCCCTGTAAGATGCCGCTTCCTCGGCCAGCCGCAATGACCCCAGGGGCGCAACCCTCCCTTCCCGACGTGCAGTCGATCCGCGGGACCGAGTTTCCCGGGGTCGGTGACGGGATCTACCTGAACGCCGCCTCGGTGACGCCGCTCCCGCTCCGCGCCCGGCAGGCAGTCGCCCGGCTCAATGACCGCCGCGCCGAGATCCACCGGCTGCGCGACGAGGACTTCCACGAGCCGCTCGAAGCCTCCCGGCTGGAGATCGCCCGCCTGATC
>SKRI01000219.1 GCA_007118565.1 Gemmatimonadota bacterium | reverse complement strand
GTGGCAGAGTACTGCCGGACCGCCTGGATGATGCCGATCAGCATTCCCAGCGCGAAGATCAGCACCATGGAGAAGAGCGTGAGCTGGAGCGTATTCCAGATCACGGTGGGCAGGATGTCGCTGATGGGGCGCATCTGCCCGAAGGAGTACCCGAAATCACCGGTGGCGAAGGCGCCGATCCAGCGGAAGTACTGGATGTGGAGCGGCTGGTCGAGCCCGAGGTTCCGGCGCATCTGCTCGATGACCTCGGGACTGACATTCGGATTGAAGTAGCGGGCGGTGGGATCACCCGGCGCCAGATGGATGATGAAGAAGATCAGCGTAAGGATGCCGATCAGCAGGGGAATGGCCCCCAGCAGGCGACGGATCAGGTACTGGATCATGCGCCTCTCCGCGTACGGTTCCGGTGCACGGTCAGAGCTCCGCTACGGTTCATCGAGGGGGTGGATGATGCGCTCGAGTGGCGTTCCGCCGCGAACGCCCCGGTCCCTTGCAGAGACCACGCCGCCGGATCACAATACAGCCCCCGGGCGGGGCTCAGTCGGCATCGGTGACCCACCACTCCCAGAGGTTCTGGTAGGTGCTGAGCGTGTTGATGGTCGTGCCACGCAGGCGGTCCCGCACCCCCACCACCTCGTCCATATAGTAGAGCCAGGTGTACGGCTGCGCGGCCACGATCAAACTCGCCGCCTCCCGCCAGTAGGGAGCCGCCGCATCGCGCGTCGGCTGGGCGAGCGCCTGCTCGAAGAGTTCGGTGACGCGCGGGTCCTCGAACCCGGTGTAGTTAAAGGGGACGCCCGGGGCCCAGAGGCCGGTGAGGTCCGGAGAGAGTCCGACACCCCACCCCCCCAGCGCCGCCTGGAGGTCGCGGCGGGTCAGCCGGTCGAAGAAGGTGTTGCTCTCGAGCGTCTGGATCCGCATGTCCACCCCAATCCGCCGCCACTGCTGCTGGATGATCTGGGCGGCGTCCAGCCGCCGCTGGTTCCCCGCGTTGGTGGTGAGGGTGAAGCGGAGCGGCCGATTGTTGCGGAGGAGCACCCCGCCCGGCCCCGGACGGAAGCCCGCTTCCTCCAGGAGCCGCAGCGCCTCCTCCGGGTCGTACGGGAGCGGCGCCTGCTCCTCCGGGTCGTAGAGATCCTGGAAGATCGGGGAGTAGGGCCCGCCCGCGGGGCGGGCGTACTCGTCCATGTTCAGCGCGGAGATCAGCCCCTCGTGGTCGACGGCCAGCCCGAGGGCGCGGCGGATGTCCGGATCGTCGAAGACCTCGTATCGCGCCGGATTGTAGGCGATGTAGTCGTAGAAGCGCCCCTCACGACGCTCCATGCGGAGGTCGGTAACCTCCCGCTGCAGCCCCTCGATCCGGTCGAAGGGGATCGGGGAGACCATGTCGGCCCGCCCGGTCTGCAACTCCACCATGCGCCCCGTCTCCTCGACGATGATCCGGAATACGATCCGCTCCAGCCTCGGCTGCGGAGAGAAGTTCGGATTCGGCACCAGCACGATCTGCTGGCCGCGCTGCCACCGGGAGATCATGAAAGGACCGCTCACCGGGAGGTTCCCGGCCGGGTCGGTCATGACCGGATGCGCGCGCAGCCCGGCCGGATCGGCACCCTCGAAGGGGTGCCGCGGGGAGATGGGCCCCGAGGTGTGGAAGAGCATCTCCGGGTACCGGTGGGTGAACTGGATTAGGAGCGTGTGGTCGTCCTCCGCCTCCACCGATACGATGTTCTCGTTGTAGTCCTGACGCGGGCTCGCGGTGCGCGGATCCCCGCGCATCTCGGTATGCCAGGCCGCATCGTGCGCGGTGACCGGCTCCCCGTCCGACCAGAGGGCGTCCGCCACCAGGTGGAAGCGGATGGCGCTCGAGTCCGCCCCCACGTACTCCCAGCTGTGGGCGAGCGCCATCGGATTCTCCTCGTGGGTCAGGTAGTGGATCTCCCCGTCCTCCCACCAGGGCTGGAGGAGCGGCCGGAACATGAACCCCTGGAACTGGTTGTCCAGCGACGACTCTGAGATGAGCGGCATCGGCTTGTCGATGTCCGCCAGCTCGACGACGGTCACGCTACCGCCCCGCTGCGGCGCCGTCCTCTCCCCCGGGCAGGCGGTGAGGAGGAGCGGGAGCGCGGTCAGCGTGAGGAGGGCGAGCAACCGCCGGCCGGTGTCTCGGCCGCCTCTGATGGTCGGTGTCACGGATATGGTCGGTCTCCGGTGCGGTCGTGTCACGTTCGTCTCACCCATCAGCCGCCCCTCCGGCGCTCGCGACGCATGTCGGGGTGGAGGAACCAGTCACGCGCGCCTACCCAGTCCCCGCGCACGTCCGGGTCGATGTTCAGGAGCCGGTTCCCGATCCCCTCCAGCCGCTCGGGGAAAGCGATGAAGGTGAAGGGCACCTCCTCGGAGACCTTCTGCTGGTAGGCACGCCAGTACTGGATTGCCTCGTCGCGGTCCACGATCCGGGGCAGGGTGTCCAGGAGGCGGTCCAGCTCGGGATCGCAGTGCCCGACCCACTGGTAGGGGGTGTCGATCTTGTCGCAGTGGAAGAGGTCGCTGTCGTCGATGCGGAACTCCGTGGACCAGCCGATCAGCACCCCGTCGAAGTCGCGGCGGGCCGGCGTATTGATCCGGTCGAGGAGCGCGCCCCACTCCAGGATCTGGGTGCGGACGTCGATCCCCAGCCGGCGCAGGTGCGACTGCACCACGACGAGGATGTCCCGACGAATGGCGTTCCCCTCGTTCGTCACGAGGGTGAAGCGGAAGGGCTCACCGGCCTCGTTCCGCAGGACGCCGTCTCCCCGGCGGTCCTCCCACCCCGCCTCGGCGAGCAGAGCCCGCGCGCCCTCGGGGTCGAAGTCCAGGCCGCCGTCGATGTCCGGATCGTGCGCCCAGTGGAAGGGCGGCACGGAATGGGGCGCCACCTCGCCATATCCGTAGTAGACCGCATCGATGATCTGCTGCCGGTCGATGGCCTTGGTGAGCGCCCGACGCACACGCACGTCGTCGAAGGGCTCCCGGCGCTGGTTCCAGCCGATCAGGTCGAAGTTGCGCGCGGCGTGCGACTGGAGGCGGGCATTCCCGGACCTCTCGATCTGCGCGGCGAATTCCGCGGCCGGAGCCACGAAGTAGTCGATGTTCCCGGTGAGCAGCTCGGTGAGGATGGTGGTCTGCTCCGGGATGACCCGGTAGACGATCCGGTCCAGATACGGCCTGCCGCCCAGCTCCTCGGGATGGTCCTCATTCGCTTCGAAGGTCCAGCTCTGCCCGTCCCGCCGGTCAACGAAACGGAACGGCCCGTTCCCCACCGGCTGGCGGGTGCTGTAGGGATGGTTGCGGATCTGGGCGGGCTCCGTCCCCTCCAGGATGTGGCGGGGCACGGGGAACAGGTTCCACCAGGTGTCCATGAAGTCGGCGTGCGGCTCCATCTGCACGCGGAAGGTGAAGGAGTCGATGGCCTCCGCCTCTCCGTAGTGGGCGAAGAAGGCGGTGTTGGGATACCCGGTCTCGGGCGTGGTGGCCATCTCCCAGGTGTAATCGAGGTCGTACGCGGTGGTCAGCTCCCCGTCGTGCCAGTAGACGTCGTCGCGGAGATGGAAGGTGATGGCCGTGGTGTCCGCGTTCAGCTCCCAGGAGCGGGCCAGCATGGGCACCGGCTCCAGGTTCTCGTCGTAGGTGATGAGCGGGGTGAAGAGCACGAAGCGCTGGACCTGCGACGCGGTGAGGTCGGTCGAGGTCAGCGGGTTGATGTCGGGGATGTCCCCGATCTGCGCCACGATGGCGGTGCCGCCATAGCGCTCCTCCTCGGCGATGTCGTCGGCCAGACGGTCGAAGCGATCCCCCTCGTCCCGCGGGTCGCAGGCCGCAAGGACGATGGGCAGGAGCAGAAATGAGATGAAACGGCGCATGCGTTCATGAACGATCGAGGTTGAGCCGGACGGTCGTCCCGGAGGGCCAATGTAGGCCCGGCCCCTCCTCAATGCACACTCGAACGTTCGTCCGTGTTCCGGAAATGGGACGGAAGGGGGAGATGGGGTCGGCCGCGCGAGCCCCGTCTCCCCCTTTGTTTTTGCCCTGCCTGGCCGCGACTACCTCCCGCGGCGGCGATCCTCCGGGATCCACCAGCTCGCCACGCCGACGAGCTTGCTGCGTGCGTCCATCTCCACCCCCTGGATGCGCTGCCCCACCCCGGCCAGATCCTCGAGCCAGTACATGAAGGTGAAGGGCTGATCCTCCTGCAGGGTATCCGAGAACTCACCCCAGACCTGCTCGGCGCGCCCGGGATCCGTTTCCCGCAGGCCGGCCGCGATGAGGCGATCCGCCTCCGGATTGCAGTACGAGCTCCGGTTGGCGGACATCGCGGTCTCGGCCTCGGCGCAGGAGAAGAGCGGCGTCGGATCGACCCGGAAGTTGTCCAGGATCCAGCCGGAGTAGACGGCCTGGAATTCCCGCTCCCGGTGCTGCCGGAGCATCGACTGGAACTCGATGGCCCGGATCCGCATGTCCACGCCGACCCGGCGGAGGTGCTGCTGCACCACGGTGGCGATGTCCTGGTGGAGCCGGTTGTTCGAGTTGACCATCATGTCGAAGCGGAACGGCCGCCCGTCGCGTTCGACGATCCCGTCACCGCTCCGATCCTCCCAGCCGGCATCCGCGAGGATCTGGCGCGCCCGGTCCGGATCGTGGGGAAGCGGGTCGGTGCCCGGGTGCAGCGGGCTCCAGGGCGGGATCATCCCGGCCGCCGGATCGGCGTACCCGAAGAGGATAGCCTCGATGATCTGCTCTCGGTCGATGGCCATGGTCAGCGCGCGCCGCACCTCGGGGTCGGTGAACGGCTCCTCTACCGTGTTCCAGCCGATGTAGTTGAACTCGCGTCCGGAGTAGCGGTGCAGCTCGAGGCCGCGCTGCTGCTCGATCTCTCGTCCCTCCGGCGCCTGCACGGAATAGTTGACGTCGATCCCGCCCGTGGCGAGCTCGGTGACCCGCGTGGTGGGCTCCGGGATGATGCGGAAGACGATCCGGTCAAGGTACGGCCGGCCGCCCAGCTCGTCCGGAAACTCCTCGTTCGCCTCGAGCGTGAGCTGCTGACCCGCCTCCCAGGAAACGAAACGGAAGGGGCCGCTCCCCACCGGCTGCCGGTTGTACGGCGCCTGGGCCAGCTCGGCCGCGCTCACATCCCCCAGGAGGTGCTCCGGGATCGGCGCCCAGGCGAAGCCGTCGAGCGGCTGCGAGTGAGGCGCCACGAAGTCGAAGCGGATGGTGTGGTCGTCGATCACCTCGGCCGACTCCACCATGGCGAGGAAGGCGGACCCGATCAGCGATGCCGCCTCCTCCTGCTTCGCCATCTCGAAGGTGAATCGGACGTCCTCGGCCGTCACCGGCTCACCGTCGTGCCAGCGCAGCCCCTCGTAGAGACGGAAGACCACATGGTCGTCCTCGAGATCCCACTCTCGGGCGAAGTACGGCTCCGGCTCGAAGTTGTCGTCGTACCGGACGAGCGGGGTGAAGACCATGAAGTTCATCACCTCCATGGAGGTGAGCGCCGTGTTCGTCACCGGGTTGAAGGTCTGGAAGTCGGAGTGCATCCCGACCACCGCCGTCCCCCCCGGCTCGGGATCACCGACCACGGCGCCCATGTCCACATCCGCCGGGTCGCAGGCGAGCGGAACGGCCAGGGCAAGGAGCGCCACCAGGAGAACCCGGATGCGGGCGCGTGCCTTCCCTTCGGTTGATCGCTTCTCAGATGTCATGGAATTTCTCGTGGGTCGTTCAGGTGGGCCGATCGCCCTTGGACGGTGTGTGCTGGAAGGACCGTCGCGTACGGAATGCGAGCGGCGGATATCTGCCCGTCATGCAAACAATCTGCCGCATGCGGAACTACCGGCGCCAGGTCCAGGCATCCGAACGGAAACGGGCTTCGAGCCGGTGCGCGTCCGCCGCCTCCTTCGGGACCACGCGGTCTGTCCGGAGAGCCACGCCGAGCGCCTCCTCCCATCCCCGGGCGATGGCTCCGGCGAGTTCGGCCCATTCCGGCACGCTGCCGAGGAGGCCGGCCAGGGTGGCGACCGGTGGAGCCGATCCATCCGGCTCGGCAAGGAGGTCGGGGATGCGCTGCTGGTCGTCCTCGAGGAGGAGGGAGCCATGCTGAAGAAGGACGTTCCCGCTCCGCCAGACCGCACTCCCCACCAACTTGCGGCCGTCCGCCACCACCTCACCGGCGAGGGGGTCGGCGAAGCAGGGGGAAAGGGAGGGTGCCGAAACGTTCCCCGCCTGCTCCGCTGCGACTGAAACGAGGGCGCCGAGGCTTTGGAGCCCGGCCGCCAGCGCGCGGTTGATCCGGAGGTAGCTCTCCCGCACCGTGCCCAGGAGGCCGAGCGGGAAAACGGCGGCATAGGTGAGCTCGCGGTGGTGGAGGACGGCGCGCCCGCCGGTCGGCCGGCGGACGACATCGATCCCTGCGGCGGTGATCCGCGCCAGGTCGTACCGCCCGCGGCCCGGCTGATTGCGCCCCAGGGAGAGGCAGGCGGGGCTCCATCGGTAGAGCCGGAGCACCGGGGTCTCACCCTCTCGCACCGAGGAGACGAGCGCCTCGTCGAGCGCCATGTTCCACGCGCCCGGGGCGGGCGGTGTGTCGAGGAGTCGCCAGGGGGAGGGGCGGGGGGAACGAGCGGCTGGCGGCTGGCGGCCCGCGCCCCGCGGGAGGGTGGAGGCGGCACCGACCTCCGGGCGCCCGAAACCGTGATGCCCGCGATCGCTCACGCTCGTAACAGGCTCGTGATGCTGTTGCGAACCGCCAGCTGCGAGCCGCGAGTGGCCCGCTGTCAGAGCTCCAGCGTTCCTCCGGGCTCCATTACCTCGACCCGGGCGCGGTCACCCACCGCGCGGACGAACTCCTGCGGATCGACCTCGATGGGGGGAAAGGTCCCGTAGTGCATGGGGACGACCGTCCCCGCCTCGACGAAGTCCACCGCCCGCGCCGCGTCCTCCGGGCCCATGGTGAAGTTGTCGCCGATGGGGAGGAGGGCCACGTCGACCTCACCGCGGAGGAGCTGCATGTCGAGGGTGAGCGCGGTGTCTCCTGCGTTGTAAAGGCGCTTGCCGTCCTTGAAATGGATCAGGAACCCGGCGGGGGCGGCGTAGAAACCCTCCTCGATGAACCCGGTGTGATGGGCGATGGTGAGCTTGACCCGGCCGAAGGGGAAGTCGTAGCCGCCACCGATGTTCATCCCATGGACATTCTCGTAACCCTGGCCGCCGAGGTGGCTCACCACCTCGAAGGTGGAGATGACCTGGGCGTTGGTGGCCTTGGCGATCTTCAGGCAGTCCTGGTAGTGGTCGAAGTGCCCATGGGTGACGAGGATGTAGTCCAGCTCCCCGATCTCATCAGCCGAGATGTCGGCCTTCGGATTCTCGTCCAGCCACGGATCGAAGAGGATCCGGGTCCCGTCGCCGGTGACGAGGTGGAAGCAGGAGTGTCCGTGATAGGTCAGCGTCGCCATGGCACGTCGCGTAGGAGGAACGATTCCGAATGGGCTGCCGGCTGCAAGGTCGGTTCCCCGCGGTGTTTCCGGTCGCCGTAGCCTCCGGGATGGAGAGCGGGCCGGCCACGACGCGCAGCAACCGCGAGAGCGATCGTGATCCGGAGGGCGGAGACCCCGCAGGCGCGCAGCGCCGAGGAGGCTCCGTGCACACCGACACGGCTTCATCGTGTCGGATGTGCATAGAGCGCGGTGCCGGCCGCAGGCCGGCGCTCGCCCTTCGCTTCCCCGCCCCTCTACTCGCCCACGTGCGAAGCGTACTCCCCGGCATCCATGAGCCCCTCCGGCTCCGAATCGAGACGGAGCTTGACCATCCATCCCTCCCCGTACGGATCGCTGTTCACCAGCCCCGGGTTGGCGTCCAGCTCCTCGTTCACCTCGAGCACCTCGCCGGTGGCCGGGCAGTAGAGCTCGGAGACCGCCTTGACCGCCTCGATGGTGCCGAAGACCGCGCCGGCATCGAAGGAGTCTCCCACGCCGGGCAGCTCCACGAAGACCACATCTCCCAGCTCCCCCTGCGCGTAGTCCGTGATGCCGATGTAGAAGACATTGTCCTCCTCGGCGGGCTTCAGGTACTCGTGCTCCTGGCTGTAGCGCAGGCCGTCGGGAATGTTCGACATGGCTCGTCCTCCGTGGGGAGTGGGATGAGGGATGCGACGCCCCGATACTGGCAGCGGCCGGCGGGGGCGTCAAGCGCGCGGACCGGCGTTGCCCTCCTGCGGCGGAAGCATGATTATGCGAGGAACCCTCGATTCGCGCCTGCACGCGGCGTACCCGACAATCTCGCTCGATTGGACCGATGACCGCTCCCGGATTCCACACCCTCGCCGCCGCCGTCTTCCTGCTGGCAGCGGCCTCTCTCGTCGCGCCCGCCCCCGCGCATGCTGCGGATGCCCCGGTGGCGGCGGATACTGCGGCCAACCCCTTCGGGGAGGATCTGCCGCTCACCCCCACCCGTCGATTCGCGGCCACCCTCACCGAGGGCTCCTGGATGTCGCTCGACGTCCACCCGGACGGGCGGACGATCGTCTTCGACCTCCTCGGCGACCTCTACCTGCTGCCAATCGACGGGGGGCGGGCGCAGCCGCTCATCCGGGGGATGGGCTTCTACGGGCAGCCCCGCTTCAGCCCGGACGGGGAGCGGGTCGTCTTCATCTCCGACCGTGACGGCGGGGTCAACCTGTGGACGATGGCGCTGGACGGCTCGGACACCACGCAGATCACCACCGGCAAGAACAACCGCTACCAGTCCCCCGCCTGGACGCCGGACGGGGAGTTCATCGTTGCGTCGCGCACGGGCATGCGCGCGGGGGTAGGCAAGCTCCACCTCTTCCACGTGGAGGGCGGCTCGGGCCTTCCGCTGATCGACGGCCCGGACAACTTGCGGACCGAGGGCCCGGCGGTCACGCCCGATGGCCGCTTCATCTGGTTCGCGCAGCGACAGGGGAACTGGCAGTACAACGCCCAGCTCCCCCAGTACCAGCTGGCCGTCTACGACCGGGAGACGGGGGAGCGCTCCACCCGCACCGCACGCTACGGATCGGCCTTCCGCCCCACGATCTCCCCGGATGGGAGATGGCTGGTCTACGGGTCGCGGCACGCCGAGGAGACGGGCCTCGTGCTGCGGGACCTGGAGTCCGGCGACGAGCGTTGGCTCGCCTATCCGGTGCAGCGGGACGAGCAGGAGTCGCGCGCCACCCTCGATGTTCTACCGGGCATGGCCTTCACCCCGGACTCGCGCGAGCTGCTGGCCAGCTACGGCGGCGGCATCTGGCGGATCCCTATCGACGACGGAGAGCCGCGGCAGGTTCCCTTCACCGCCGACGTCGACGTGCCGATGGGGCCGGAGGTGAGCTTCCAGCACCGGGTGGACGACAGCGAGCGCTTCGCGGTGCGGGAAGTCCGGGACGCCGTCCCTTCGCCGGACGGCGGCCGTCTGGCCTTCACCGCGCTCAACCGCCTCTGGGTGATGGACTGGCCGGACGGACGACCGCGGGCGCTCACGCCCGAGGGGGTGAGCGCGCACCAACCGGCCTGGTCCCCGGACGGACAGTGGGTCGCGTACGGGACCTGGGACAACGAGGAAGGCGGGCACATCGAGCGGGTGCGGGCCACCGGACGGGGTGGCGTCCAGCGCCTCACGCGTGCGGCAGCACTCTACGAGACACCGGCCTGGTCACCGGACGGAGATCGCATCGTCGCCATTCGCCGCTCGGCCGAAGCCTTCCGGCAGGCCGTCGGCCCGCGCGTGGGCGGGGAGCCGGGGGAGCTGGTCTGGATTCCCGCCGGAGGAGGCGAGACGCGCAGCATCGCCCCAGCCGGCGGGCGGAGCGATCCGCACTTCTCAAACGACCCGGAGCGGATCTTCCTCTCCAGCGCTTCGGACGGGCTGGTCTCCCTCCGCTGGGACGGGACCGACCTCCGCGAGCATCTCCAGGTCACCGGCCCTACCCTGCCGGATGCGGACGAGCCGATGCGGGCTTCGCCGATCTTCATCTCCCCGGACGGGCGGAAGGCCCTGGCCCAAATCCGGACGGACCTCTACACCGTCCGTATCCCGCAGGTAGGCCGCGAAGCGCCCACCATCTCGGTGGCCAACCCCGACCGCGCCCCGGTCCCGGTGCGGAAGCTGACCACGGTGGGCGGTGGGTATCCGACCTGGGACGGGAATACCCGGGTGCGCTGGTCGATCGGCAATGCGCACCTGGTCTACGACCTGGAGGAGGCCCGGCGGGCGGAGGAGGAGGCCGATCGCGAGGCGCGGGCCCGAGGGGAGGATCCGGACGCCGACGTGCCGGACCCGGACGAGGAGGTCGACGAGGACGAGCTTCCGGAGGTGGACGAGCCGGTTTACGAGCCGCTCGAGCGGCGGGTGACGATCACCGTGGAACGCGACCGGCCGCGGTGGACCGGCGTCCTACGGGGCGCGCGCGCCATCACCATGCAGGGAGACGAGGTGATCGAGGACGCGGACATCGTGATCCGCGACCACCGCATCGAGGCGGTCGGCGCGCGCGGGAGCATCGAAGTGCCGGCGGACGCCGAGGTGATCGACCTCTCCGGCCACACGATCATCCCCGGCTTCGTGGACACGCACGCGCATCTCCGTCCGGCATGGGGCGTCCACAAGGATCCGGTCTGGCAGTACGTGGCCAACCTGGCCTACGGGGTGACCACCACCCGCGACCCGCAGACGGCCACCACCGACGTGCTCACCTACGCGGACCGCGTGGAGACCGGGGAAATCCTCGGCCCCCGCGTATTCTCCACCGGTCCCGGAGTCTTCTGGCAGGAGCAGGTGCGCGACCTCGACCACGCCCGGGACGTGCTGCGCCGCTACAGCGACTACTGGGACACCCGGACCATCAAGCAGTACGTGGTCGGCAATCGCGAGCAGCGGCAGTGGATCATCGAGGCGGCCAACGAGCTGCGCCTCATGCCGACCACCGAAGGGTCGCTCGACGTGAAGCTCAACCTGACGCAGGCCATCGACGGGTACTCGGGGCAGGAGCACAATGTACCGGTCTTCCCTCTCTACGAGGACTGGATCCAGCTCTTCGCCGAGAGCGGCATGGCCTACACCCCGACGCTGCTGGTCACGTACGGCGGACCGTGGGCGGAGAACTACTTCTACGCCACAGAAAACCCGTACGAGGATCCGAAGCTGCGGCGCTTCACCCCGCACGAGGACCTGGCCGCCCGGACGCTGCGCCGGCCGGGTTGGTTCCACCCCAGGGTGCACACCATCGAGGAGCAGGCCCGCTTCGCGGCGGACGTCTTCCGGGCGGGAGGCAGGATCGGCGTCGGCAGCCACGGACAGCTCCAGGGGCTCGCCTTCCACTGGGAGCTCTGGGCCATGCAGGCGGGCGGCCTCAGCGCGCACGAGGCGCTCCACGTGGCAACGCGGCAGGGCGCCGAAGCCATCGGCGTCGTGAACGATCTCGGATCCATCGAGGCGGGACGTCTCGCCGATCTGGTGGTCCTGGGGGAGAACCCGCTCGACGACATCCGCAACACCAACACGGTGCGCTACGTGATGAGGAACGGGCGCCTCTACGAGGCGGAGACCCTCGACGAAATCGCCCCGGAGCGCCGCCCGGCCCAACCCTTCCCCTGGGCCGACGACGAGCCGGTGCCGAACACCGGGCTCGCCCGGCCCACCGCCCCATGATGCGCCGCAGTACAGCGGTGGGCGCGGCCGCCGCGGTGGGCGTGGTCCTCCTCGCCTGCGAGGAGATCGGAACACCCGGCCAGGCCACCGCCCCGGCCGATCCGGAGGCCGGAGAGATCGCCTTCGAGCTGGCGGGTCCGAACGATGCCGCGCTAATGGTCCCGGTCTACCTGAACGGCACCGGTCCCTACGACTTCGTACTGGACACGGGCGCCACGTTTACCTGTGTGGAGGAGACACTCGCGGAACAGCTGGCGCTCCCGGAGCAGGCGGGTCCCGACGCCGTGGGGTACGGGGTCGGCGGAGCGGGGCGGCTCCGACTCGTGGCGCTGGACTCACTGCGGCTGGGGGAGGCGGTCGCCGAGGAGCTGACCGCCTGCGTTCTCGACCTCGCGCACTTCCAAATTCCCGGCATGGATGTGCATGGGCTTGTGGGGCTCAACTTCCTGCGCGCCTTCCGCGTCATGCTCGACTTCGACCGAAACGTGCTCTCGCTCACCCGGCCGGAGGAGTAGCTACCCGCGGATCCGGCGGGTGAGCGCCGGTGTCACGCCGGCCATCCGCGCGCAGAGGGCAATCTGCCCACGATGGTACATCTCGTGGGCGATGCCGTGGTGTAGCCAGGCGATCCGCGACATCTCCGAGCCGTCGAAGGCGCGGATCGGCTCGCGGGACACCACCCCCGCAGCCTCGCGCAGGCGGGCCGCTCCCTGGGCGTGCGTTTCCCGGAGGAGGGAGACGAGGCCGGCGCGGTCGTCGGTGGCGGGGAGATCCCCGGCATGCTCGGCGACGAAGTCGGAAAAGCCCTGCCGGGTGAAGTCTCCCTCCCGCCGGGACAGCTCGCGGCTCCACATCTCCGCGGTCTCCACGAGGTGACGGGCCATCTCCGCGGGGGAGCGCGCACCCTCAGCCGGCGGCGCGAAGAGAACGTCCTCCGGCAGGTTCTCGATCTCCCCCACGAGCCCGGATCGAACGTCGTCCCAGGCCGATAGCGCCTCGTCCAATGGCTGCTTCATCTCCCTTCCTCCTGGTGGCTCAGAGTCCCAGCCAGTAGTCGACCTTCAGCATGAGCACGTTGTCCGGCTCGGCCTCGAGGAGTGCGCTGGCGTCCCGCCGGAAGACGAAGTCGCCGATGTTCTCGCGGTTCGCCCGGTTCTGCTGCCAGACCAGATAGAAAGTCGAGCCGGGCCGGTACTCCCACCGCAGTACGGCGTTGCCCCGTAGCGACCTGAAATTGAAGTCCCGATCCGTGAAAGAGAAGTCGGCCGTTCCGTCCTCCCGGAAATCCAGATAACGGGTTCCATCCACCACGCAGGTGCGGCCCTCCACGCAGCGGACACCCTCCGCCGTGCGCTCCCCGCGCCCTTCCGCGAAGGGTGCGAACTCGAAGGATTCGGGTCGGAGGAGCTGCTTATAGGTGGCGAAGTCCCCGGTGGAGATCATCGGCTGGGCAAAGAGCTGCAGCGTCATAGTGGGGGAGAACACCACGTTCAGCCGGGTCTCCAGTGAAAGGTTCGTACGGTAGAGATCCGCGAAGAGATAGCGCTGCCCGTAGGTGGCGGCAAAGGTGTCGTCGGACGCGGTGGCCACGTACTGCGCGGGATCGTGCCCGCGCTCGTACCGCGGGGCCAGGTCGATCCGCGTCCCGGTCGTGGGACGCCACTGGAGGTCGAATCCCGTCTCCCATGCTGCGCCACCCTGGCGGCCGCGGTCGTAGCGGAACGAGGAGCCGAGGGTGAAGGGCTGCCGCGGGTCGGTGCTCGCATCTACGGAGATGCGGTCCGAGGCCGGCCGGACCATGAGAGGTCCCCCCCGCGTGACCACATCGCTCAGCACTTCCGGCTGGTTACGCACCGAGAGACCCGCCGACCAGTAGTTCAGGAAGGTGAAGTTACTACTCAGGTTGTAGTTGGCATCCTTGCGGGCATGCGCCCACGCTCCCGGGTCGAATGGGCCGTGGAGCGCGCTGTTTCGCCAGGTCTCGTAGAAGAACCCGGTGACGTTGTAGCTGCGCAGGATGCGCCCGGGCTCGATATCCTCGTAGCGGATCCGGGTGCCGGCCCCCATGCGCTCCCCTCCGCGCGCGAAACCCAGATCGTCCACCTCGAAGCCCGGGGTCCGCTGGATCAGCCACGCCGAGCCGGTCCAGTTCTCCCCACGCTCCCGGCTGATGGTCGCGCGCCACTCCGCACCGGAAAGGGAGGTGGCATCGCTGTCCAGTTCGAGATGATCCGCATCCGGACGCTGAAAGTAGTGGTTGGGCGATCGCTGGATGCGGGTCATCGCCTGGGGGGCCCCTTCCACGCGGCTCGCGGCCAGGTACCCGGATACCGCCCAGGTGCGGTCGTTCCAGGTGTGCTCGAGATCGATTCCCCCGGTCGCCGCCCGTGCGGGAAGCCAGTCGAGCACTCTGTCCGCGGGAAGGCTTCGATGCGTGCCGGTGAGGATGGCACCCACCTGGGAATCGCCTCCGCGGAAATCCTGCTGCGCCCGCACCACCCCGTACCCGGAAGGGGGCTCGATCGTGACCGAGCCGAACTCCTCGGTCTGCACCTGGTAGTAGCTCGCCTCCGCGCGCCGGGTGAGCGCACCGAGGACACCGAGGGTCAGTCCCCCCTGGGTCCGGCCGGTCACCTTTCCAGCCCCCAGGATCGGCGTCTGGCCGGGTATGTCCGCGAAGTCGGCGACCGCCGGAGCGGATCCCTGCGGAGCCCGACCGATCCTGCGGCTGTAGAAGAGCGAGTTGTTCGGCCCGGAGAGGCCGAAGTCGAAGAGCCGGTCGTCCCGGGAAAAGAATGGACGCCGCTCGGGAAAGAATGTCTCGAAGGCGGTAAGGTTGATGACCGCCGGATCGACCTCCACCTGGCCGAAATCCGGGTTCAGGGTGAGGTCGAGCACGAAGGTGGAGCCGAGCCCGTAGCGAAGATCCCCCCCCACCCGGGCGCCCAGCTCCTCCCGGGAGCGGAAGGGGTCGTCCCGTTCGGCCGGCCCCTGCCGCCCCTCCGCCAGCACGTAAGGCCGCAGCTCCAGGTTCCGTGCGGCGCGCGTCAGCTCCAGCCCCACCAGCGGCGCATACACCCCCACCCCACGACCCGTGCGCTGCGACTCGAGCACGAACTGGGTGGTTTCATTGGTGGCAATCCGGCGGCGGGAGAAGTTGACGCCCCAGGTCTGGGGCTGAGAAGAGGGGGAGTAGCGCAGTTGGGAGAGGGGGATGCGCAGTTCCGCGGTCCAGCCGCGGGCATCACGGTGGACGGCGGATTCCCACACCGCCTGCCAGGCGTCGTCCTGACGGGTTCCGTCGTACCGATAGCGATCCACCTGAACCCCCGCCGCGGTGATCCGGAAGGTGTAGGCGGTCCGGCGGTCCCGGTTCGAGTCGAGCGACACCTCGAAGTAGTCGTAGGAACGCCCTCCCTCGTCGCGTCGGGTGAGCACTCGCGCAATCCCCTGGGGCTCCGAGTCGTACATGCGGGCCCCGATGTAGATGGCCTGCTCGTCGTAGAGAACCCGGACCTCGGTGTCCTCCCGGGCGGGGCGCCCTTCGATCGGCTCCGACTGGATGAAGTCGCGGGCCGGCTTCGCCATTTCCCAGGCGGCCTCGTCGAGCCGGCCGTCGATCACGACCTCCCCCGCCCGCGGGACGGCCTCGACCAATCGAGCCGTATCCGGACCCTGGGCGCCCGCCGGAGGGATCAGGAAGGAAAAGACCCCGAACAGGATGACCAGAGGACAAGGATGCGGAGACCGGACCATGTTCGGGAGCGCTGCGGGCGGCGGCGACGGGATCGGTTGGATACTAAACTGCGTTCCGCCGGAAGATCCGCAAGAAGTGACCTGCCTCTTCACTCGAATGGACCTTTGACATCCCCGGATTGATCCCGGGCGGGGTGCGGATGTATCTTAGCTGATTGTCCAGCGATCGGATCGCCTCCGGAGGCGCTTCGAGCCGTTCGCCCATACCATCGCCCAGATGCCGGTCTCGACCTACGCTCCGACCACGCACCGCGACGACTTCGTTCCCCGCCACATCGGTCCCTCGGAGGAGGAGATCGGGGAGATGCTGGAGGCGCTCGGCTACGACTCGCTCGATTCGCTGATCGACGCCGCGGTGCCTGCCTCGCTCCGCCAGTCGTCACCCCTCGACATCGGCGAGGGAGTGGGAGAGGCGGGGATGCTCGCCGAGCTGCGCCAGATCGCCGGACGCAACAGGGTGCTACGCTCCTACATCGGACTCGGCTACCACGGGACTCACACGCCTCCCGTCATCCAGCGCAACATCCTGGAGAATCCGGGCTGGTACACCGCATACACCCCCTACCAGTCCGAGGTGGCGCAGGGCCGGCTCGAGGCGCTCCTCAACTTCCAGACGGCGGTCATCGACCTCACCGGGCTGGAGATCGCCAACGCTTCGCTGCTGGACGAGGCCACGGCCGCGGCCGAGGCCATGGCCATGAGCCGGGGCGCCGCGGCCGGGGACCGGAACACCTTCCTCGTCTCCGACGGATGCCATCCGCAGACGATCGAGGTGGTGCGGACCCGCGCCGCCGTTCTGAAGATCGAGGTCCGCGTGCTCCCGCACGGGGAGATGGAGATCGACGAGGACGTCTTCGGCGTGCTCCTGCAGTACCCCGCCACCGACGGGGCACTCCACGACTACCGGACCATCTGCGAGCGCGCCCACGAGGTGGGCGCCCTGGTCACCGCGGCCACCGACCTCCTGGCGCTGACGATGCTCGTCCCTCCGGGAGAGTGGGGGGCGGACATCGCGGTGGGAAGCTCCCAGCGCTTCGGCGTCCCCATGGGGTACGGCGGGCCCCACGCCGCCTTCTTCGCCACGCGGGAGGAGTTCCGCCGCCAGGTCCCGGGCCGGATCATCGGCGTCTCCAGAGACGCTGACGACCGCCCCGCGCTGCGCATGGCGCTCCAGACCCGCGAGCAGCACATCCGCCGCGAGCGCGCCACCAGCAACATCTGCACGGCCCAGGTCCTCCTGGCCGTGATCGCGGGAATGTACGCGGTCTGGCACGGACCGGACGGGCTGCGCCGGATCGCCGAGCGGGTGCACGCCCAAACGGGACGGCTGGCCGAGGGGCTCGAGCGGATGGGATACCGCCTGGGCCACCGCGCCTTCTTCGACACCCTGCGGGTCGAGACCGGCGAGCGGCATGCGGACACCCTCCTGGCCATCGCCCGCGAGGAGGGGATCAACCTCCGCCGGATCGACGGGACCACCCTCGGCATCTCCCTCGACGAGACGGTCACCGAGCGGGATCTGGACGACCTCCTGCGGGTCTTCGCGCGCGGGGAGGACACGGAGATCCGCGCGAGCGACATCTCCCTCGACCTCGCCCCCCGCTGCGGGGACCTCCTCCGGGAGAGCGCCTACCTGACGCACCCTGTCTTCCACCGTCACCGGTCGGAGACGGAGATGCTGCGCTACCTCAAGACGCTGGAGAACCGCGACCTCTCCCTGGTGCACTCCATGATCGCGCTCGGGTCGTGCACCATGAAGCTGAACGCCACGGCGGAGATGACACCCATCTCCTGGCCGGAGTTCGCTGCGCTCCACCCCTTTGCTCCGGCGGACCAGGCGCAGGGGTACCGGGAGCTCTTCACCCAGCTCGAGGGATGGCTGGCGGAGATCACCGGGTACGCCGCCGTCTCCCTCCAGCCGAACGCCGGCTCGCAGGGAGAGTACGCCGGGCTGCTCGCCATCCGGGAGTATCTCGCCTCCCGTGGAGAGGGGCACCGCGATATCTGCCTGATCCCGAAATCGGCCCACGGGACGAACCCGGCCAGCGCGGTGATGGCCGGGATGCGGGTGGTCGGGGTGAACACGGACGAGGACGGCAACATCGACGTGGACGACCTGCGGGCCAAGGCGGAAAAGCACGCGGACGCGCTCGCCGCCCTCATGATCACCTACCCCTCGACCCACGGCGTCTTCGAGGTGACGGTGCGTGAGGTGTGCGACGTCATCCACGAGCACGGGGGACAGGTCTACCTGGACGGCGCCAACCTGAACGCCATGGTCGGGCTGGTGCGGCCGGCCGAGCTGGGCGCGGACGTCAGCCACCTCAACCTGCACAAGACCTTCTGCATTCCTCACGGGGGAGGCGGCCCGGGGATGGGGCCGATTGGCGTGCGGGCGCACCTGGCGCCCTTCCTCCCGGGCCATCCGCTCGCGGACACGGGGGGAGACGAGGCCATCGGCCCGGTCTCTGCCGCGCCCTGGGGGAGCCCCAGCATCCTGCCCATCTCGTGGGCGTACATCCGGATGATGGGCTCCGCAGGGCTCACCCGCGCCACGCAGGTCGCCATCCTCAGCGCAAACTACCTGGCCGCGCGGTTGGCCGACGCCTATCCGGTTCTCTACAAGGGGAAGAACGGCCGTGTGGCGCACGAGTGCATCATCGACACGCGCGCCTTCCGAAGCACGGCGGGAGTCTCGGTGGAGGACATCGCCAAGCGGCTCATCGACTACGGATTCCACGCCCCCACCGTCTCCTTCCCGGTGCCGGGCACCATGATGATCGAGCCGACCGAGAGCGAGTCGAAGGAGGAGATCGATCGTTTCGC
>SKRI01000268.1 GCA_007118565.1 Gemmatimonadota bacterium | reverse complement strand
GTAGGGGAGGGACTCCGCATCGGCCAGCTCCAGCCGGGCCTCACGGCCGAGGCTCGCCGCGCGCCCGCGCGCCCGATCCAGCATCTTCTCCGAGATGTCGATCCCGGTGAGCGACACATCCCCCGGGTAGTGCTCCAGGTTCGCGCCCGTGCCCACCCCGATCTCCAGCACGTCGCCACGAGCGCCCCCAATCACCCGCTTCCGGCGCGACCGCCCGCCCATCCACTCCATCGGCGCCTCCATCAGGTCGTAGACGGAGGCGAGGCGGTCGTAGACGCGGGCGGTGGAGGATCGTCGCTCGGACATGATCGATTTGGTCAGGGGTGGCGAGGGAAGGTTGGGCCGGAAACTCGTTTTCATGGTCAGGAACTCCCTGGTTTCCTGCCGGCGCGGGACGGCCCCGTCAACTGGCGGTGGCAGAACCAGACGATGAGCGGTGGCAGGAGGATCCACTGGAGAACGGGGAGCAGTCCGGTCCCGACCACGGGCAGCACCGGCATCGCCTCGGCATACTGCCAGCGGTCCCAGACCTCCGTGGCCAGCCATTCGAACACCAGGGTGATCGCAAGTCCGATCGCCATGAACCCCAGCACCCGTCGTGCGGTGGGCGCTTCGAGCCAGGCCCGTGAGCGTGCCGCGAGTGCAACAGCCCAGAACGCCGTCACGGCGATCAAGGCGTCGCCCAGCGCCGCCCGCGAGCAGAACAGAACCGCATCCCAGTGCGGCGCCTCCGACATGCCCTCGAAGAACGGCACCTGGAGAAACTCCCACGGGTAATTCAGGAGGAAGCCGAAGATGGCGACGTTCACCTCGGGAAACCGCGTCGCCTGGATGAGCCGCACCGGCGTCATTCAGATGTAGCTGAAGACGCGCGCCATGCCGCTCTCCATGTGGTAGAGATGGTGGCAGTGGAAGAACCAGTCCCCCGGCTCGTCTGCGATGAAATCGAACGCGATCCGGCCCATGTGACCCGGCACGACGACAGTCTCCTTCAGGGCATCGCCCACCCGGAAGAAGAATCCGTGCAGGTGCATCGGATGCGGGTGCGGGCTCCGATTCGTCATGCGCACCCGCACCCGCTCGCCCGGCGACATCGGCAGCGGATCCGCGTCCGGCCATGTCTGGCCGCCGATGGTCCAGCGGCCCTGCATCATCATCTCCCTGCGTAGGTCCAGATCGAGGATCCGGTCCGGCGCGCGGGCAGGCTCTCCTACCGTCTCCACGGATCGCAGGTCGGTGAGACGGAGCAGCCGGCCGGACCCGAGCCCTTCGGGCAGACCGGCCGGAGCGCTCCGGTTCACGCCGCGGTAGCGGAGGATGGCACGGGCCGGGGAGGGGTTCCCGCCAAGCCCTCGTGCCGCCAGCGTCCAGATGCCGGGATTGTTCGCGTCCACCACCACGTCGTAGCGCTCCCCCATCCCGATCTCCAGCGCATCGACCTCCACCGGCTCGACGGGGCGACCATCGGTGTGGGTGACGGTCATCCGATGTCCTCCGAGCGCCACCCGGAAATGCGTGGCGCTGGCGGGGTTCATCAGCCGGAGCCGCACCCGCTCTCCCTCCGTGACGTCCAGCACGGGTGCATCCTCGGGCGGCCTCCCGTTGATCAGGAAAGCGAGATAGTCGGGGGTCTCATCCCCCATCATGCCCATCATTCCTCGCCTTCCCATCATCCCCCGCCTTCCCATCATTCCCGGCCCCCGTCGGCCATCCTGATCCGGCATCTCCGGCTCCCCCGCGAGGAGGTCGTCGATCACCACGGTATGCTCCCGGTCGTACTCCACGTGCGGCGTGGCCTCCTCCACGATCAGCGGCGCGTGGAGCCCGCGGTCGAGCTGGAGCCCTACGTGGGAGTGGTAGATGTAGCTGCCGGCCGGCCTGGCGTTGAAGTCGTAGACGAAATCATCTCCGGGACGAACCGCTTCCTGGGTGACGCCGGGCACCCCGTCCGCCTCGTTCGGCACCGGCACGCCGTGCCAGTGAATGGTGGTCGGATCGGGCAGTCGGTTCACTAGGCGAGCCCGGAGCCGCTCACCCTCCCGAAGCCGGATCTCGGGTCCCGGGTAGTGGCCCCCGTACGTCCAGCGTCGGAAGACGCCCAGCGGGCCGATCTCCACCTCTGCCGGCTCCGCCACGATCTCGATGTCGCGGGCGGGGCCGCGCGGCGCGCGATGCGACGGCAGGGCCGGGTCATCCTGTCCCCGGCCCATCAGCGCTCGATCGCATGCGCTCAGGGGAGCGATCATGGCCACTGCCGCGATCCTCCCGCCGGTCCGGACGAACTGTCGCCGATCCATCCTCTCGCGCATGACGTGTCCTCGGAGAGATTGTCGTGTGCCGCCCCGGCCTCCCGCCGGGGCGGCGTGGATGCCGCAGGTTACATGCTTCCCATGTGCTCCGCGCTCTGCTCCGCCATCCCCACCATCCGCTCGAGGCGGTAGAGGTGCTCGGGCATCTGATCGCGCACCTCCGCCGGCGAGGCGACCTGCAGGCTCTCCAGCTCCGCGCGCAGGGCCTCCATGTCCCCCATCATCTGGTGATGCTCGTGCGCACCCATGCCCATCATCTCCCCCATGTGCTCGTGGTCCATCCCCATCCCCATGTCCATTTCCCGCATCTGCCTGCGCATGAGGGACAGGAAGCCCGACACCTCCCGAACGTGCCCGTCCACCCGCTCCGGCCACTCCGCCGGCGGAGCGCCGCCGATTTCCCGCAGGTGGGCTCGCATCCGGTCGGTGGCCTCGTCGAGCTCCTCGGCGTGGCGCTGCATGGCGCCGCGATCCATATCCATGCCCTGCATGCCGTCCATCTGCATCCCGTTCCTGTCCGTGTCGACCGTACGGTCGTCGGGCCCCGCTCCCGGTTCGGGACAGGCGGTGAGCGCCACCGCCACGACCGCCGCGCCGACCAGCTTCCAAACCCCCTTCTCTCGCATCGTCGTCATACCTGCTCCTCTCTGATCTTCATACGTTGGCCGGCCGCGCCGGATGCGCGGCGGCGTCCTCGGGCACCGTGCGCGGGTAGACCCTCCGCCTCAGCTGCCAGCTCCGCCAGATCGTGTAGACGACCGGGATCACGACCAGCGCCAGCACCATGGTCGTGAGCAGCCCCCCCACCACCGGCGCGGCGATCCGCTGCATGGTGGCGGCACCCACGCCCGCCGCCAGCAGGAGGGGAACCAGGGCCCCGATATCGGAGACGACCGTCATCATCACCGGTCGGATCCGGGTGGTGGCGCCCTCGACCGCGGCGGCGGCCACGTCGTCCGGACCCATGCCGTCGCCCAGCTCCATGTACCGCCGGTGGAAGGCCTGGTCCAGGTAGATCAGCATCACCACCCCCATCTCCGCCGCCAGGCCGGCCAGGGCGATGAAGCCCACCCAGACGGCCACGCTGGTGTTGAAGCCCAGGAGCCAGAGGAGCCAGATCCCGCCCACCAGCGCCAGCGGCAGGGTGAGCATCACCATGAGCGTCTGGGTCGCGTTCCTGAAGTGCAGGAAGAGGAGGAGGAAGACCAGCGCCAGGGTCACCGGAACGATCAGCATCATCCGCTCCCTGACCCGCTGCATCGCCTCGAACTGGCCGGACCACTCGATCCGATAGCCGGCCGGGAGCACCAGATGCTCCTCCAGCATCTGTCCCGCCTCCCGGACGTAGCCACCGAGATCGCGTCCCGCCACGTCCACGAAGACGCTGCTGACCGGAAAGGCGTCCTCCGTCTTCACCACCATCGGTCCCTGCGCCGTGCGGACGCTCGCGATCTGTCCGAGCGGGATCTGACCCCCGTTCGGGGTGGCGACCAGGACGCCCGCCACCGCGTCCAGGCTCTGCCTGAGGTCACGCGGATAGCGCACCTGCACGGCGTAGCGCTCGCGCCCCTCCACCGTCTGCGTAGCCACGGTGCCGCCCACCGCCGTCATCAGCGACTCCTGCACATCGGCCACGTTCAGCCCGTGACGCGCGGCGGCGCGGCGGTCGATATCGACGTCGAGGTAGAAGGCGCTCACCCCGCGCTCGGCCACGGCGCTGCGGGTGCCGTTTACCATGCGCAGATGCCCCTCGACCTCCTCTCCCAGACGCTCCAGCTCGTGGATGTCGGGGCCGAAGATCTTCACCCCCACCGGGGTGCGCATCCCCGTGGAGAGCATGTCGATCCGGTTCTGGATCGGCATCGTCCAGATGTTCATCACCCCGCTCGTGCGGGTGAGGCGGTCCATCTCGTCGATCAGCCCGTCCCAGTCCAGTCCGGGGCGCCACTCCGCGCGCGGCCTGAGATTGATCACCGTCTCGAACATGTCGAGCGGCGCGGGATCCGTAGCGGTCGTGGCGCGCCCCGCCTTGCCGATCACGCTCTCCACCTCGGGTATCTCCGCCAGGATGCGGTTCTGGTGCCGCATGATCTCTCCGGCCTGCTGGATGGAGACGCCGGGCAGCGTCATCGGCATGAAGAGGACGGTGCCCTCCTCCACCGGCGGCATGAACTCCGAGCCGAGCCGCGAGAGCGGCACGAGGGTCAGGAGCCCGACCGCCACGATGACGCCCAGCACGGGCCAGCGGTGGCGGAGCGCCCATCCCAGAACGGGCCGATAGCCGCGGACGAGCGCACGGCTCACCGGGTTCTCCCGCTCGCTGCGGATGCGGCCCCGCACGAAGAGGCCGAGCGTAACCGGGACGAGGGTGATGGCCAGCACGGCGGCCGAGGCCATCGCCAGCGTCTTGGTGAAGGCAAGCGGGTGGAAGAGCCGCCCCTCCTGCGCCTCCAGCGCGAAGACGGGGAGGAAGCTCACCGTGATCACCAGGAGGGAGAAGAAGAGGGCGGGCCCCACCTCCTTCGCCGACGCAGAGACGAGCTGCCAGCGCCGCTCCGGGGTGACCTCCCCCTCCTCCGCCTCCAGGTGCTTGTGCAGGTTGTCGATCATCACCACGCCCGCGTCCACCATGGCGCCGATGGCGATGGCGATCCCCGCCAGCGACATGATGTTCGCGTGCACGCCGATCAGCCGCATCACCAGGAAGGCGCCCAGAACCGCGATCGGCAGGGTCACCACGATCACCAGCGCGCTCCTGAAATGCAGCAGGAAGAGCCCGGCGATCAGCGCGGTGACCAGGAGCACCTGGCCGATGGTGAGGCCGAGGTTGGAGATGGCCTCGCGGATGAGAGGCGCCCGGTCGTACGCGTCCACGATCCGCACCCCCTCGGGGAGGCCCGCCTCGATGGCCGTGATCCGTTCCTTCACCCCGTCGATGACCCGGAGCGCGTTCTCCCCGTGGCGCATCACCACGATGCCGGTGACGACGTCGCCGCGCCCGTCCTTGTCGGCCACCCCGCGGCGGAGGTCCGGGCCGAGCTGCACATGACCCACGTCGGCCACGCGCACCGGCGTGCCGCCGGGTCCGAGGGCCAGGACCACCTCCTCGATGTCCTCGACCGACTGCAGGTAGCCGAGACCGCGGACCATGTACTCGCGTCCGGCCATCTCCAGCACCCGCGCCCCGGCATCGGCGTTGGCGGAGCGGATCGCCTCGGTCACCCGGCCGATCGGGATGTCGTAGGCGTGCAGACGCCGCGGATCGACGTCCACCTGGTACTGCCTGACGAAGCCGCCCACCGTGGCCACCTCCGCCACGCCGGGCACGGACTGGAGCTGGTAGCGGACCGAGAAGTCCTGCATGCTCCTGAGCTCGGCCAGGTCGTGCCGGTCCGACTCCAGCGTGTACTGGTAGACCCACCCCACCCCGGTGGCGTCGGGTCCGAGCTGCGGGGTGACACCCTCCGGCAGCCCCCGCACCTGCGAGAGGTACTCCAGCACCCGCGAGCGTGCCCAGTAGAGGTCCGTGCCGTCTTCGAACAGGACGTAGACGTAGGAGATGCCGAAGCTCGAGATCCCCCGGACCGTCCGGGCGCCCGGCACGGAGAGGAGCGCCGTGGTGAGCGGGTAGGTCACCTGGTCCTCCATGACCTGCGGCGCCTGCTCTGCCCACTCCGTCTGCACGATGACCTGCACGTCGGAGAGGTCCGGGATGGCGTCCACCGGCGTTGTGCGCAGCGCCCAGACGCCGCTCGCCACCAGGAAGGCGGCGCCGATGAGGACGAGGGTCCGGTTCCGGACGGACCAGTCGATGATTCGGCTCAGCATGAATCCCTCAGTGTGCGTGGTCCATTGCGTCCATTCCGCCGTCCATGAGCCGGCTCTCCGCGTCGAGCATGAAGGCGGCGCGCGCCACGACCCGCTCGCCGGCCAGCAGCCCGGAGAGGATCTGTGTGCGGCCATTGGCCTCGACGCCCGGCCGGACATCGCGCATCTCGTAGCGCCCCGGCCCGTCCTCCACGAAAACGATCGTACGCTCCCCGGTCCGGAGGACCGCGTCACGCGGAACCGCCACGGCACGCTCGGCCACCGGGACCTCGATGCTCACCGTGGCGAACATTCCCGGCCGGATGCGGCCTTCGCGGTTGGGCAGGTCGATCCGGACACGGGTGGTGCGGGTGTCGGCGCGCACGTCCGGGTGGATGTAGCTGACGCGGCCGGGAAAGGAGTCTCCCGGGTAGGCGTCGATCCCCACCTCGACCGGCTCCCCCTCTCGCACGAAGCGGAGGTCGCTCTCGTAGACCTCGGCCTCGACCCAGACGTCGGAGAGGTCGGCCAGCCGGTAGAGCACCTCGCCGGCGCGCACCGCCTGCCCGGCCTGCACCCCCTTCTCCACCACGACCCCGCTGAAGGGGGCGTGCAGGGTCAGGGTCCGCTGAACCTCTCCCGTCTCCTCGATCCGGCGGATCTGGGCGGGGGAGATGTCCCAGAGGAGCAGCCGCCTCCGGGCGGACTCGACCAGCGTCCCCGTCCGCTCGGTGGCTCCCGGGGCCGCGCTTCCGGAGAGGCGGCTCGAGAGCCGGATGGCGGAGAGGAGCTCCTCCTGGGCCGAGACCAGCTCTGGGGAGTAGATCTGGAGAAGCGGCTCCCCGCGCCGCACCGCCCGCCCGGTGAAGTCCACGTGGAGGCGCTCCACGAAGCCGTCGAACTTCGGGGTGATGGTGGAGAGGCGGCGCTCGTCGTAGGTCACCTGTCCTGTGGCGCGGATGGTCCGGCTCATGGGGACGATCTCCGCCTCCACCAGCGTGACCCCCATGGCGCGTGCGGCCGCGGGATCGACCTCGACGACCCCTTCCTCCATATCCATGGATGCCATGTCGTGCCCCGCGTGCGGGTCGTCCTCGACGATCTCGGCGGCCTGGCCGCCATCCCCTGGAAAGACGAGCAGGAGCACGATGCCGGCGGCGATGAAGACGCCGATTCCAGCCGTCACCGCGATGTACCGGTGAGCGGAGACGATGCGGGCGATCTCTCTGAAATTGGTCATGGCGGTCATCCCTCCTGGGGGTCGTTCGAAATCTCGACGAGCCGCTCGCCGACCTCCTCCTCGAGGGAGGCGAGGGCCTGACCGAAGTCGGCCAGGCGGCGGGCGAGCTCGATCTCGTATCGGTAGAGCGCGGCCTGCGCCTCGAGGAGTGCGATGAACCCCACGCTCCCGGCCTGGTAGGCGGTGAGCGCGCTCTCGAAGGTCGCGTCCGCCTGGGGGATCACGCCCTCGGTCAGCAGCATGATCTGCTCGCGGGTGCGGGCAAGCTCGGCGTAGCGTGTGGCAACGGTGGCCCGGCTGACCTCCAGGGCGGCCGCGACCCGGGCGCCTGACTGCGCCTCCATCGCCTCGGCCTCCCGGACGCGAGGCACCTGCTTGCGGCCGGTCCAGACCGGGAGGGGCACGGACACCATGGCGGTGGCGAGCGTGGGGCGGTCCCGCCGCGCGCCCAGACCGAGCATCACCTCGACCCCGGGCACTGCCTCGCGCCGGGCGAGGTCCACCGCCGCCGTGGCCGCCTCCTCCTCGGCGCGCGCGGCGGCGACCGCGGGCCGGGCCGCGGACCGCTCCAGGAGCACATCGAGCGGCGGGATTCCCGGGACGATCTGCTGATCGAGGGCGGGGCTGGCGAAGAGGGCCACCTCGCCGGGCGCGGTGGCGAGCTGGCGAACCGGCGGTGGGACGACCGCGCTGAAGGTCGTTCCGCTGGGCGCTCCGATCAGCGAGCCCACCTCGGCCATCCGGGCGGCCCGCGTCGCCTCGATCCCAGCCCGCTGCTCGTCGAGCCGGGTTATCTCGGTCTGCGCGCGGAGCACGTCCGCCTGCGGAACCCTGCCCACGGCGTAGCGGGTGGCCGCGACCTCGGCGAGGTCCTCCAGGAGAGCCCGGTTGCTCGCGAGGACGTCGAGCGACCGGTCCAGGAAGTAGACGTCGTAGTAGGCGCGCTTCAGGCGGGCCTCGACCGCCTGCCCGACCTCCCGGAGCCGGTGCTCGGCGGCGCGGTGGCCCGCCTCGGCCTGCGCCGTCCGGGCCGCGCGCACGCCCGGCGCGGTGAAGCGCTGTCCCAGCTGGAGCATCCCCATGGTCATCCCCTCCATCCCGAGGTCGAGCTCGGGGAGGGGAAGGTTCTGGAGCCCCACCGAGAGCATCGGGTCGGGGAGCGCGCCCGCCGGAGCGATCCGGGCGGACGCGGCCTCCACGCCCATGCGGGCGGCGGCGATCTCCGGGCTGGTTCGGTGCGCCTCGGCGATCAGCCCGCCGAGCGATGCAGGCGGCGCCTCCTGCGCATGGGTGCCCTGCGGCGCCAGGACGAGCCCGAGCGCTGCGATGGCGGTGACGGTGATGCGGTGCACGTGTCTTCCTCTGCTCTGGACATGCATCGCCCCCCGGGCTCGGCCGCAGGGATGCATGCATCCGCCGCGGACGGGATCCCGGTACGAGAAAGGGCGAGCTGTAGTGCGGGATGCCCGGAGGGGTCCGGGCAGGAAGAGCTACGCGATGGGCGGCCGGAAGAGGCCGTGAAGGGCGATCAGGTCATGAAGGCGGTCGGGATCGACCGGGCGCAGGAGCGCCTCTGCGGAAGAGATGGCAGCGAGCGCGCCCTCCTGCGTGGGCAGCGTGACCGAGGCGCACCCAGCGCCCGCGAAGAGCATCAGAGGGCACTCCGCGCCGTCGGGCGGCGTCGGCGCCTCCGGAGCGGCGTCGTCGAGCTCGCAGTCCGCCGCAGCCGGATCGGCACCCGGCTGGTGGTCCATGACGGCGTGCATCCCCGCCGCCCCCATCTCCGGACCGCATGTCGCCGCCCAGATCTCCTCGGCCAGGAAGGCCGAGAAGGCGAGGAGCGCGATGAGCGCGGCGAGGTGACGGATGCGGCGATGCATGAAAGAAAGGTAACGGGAATTGACGCTCCGCCAAGTCGGACCGATGCTGTTTTCCGCTGTGAGGGATCTCCCCACATCGCGCCAGTCGATCGGCTACTCCGCCGCCGCGAACTCCTCGCCCGGATTGACGAATCGGTCGCTCTCGATGCCGTGCTGCTTGTCGTGCAGCCGTCGGTAGAGACCGCCGAGCGCCATCAGCTCGGCGTGCGTTCCGCGCTCCACGATCTGCCCCCCGTCCAGCACCAGGATCTGGTCCGCGCTCCGGATGGTGGAGAGCCGGTGCGCGATCACGAAGGTGGTGCGCCCGCGGCGGAGGGCGTTGATCCCGTCGCGGATCATGGCCTCCGACTCCGAGTCGAGGGAGGAGGTCGCCTCGTCGAGGATGAGGATGCGCGGGTCGGCGAGGACGGCACGGGCGATGGCCACCCGCTGCCGCTGCCCGCCGGAGAGCTTGACCCCCCGCTCCCCGATCACGGTATCGAAGCCGTCCTCGAAGCGCTCGATGAACTCCGCACAGTGCGCAACCCGGGAGGCGGCGCGGATCTCCTCCTCCGTGGCGTCGGGCGCCCCGTAGGCGATGTTCTCGCGAATGGTGCCGTCGAAGAGGAAGTTGTCCTGCGGCACCACACCGAGATTGCGGCGGTAGTCCGGGAGGCGCACCCGGGCCAGGTCGTGCCCGTCCACCATCACCCGCCCCGACCCCGGACGGTGGAAGGCCATCACCAGGCCGATGAGGGTGGACTTGCCAGCGCCGCTCGGCCCCACGAGAGCCGTGGTCGTCCCGGCCGGCGCGGTGAAGAAGACGTCCCGCAGGACCGGGGCGTCCGGCTCGTACTCGAAGGAGACGTCCTCGAAGACGACCTCTCCCTCCACCCGCCCGATCGGCTCCCGCGTCTGCTGGTCCTCGTCCTCCCGGGCCACCCGGCGCAGCTCCCGGATCCGGTCGAGTCCGGCGAAGGCCTCGGAGAGCTGCGTGCCGATCCCGGCGATCTGGACCAGGGGCGAGGCCATCAGTCCCACGAAGAAGACGTACATGACGAGATCGCCGACCGTCATCGCCCCGGCGTCCACCGCCCGCCCCCCCATGATCATGATGCTCACGCCGAGGGCGCCCACCACCACCGTGGCGACCGCGGAGACCGCGCTCGTGCCGGTGATGGTGCTCGCCACGTTGCGGAAGAGGCGGAGCACGCCACCGGTGAAGATCTCCTCCTCGCGCGGCTCGGCCACGTACGTCTTCACCACTCGGATGCCACCCAATCCCTCGGAGAGGCGGCCGGTCACCTCCGCGTTGATCTTCCCCCGCTCCCGGAAGATCGGGCGGAGAGCGCGGAATGCGTACGCCATCCCGCCGCCGAAGCCGATGAGCACCACCAGGACGACGAGGGTCATCTCCCAGTTGATCCAGAAGAGGACACCGGCCGCGACGACCGCGGTGAAGAGCCCGCCGACGAGGTTGATGATGCCCGTCCCCACCAGGTTCCGGATCCCCTCCGCATCGCTCATCACGCGGGAGATGAGGACGCCCGACTTGGTCCGGTCGAAGTAGGAGACGGGGAGCCGGATCACGTGCGCCTGGATGGCGCTCCGCATCTCGGCGATGGCCCGCTGACCGGCCACGCTGACGATCTGGGAGAGGCCGAAGGCGGTGGCCGCCTGCACGAGTGTGGCGACGCCGGCGAGCAGCGCCAGGGGAAGGAGGAGCTCCATCCGCCCCTGCATGAGCACGTCGTCGATCAGCCACTTGGACGAGCCGGGAAGGACCAGACCGGCCACCCGGTTGAGCACCATGAGCAGCATCCCCACGAGCAGGGAGGCGCGGTGCCGGTAGAGGAGCTCACGGATCTCGGGCCAGGCATCCCGGAAGCCGGCGCCCTTGGCCTTCTCGGCGCCGGGGCCTGTGTGGCCATGATCGCTCCGGTGGTGGCGCTCGGCTGCTGCGGTTCTCGACATGGCGTGTGCTACTCCGCACGCGGCGCGTAGTGCCGGATGGCGGTGCGCCGGACAAAGCGGGTCGGGAGATGGAACGACCCGGGTTCCGGGAGATGAACAGCGCCTGTCGCGTACCCTTCCGTGCGCCCGACGAGCCAGCGGTGGAGGTGCTGAAGGTCGTTGGCGGTTGGAGGCTCACCAGAGAAGCGGACCGACATGAGGCCGCGCCTCCCGCCTGCACCCTTCTTGCGCCAAGCACCTGGGGTCCACGCATCCAACCACAACCTACCGACCAGGCCATGCCCGAGGACCGTCGAAGCCGCGCGCCCCAGCCACACCCCGAGCAGACCGGCGGCACGGCCGCCGAGCCGACAAGCGCCGAGGTCGGACGCCGCCTCACTCCCTTCCAGGCCGTCAACCTCCAGTTCGACCGGGCAGCCGAGCTGCTCGGCATCCCTGAGGACCTCCGCATCTCCCTGAAGACACCGTACCGCGAGGTTATGGTGGAGCTCCCGCTCCGCTGCAGTGACGGGGAGATCCGCACCTTCTCCGGATACCGGGTGCAGCACGACAACTCGCGCGGACCGATGAAGGGCGGCCTGCGCTACCACCCGGAGGTCGATCTCGACGAGGTGCGGGCCCTCGCCTCGCTGATGACCTGGAAAACGGCAGTGATGGACCTGCCATACGGGGGCGCCAAGGGCGGCATCAACTGCGATCCGAAGACGTTGAGCGACGGAGACGTCGAGACGCTCACCCGTCGGTTCACCAGCCGTATCGAGCGGTTCATCGGCGCGCACGAGGACATCCCCGCCCCCGACGTGAACACGAACGCGCAGGTGATGGCGTGGATCGTGGACGAGTTCGCCAAATACCACGGCCACACGCCCGCCGTGGTCACGGGCAAGCCGGTGGCCCTGGGGGGGTCGGAGGGGCGTGAATCGGCGACGGGGCGGGGAGTGCTCTTCGCCACGGAGCGGGCGGCCGCCGACATGGACCTGCCGCTGGAAGGCGCACGGGTGGCAATCCAGGGGTTCGGCAACGTGGGGAGCTGGGCTGCGCAGTTCTTCCACGATGCCGGCGCCCGGGTAGTGGCGGTGAGCGACGTGCACGGGGCGGCCTTCGACGGCGACGGTCTGGACATTCCCCCGCTGCGCGAGGAGGCGTCGAAGGCGAGGCGCATCCCCGAGGGGGCGGGTGCAGAGACGCTGACCAACGATGAGCTGCTCATCATGGATGTGGACATCCTGGTACCGGCGGCGCTCGGCAACGTCCTCCACCTGCGGAACGCCCCCGACGTGCAGGCCCGCCTGATCGCCGAGGGGGCCAACCACCCGACCACGCCCGACGCCGACGAGGAGTTCCGGAGGCGCGGCGTCACCGTGATCCCCGACATCCTGGCCAATGCCGGCGGGGTGACCGTCTCCTACTTCGAGTGGGTGCAGAACCTCCAGCGCTTTCGCTGGAAGGCGGAGCGGGTCGACGAGGAGCTGCGGGCGATGATGGACACCGCCTACGACTCGGTTCGGGAGATGGCCACGCGCCACGAAACCGACCTGCGCACGGCGGCGTTCGCGCTCGCCATCGAGCGGGTGGCGGAGGCGACGCACCTGCGTGGCGTGGGCTGACGGCCCTGGCTCCGACCCCTCGCCGAGGCCCCGAGCGCGGGATGGCTGCGGATAGAGGGGCGATGCTTCCCGCTGGCGACCGTCGTCCATGCTCTTACGCCTGACGACCGTCGTCTCCTCCTACCGGTTCGACCAGTGGATGTGGCGCATGGCCATCCGTCTTGCGAGGGTGGCCGAGAGATCAGCTCGCCGGCGGCGGGATGGCCACCAGCACGGCGGTGACGGCGATCACGAGGAGGGCAAGGACCAGCTCGACCGAGGCGGAGCGCTTGAGCCTCCGGGTGCCGGCCTCCTCGCCGAGCGCGGGCCTTACGCGCAGGAAGTTGTAGGCACCGACGACGAAGACGCCGGCGAAGATGCCGAGCTTGAGCAGGAGCGTGCGTCCGTAGGCCGAGGTCCAGAGCGCGGTCACGTCGCCCAGGTGGATCCAGGCGGCGAAGATCCCCGTCGCCATGAGGATGCCGGCCAGGACGAGTGCCACCGGTGAGAAGCCGTGTACCAGCAGGGAGGCGGCCGGGCCGCGCCGTTCCCGATCGAGGCGCAAGGCGGTTGGGATGCCGATCACCATCAGCGCGAGCAGACCCCCCACCCAGCCACCGGCGGCGAGCACGTGGAGCGCATCGGCCGGCACCGCGAGCCAGGCGAGGCCGGGGGAGGCCACCGCATGCCCGGAGAGCGCGGGCGTGACAGCCGCGAGGAGCGCCGCGACTCCGGCCACCGCCCAGCCGGCGCGGGCGCCGCGCATCGCCAGGGCGAATCCAGCCACGGCGACGACGCCAGCCACCGCCTGCAGCCACCACCCCGTCGCCCACGGCTGCAGGGAGAGGGTATCGGCCAGCCGCTCCGGCTGCATTGCCTCGGCGGACCCGAAGAGGGAGGCGGTCTGCGCCCATAGCCGCGCCACCGTCGCGACGAGGAGGGCAGTTGCGGCGGCCAGTCCCAGCCGCGCCGAACCCCGCTGGATGCCCGGCCGCAGCACCGCGGCCAGATCGGGGCTGCGCTGGGCGGCCACGGGGACCACCAGGAGTGGAAGCGCGACGGCCCCGAGGAGTGCCAGCAGGGATACGAAGAGGAGGCCCCGAATGGCGGCGTATGCCGGGGATTCGGGGCCGAAAGCCGCCGTCTCCGGGAACATGCGCGGGTCGTGATGCTCCGGCGGCACGGCGGCCGCTTCGGCATCCTCCGCATCGGGATCGGGCCCCGGTTCCGGCTCGGGGAGCCCGTCCGCATCCTCCTCGACCGCGAAGGCGAGGGTCCCGTCGGTGCGGTGGCCATCGGCGCCCACGGTGCTCCAGCGGAGCGTGAACTCGCCGGGGTGCCATCCCGCCTCGACCGGCGCCACCAGCACCCGTTCGTCCTCCGCCGCGGCGCGCAGCGTTCCGATGACCAGCGCCCCTTGGGGGCCGACCACCTCCACCGAGGTAAAGTCCAGCCGTACCGGCTCGGTGAAGGTGAGGCGGATCTCCTCCGGCACCCGGTCCAGGGTGTCACCGTCGGCGGGCGCGGAGGCGCGCAGCCACTGGTGGGCGAGGAGGACGGCGGGCGTAAGGACGAGTAGGAGCACGGCGGCAGTCGCCACCGTGCTCCGCCGGGGTATCCGTCCCCTCAACGGTGACCTCCGCGACCGCCATGGTCCTGGTGGCCGGGCTCATGGTCGTGGTGACGGTCCGTGCGCTTCACGAGCCAGCCGTGGAGATGCTGGAGGGTGTCGGCGATGGCGCCGGCCGTCAGGATCCGGGTGGCGGCGCGCGTGGGCCCGGGGGCCACGGCGTGTCCCAGGACCAGCCCGGTCGCGACCCAGTGCCCGGTGCAGAAGGGACAGGTGAGCAGATCCCCGACCGCCTCCTGGATTCCCTCGCCCCGGGCAACCTCCTTCACCTCGTCCCCCGTTCCCTGCCCCACGTACTGCGTGAACGGCGCCCGAATCGACGTGCCGATCCAGCTTTTCGAGATCGTCCGTGAGAGCTTGAAGGTAGCGACGCCGGTAAGCAGGAGCTCCCCCGTGCCGATCCTTCCCAGCGCGATGCCCCGGCGGTCCAGCGCCACCATCGCTGCCCCGACGAGGCCGAGGTGCACGGTGAGAAGCGCCGCGTACCCCAGCAGGGGCGGGTCGTGCTCGGGCGCGTACTTCCGGGAGACCTTCTCCTCGATCTTGGACATGCCCTTCTCCGGATGCGGCATTTCAGAAATTCGATGCGTTGAGAGCTCGGGCACGGCAGGTCCCACGTTCGATCCCGCCGGGGGCCGTCGCGGAGCGAGCGCGTGGGCGTCGATGTCCCGCGCTTCCGGAATGCGGGAAGGAGCAACATGAGTGCCCTCCCCGGATTGCGCATCTCGACCGGAGAGCCGACGGTGGGAGAATACATGGGCACCCCTTTACTCCGCATTTCCTTCAACGATCCTGCTTCGGCTCGGGCTCTCGCCTCTCTTCGACCTCCTTCCGGTACTCGGTCTCCTTCCGAATCTCGCCTGTCTCGCTGTCCCTGTACTCACGCTCCTTCCGGTACTCGACCACCTTCTCGTACACACTCCCTTCCTGGTGATCTTCCTGCGCCTCCTCCCCAGTCGACTCCTCGGCTCCCGAGTCCTCCTTGCGGTCACGTTGCCCCTCCCGTTCCCCGGCTTCCTCCTCCCCGGCGCCCTTTCGGTCCGGACGCTCTTCCTCCGCTTCCTTCTCGCGACCATCGTCCCGATCCTCCGCGCCCTCTCCCTCGGGCTCCTGCGCGGCGGGGCGCTCCTCACCTCCCAGGTCGACGCGCCTCAATAGCTGCGCATTGATCGCTACGATCACGGTGCTGGCGGACATGAGCACGGCGCCCACCGCCGGAGAGAGGAGGATGCCCCAGCCGTAGGCGACGCCGGCCGCCAGGGGGAGGGCGACGATGTTGTAGCCGGCCGCCCACCAGAGGTTCTGCAGCATCTTGCGGCGCGTGGCCCGCGAGAGGATGACGATGCGTGGAATGTCCCGGGGGTCGGAGCGCACCAGCACGATGTGGCCCGCCTCTACCGCCACGTCGGTCCCGGCTCCGATGGCGATCCCCACGTCCGCCGTAGCCAGCGCGGGCGCGTCGTTCACCCCATCTCCCACCATGGCCACCACCCTTCCCTCGCCCTGCCGCTGCATCTCCTCCACCTTCGACGCCTTGTCCTCGGGCAGCACCTCGGCGAATACGGTGTCGATGCCCAGCTCCTCGGCGACAGCCTCCGCCACCGCCTTCGAGTCGCCGGTCAGCATGGCCACCTCGATGCCACGCTCGTGCAGCGCGCGGATCGCCTCGCGGCTCTCCTCGCGAATGGCATCCGCCACCGCGAACACGGCGATCACGGTGCCCCCGCGAATCAGGTGGATGGCGGTCTGGCCGCGGCTTCCGGCCCGGTCGGCGGACCCTCGCAGATCGTCGGAAAGGTCGGCCCCCTCGGCCTCGATCAGCGCCGGCCCTCCCATCAGGTACTCGTCGCCGTCCACCGTGGCGGCGATCCCCTTGCCGGTGATGGCCTGGAAGTCCTCGGCCGGGGGGATGTCGATCCCGCGCTCCTCGGCCGTGCTCACGATTCCCCGGGCGATGGGATGCTCGGATTCGGCCTCGACGCCCGCGGCGATGCGCAGCGCCTCCTCCTCGGAGACGTCTTCCGCCACGGCGATTTCCACCACGCGGAACTCGCCCAGCGTGAGCGTCCCCGTCTTGTCGAAGATCACCACATCGAGGTTGCGGGCCTCCTCCAGTCCCCGCCGGTCCCGCACCAGGAGGCCACCCTGCGCCCCCTTGCTGGTGGAGATGGCGACCACCAGCGGAACCGCGAGCCCGAGGGCGTGAGGGCAGGCGATCACGAGCACGGTCACCACCCGCACGACCGTGAAGTCGATCGGCGCGGCTAGGAGCTGCCATCCGATGAGGGTGAGGACCGCGGCCGTGATGGCCACGCCGGTCAGGAGCCTGGCCGCCCGGTCGGCCAGGTGCTGGGACCGGGATTTCGACTCCTGCGCCTCCGAGACCAGGCGCATGATGCCGGAGAGCTTCGTGTCCTCTCCGACTCCCTTCACCTCCACGCGCAGCGAGCCCTCGCCGTTGATCGTCCCGGCGATCACCTCGTCGCCGTCGCTCTTCGAGACCGGCTCGGACTCGCCGGTGATCATCGCCTCGTTGAGCGCGCTCTTCCCCTTGCGGATTATGCCGTCCACGGGAACGCTTTCCCCCGGCCGGACCAGGACGAGATCTCCCTCGGCCAGCTCATCGACCGTCACCTCCTCGGTGCCGTCGTCGGTGATGCGCGTCGCCTCGTCCGGGAGGAGCTTGGCGAGCTCCTGGAGCGCGCCCTGCGCCTGGGAGATGGAGCGCATCTCGATCCAGTGGCCGAGAAGCATCACCGCGACCAGCGTGGCCAGCTCCCACCAGAGGGCGGCGGCATCGACCAGCCCGAGCTCCACCGCCACGCTGAAGAGGAAGGCGACGGTGATGGCCAGGGAGATCAGCGTCATCATCCCCGGTAGACGGTCCTTGAGCTCGCGCCACGCCCCCTTCAGGAAGACGAGCCCGCCGTAAAAGAAGACGACCGTACCGAGCACCGCGGGAATCCATTCCGACCCCGGGAAGACCGGAGCCATGTAGCCGATCAGCTCCTGGATGTGATCCGACCAGAAGACGACCGGCAGCGTCAGCGCGAGCGAGAGCCAGAACTTGTTCCGGAACATCTCCACGCTGTGACCTTCGTGCTTGTCGTGGCCGTGATGGCCGTGGCCATGCGTGTCATGGCCGCCGTGGTCGTGCTCGTCTTCCCGATGTTTCATGTCGGTCTCGCCGTCTGGCTTGGGGGCTCCGATCTCTACCTCGCGGCTGCCGCAGGAGCCGGGATCAGACGCCGGCCGTCGACGCCTGATCCCGGCTTCAATCCTCCGCCGTCAGCCGGTCCAGGGCCTTCCTCCTCGTGCGGTGGGTGTGGCTCAACGCCTCCGGCCGATCAGGAAGTAGGCGATCGGTCCCACGAAGTTGACGAAGACCGCCGGGACCCAGAGCCACCTGCCTCCACGTAGCTCCGCCGGGGAGCGCCGACGGATATCGTTGAGCGCCGTACCGAGGAGCACCAGCTGAACCGCGCCCGCCGCGACGATCGATCTCCGCTCCCCCGGCGTGAGCTCGCTCCAGTCCATCCTCCTCTTCGACCAGGCCGAAATGCCCGCAGCTCGATCGCTGTCTTCGTATCTCATCTTCGCATTGCTGGATGTGAAATGACGGATCCTTCGGCCTGAGCGCCCGCGAGCCTACGCGACACGGCACCCCGGCTACTGCGCCCTGACGCGTGTGCCGTCCTCGACCCGCTCGGAGGGATAAAGGATCACGGCATCGCCCGGCTGGAGTCCGTCCACCACCTCCGCCTCCCGGGGCGTACGTTCCCCGATCAGAACCTCGCGCAGGTGCGCCCTTCCCCCTTCGACCACGAAGACGCTCCAATCATCTCCCGTTCGGAAGAGCGCGCTGGCCGGCACCTTCACCACGTCGTCCGCCGACCAGGTGACGATGCGCGCCTCGATGCGATATCCGTC
>SKRI01000151.1 GCA_007118565.1 Gemmatimonadota bacterium | reverse complement strand
CTCTCGCCGTGGCGCTCGCCGATAGGGGTGACGAGGTCCTCCTGATGTCCACCGATCCGGCCCACTCCCTCGGCGACATCTTCGGCCAGCGGCTGGGAGGAGAGTGGCAACCGGTGCAGGATGTGCCGCGGCTCAGGGCGCTGGAAATCGACCCCGGGGTCCAGCGCGAGGCATTCTTCGGGCGGAACAGGGAGCACCTGCGCACGGTCCTCGATCGCGGCACCTATCTCGAGGGCGACGAGATCGAGACCTTTCTCGACCTTGCCCTTCCCGGCATGGACGAGATGGCCGCACTCCTGATCTGGCTCGACATCCTGCGCGGCGAAGCTCCCCGGTACGATCGGCTGGTTGTGGATACCGCTCCCACCGGGCATACGCTGCGCCTCCTGGAATCACCCCGCCTCGCGTCGGAGTGGCTCGACGCCCTCGCCGCCATGGAGCGGAAGCACTCGGTAGTGGCGGGCGCGCTCTCGAGCGGCCGCTACAGGGGCGACGAGGCGTCACGCTTCGTCGAGGAAACGTGGAACGACGTGGAGCGTCTCTCCGGCACGCTGCGGGATCCGGAATGGACACGCACCATCCTGGTCACCAACCCTGAAGCGGTGGTGCGCGCCGAAACGGAGCGGACGGCGGCTGTGCTGGTGAGGGAGGGAATCCCGCTCGGCGGCATCGTGGTCAATCGGGTGGCCGACACGGAGCACAATCCCGTGCGGGCGGACGTTCCGCACGCCTTCGTGCCGCGCCTGGACCGAGAGCCCGTCGGGGTGGAAGGCGTCCGCGCTTTCGCCCGGGCGGCGAGATCCGGGGAGAGGGGCGCTTGCGCCGGGGAGCTCGCTCCCCGCGCTCACGACCGCGTCTTCCCCGGAGATCCATACCTCCCACCCGCAGACCGCGACCTCTACCTGGTCGTCGGGAAGGGAGGGGTGGGAAAGTCGACCGTGGCCGCCGCTCTCGCTCTCCTCCTTGCTCACCGGGTCGGGAAAGCCAGGCTCGTCAGCACCGATCCGGCCGGGTCGCTCGACGAGGTGCTCGGGGCAGGGGAACCCCGACCCGCGGGCCTCGAAGTCCGGCAGCTGGACGCTACGGCCACCTGGCAATCGTTCCGGGACCGGTACGAGACGGAGGTCGAGGCGGTCTTCAACAGGATCGCCGCCGGTGGCCTCTCCCTGGAGATGGACCGCGAGGTGGTCGGCAGGCTCATGCGGCTCGCTCCCCCTGGCATCGACGAGGTCGTGGCACTGGCGGAGGTCGCGGACATGCGGGAGGATCGCGGCGCTCCCATCGTTCTCGACACCGCGCCCACCGGCCACCTTCTCCGCCTTCTCGAGACTCCGGACATCGTCCGGGACTGGATACGGGCGATACTGCGCCTCCTTCTCCGCTACCGGGAGGTGACCGGGCTCGGCACAGCCGGAGAGTCTCTCCTGGAGATGGCGCGGCGGATCCGGGAGCTCTCGGCGGGGCTCGTGGATCCCGAGCGCACCGCCGCCCTCGTCGTCCTGCTCCCGGAGGCGCTTTCCGAGCCGGAGACCCGGCGGCTCCTCGACGCCCTCGCGACAGCCGGGGTTCCCGTGGAGCGCTGCCTCCTCAATCGAGGCTCGTCCGCCAGCCGGGCTCAGGTGGAGCGAGCCTTGCGAGCGACCGAACGGACTCGAACCGGTCTCGTAATCCTTCCCGACGTGGATCCGGCGCCGGTCGGCATCGATGCCCTGGAAGACTTTCGCGACCGATGGCGCATCATGGAGGCGGCATGACCGCGGAGAACGACGCCTTGACGGAGGAGCTTCTCTACCTCTACGGGGTCGTTCCCGGGGATGCGCGGGTGCCCCCGTCCGCGGAGCGGGGGCTGGAGGCGGGACGGGTTCGCCTGCTCGACCTCGGGCAGGTCTCGGCCGTGATCAGTCGCGTGGAATCGGACGAGTACGGCGAGGAACGACTCAACGAGCGGCTTCGCGATCTCGAGTGGGTCGGAGCGCGGGGGATGGAGCACGAGGAGGTGCTACAGGGACTTGCCGCCGAAACGACCGTCCTGCCACTCAGGCCCTTCTCGCTCCATGCGGGGGAGGCTCGGCTCCGCGACCGCCTCGAGCCGGAAGTGCCGCGCCTTCTGGAGACGCTCGAGCGTCTCCGCGGTCGGGGGGAATGGTCGCTGCGGATGTGGCGTGATGCGGGGCGCCTCCGCGAAGCGCTCGGACGCCACTCCTCCCGGATCGCGCGAATGGAGGCAGAGGTGAAGGAGGCCAGCCCGGGGCGTCGCTTTCTCCTGGTGAAGAAGCTCGAGACGGAGATCGCGGAGGAGGTCCGCACCGTCACCGGCCAGGCGGTGAAGAAGGTATTCACCGATCTCGGCGAAGCCGCTGAAGGCGCGGTCGCGCTCCCCGTTCCCCCGCTCGATGCCGGACGCTCCGAGGGAAGGGAGCTCGTGCTGAGGGCCGCCTTCCTGGTGCATGGCGAGAATGCCGATACATTTCGCGAGCGGGCAACTGCGCTCGAGCAGCAATGGAAGAGCGGCGAGCTGTCGCTGGAGCTGACCGGTCCCTGGCCGGCCTACAACTTTTCCGCCCCGGACGATGAGCAGTGACCTTCCCGAATTCCTCGAGCCCGGAAGTCTCCCCAAAGAGCTGGAGCTCTGGCAGATGGGGGAAGGGGGGAAGGAGGCCTCCCTCGCCGACCTCGTCAATCGTGTTCTGGACCGGGGCGTGGTGATCGTCGGGAACGTCACCATTTCGGTCGCGGGGGTGGATCTCGTGTTCCTCGGGCTGAACGCGGTCCTCACCTCGGTGTCCGCCATGAAGAGGCGGAACCTGCTGCGGGAGCCGGAGGCCGATTGATTCACCCGTACTGCATACGGAGGGCAGGAGAGCCCGGGCCTTCGGCCGAAGTGAGGGGGGTGACTGGCGCCCCGGTCGTGCTGCTCGAGCACAACGGGCTCGGCGTCTGGCATTCTACGTGTGGCGAGGTCCATCCCACCCCCGAGAATCTCGCGAGGCACGACCGGGTGGTCCGCGCCGCCCTCGCCACGGGCACCCCGCTCCCGCTCAGATTCGGCATGCGAATCGCCGAGGTGGACGGTCTGGAGCGAACGCTCCGCGAGCAGCGCGACGAATACCTCCGACTTCTCGATCGGGTGGAGGGGTGCGTGGAGATCGGTCTGCGTCTGCCGCTCGCGGATCGGCACGGAAGCGGGGGCGCGAAGGATGACCGGGGGGCCGAAACCGGGGGTGAGGGAGGAAGGTACATGCGACGCCTCCGCACCGAGCACGAGCGGCAGCGCCTTCGGCGTGAGGCGGCGGAGCGATCCCTGGCACCTGTGCTCGCAGCGCTTCCCGCTCCGGTCGAGGTGGCGCGGGAGGTGGTCGACGGAAGCGTGGTCGTAGTGTCGCTCCTCGTGCGGAAGCCGGACGTACCGAGCTTTCGGGAGGCGTTTCCCGCCGCCCGGGAGGCGGTCGAAGGTCCTCTCTCGATGACCGGACCGTGGCCTCCCTATTCCTTCACACGAGTGGGGCCGGATGAGCGCTGACGAGCGACGACCGTCCGATCTCGATCTGGCGGAGGTGGCGAACGCCCTTCCCGACCGACTGGAGATCGATCCGGATGCGGTGCAACAGGACCTCGCGCGTCTGGTGCTGACGGTGGTGGAGCTGGTCCGCCGGATCGTAGAGCACCAGGCGGTCCGGCGGATGGACGACGGGGACCTGACGGAGGATCAGATCGAGAACATGGGACGCGCGCTGCTCGAGCTGGAAAAGAAGCTCGGCGAGATCCGCGACGTTTTCGGCCTTGCAGAAGACGAGTTGAACATCGACCTTGGTCCGCTGGGCAAGTTGCTCTGAGCAGGTGGCCCGATCCCTGCCCCCGCCACCTCCCGGTCGATGTGGAGCAGTGATTCCTCCGAATCCCGAACACAGGTCCCGTCGTGCACCAACCACCCGCCCTCTCCGCGAACCGCCCCCAGGGCCTCGTAGATGTCCTGGACAGGATTCTGGACAAGGGCCTCGTGGTCGCGGGAGATGTCAAGGTAAATCTCGCGAACGTAGAGCTTCTCACCGTCCAGATCCGCCTGCTCATCTGCTCCATCGACAAGGCAGAGGAGGTCGGGCTGGACTGGTGGCGCTACGATCCGGCGCTCTCCGGACACGGAGAGCAGCTGAAGCGAGAGAACCGGGATCTCCGAGAGCGCCTGAGGACACTGGAGGAGAAGCTCGAGCGGCTTGCTCCCGGAGAGGACGTGAAGGAGCAGAAGTAGCAGGGACGACTCCCTGCGGTACGCCCTGATCCATACCGGTCGAGCAGCCGGTTTCCCCTGTATTCGAAGAGGTAAGACATGGCCGTAGAACGGACCCCCGGTGGATCGAGCCTGATCGACGTCCTCGACCGCGTGCTGGACAAGGGGATCGTCATCGATGCCTACGTGCGGGTCTCGCTGGTCGGGATCGATCTCGTCACCGTCGAGGCGCGCGTCGTGGTCGCATCGATCGAGACGTATCTCAAGTATTCCGAAGCGGTGGGCATCGGGCCGAGCCGGTCCCGGGAGCTCACCTCCCCTTCGAGCTCGGAGGAGATGGATCGGGTCATGGCAGAGAATGCCGAGCTCAAGAAGAAGCTCGAATCCCTGAGCTGAAGGCGACGTGCCACCTACCGCCGGAGAAGACCGTCGGACGATCGACATATTCCGGAGGCTGCAGTGCGCCGAACGGGCGGTGGAGGCACTTGCCCTGCTCCGAGAGGAGCTGTGGAATTCCGGGGACGTCGGCGGCCTGATCGCCTTCGAGCAGAAGGAGGACAGGCTTCACCCCATCGATTCCGTGGGCTGGGATCGCGATGTCAGCGCCGTAAAGCCCCTCGACCTCACCGCCGGATCCCCGGCCGCCAAGGCGCTGACCTCGCACTGCCCGGTGCCTCTGGAAGAGCTGCCCGGCCTCTTCCTTCCGGATGGGAAGGATGGGTGGCTCCTTCCGCTCCGTGACCCCGACAACGTTCCGTTCGGCGCGCTCGTGATCGAGGGCGGGACCGAAGAGGAGGCCGCAAGCGGGTACGGAGTCCTGGAGGAGATCGGGCCCCTCCTCCACCGGATCTTCGACCTGGACCGCTTCCGGAAGTCATCGGAAAAGCTCGAGCGCCAGCGCGACCTCCTGAGCGGGATCATCAATGCCCTGCCGGACCCTGTCTTCGTGGCGGATGCGAACTACGAGATGGCGCTCGAGAACAAGCGGGCAGAGGCGCTCTTCACCTCGCGGGACGGGGACAGCGAGGGTCGCCGCCGTGCGGTGGAGATCAACAACCTCCTCTTCTCCTCCTTCCTCAGTCGGTCCGAGCTGAGCGGCGGTGAGGCACCCGCGCGCGAGCTCAACCTGGTGGATCCCAGTGAGGGGGGTGACCTCCTCTTCGAGATCCTCTCCACGCCGCTTCACGCGCCTCTGCTGGGGGAGGGATCGAAGATCCTGATCCTCAGGGACGTGACCGACCTCAAGCGGGCGGCCACCGAGCTGCAGCACCAGTTCATGCGCGTGCGGCAGGCGGAGATGAAGTCCCGCCGCGAGCGAGACCGCCTCAACCTCGTGCTCGAGAACGTCGGGGACCCGATCCTGGTGACCGACGACGAGTCGAACATCATCCTGCTCAACTGGAACGCGGAGCAGCTCTTCGACGTGGAGGCGGAGGGGGGGCGGAACTCCTCGCAGCGCCAGGCCGTCTGGGAGAACGACACCAAGTTCTCCTCGTTCATCTCCGAGTTCGCGATCAGCCGTGATACCGTCAGCAAGACGGAGTTCGATCTCAAGAATCCGGCGACCGGTGAAGTCTTCCCCGTGGAGGTGGTCTCGGGGAAGGTGATGAACGACCGGGGGGAGATGACTGCCATCGTCTCCATCATCCATGACCTCACCAAGGCGGCGGAGAACGAGCGGCTCGCCTCGGAGCTCAGCCTGCTCAACGAGAGTCTCGAGGACCGGATCGCCGAGGCCACGACCGAGCTGGAGGAGCGGAATCGGCAGCTCGAGTGGCAGAGCCGGGAGCTGGAGCGGGCGTACCGCCTCAAGTCGGAGTTCCTGGCGAGCATGAGCCACGAGCTGCGGACCCCGATCAACGCGCTGCTCGGATACACTTCGCTGATGCGGGATCACATCTACGGGAGCCTGAACGAGCGGCAGGAGGAGTCGCTCGACAGGATGTACGGGGCAAGCCAGCACCTCCTCGAGCTGGTGAACGACATCCTCGATCTCGCGAAGATCGAGGCCGGCAAGATGCCGGTCTACGTCGACGAGGTGGACCTGAAGATGCTTCTCAAGGAGCTCGCGCAGACTATCGAGCCGATGATCCGCCGCAAATCCATCGAGCTGACGATGGACATCGGGAGCGACCTGCCGATCCTTCAGACCGACCGCACCAAGGTCAAGCAGATCCTCCTCAACCTGCTCTCGAACGCGGTCAAGTTCACCCACGAGGGTGAGGTGGGCGTGCGAGCCCGGTCGCTGGAGGAGGAAGAGCGGGTGGAGGTCGAGATATACGACACCGGTATCGGGATCTCCCCCGAGGATCTGGATACGATCTTCGACGATTTCCGCCAGATCGACCAGAGCTCGACGCGGGAGTACGGCGGCACCGGCCTCGGCCTCTCCATCACCCGGAAGCTCCTGAAGCTCCTGGGCGGAACGATCCGGGTCGAGTCCGAGGTCGGCGACGGCACCTGCTTCTTCGTACGCTTCCCGCTCAGCAGCGAGGAGATCGTTCTCGACGAGGAGATCGCGTCGCTCGTACGATCGGCGGACGACGCGCTGGTTCAGGAGGAGGACCCGAACTCTCGCGTTGACACCCAAGATCACGCCGGATAGCTTCCCGTCCAGGATGCGTCGAGCGCGGTCCCGAGCCATCGGGGCCGCGCTTTCGCTTGCATGTCGACCGCGAACCGAATCCGACCGGACCGATCTCTGAGCCAATGCGTGAACATCGCTGCGTCGTCGTCGTGGGTGCCCAGTGGGGCGATGAGGGGAAGGGCAAGGTGGTGGACGTCCTTGCCGACGAGGTCGACATCGTCGCCCGCTACCAGGGCGGCGCGAACGCCGGTCACACGGTGCATGTGGGAGATGCGGAGTTCATCCTCCATCAGATTCCCTCGGGAATTCTCCATCCGGAGCGTCGCTGCCTGCTCGGAAACGGCGTGGTGTTCGACCCCTTCCAGTTCTTCGAGGAGCTGGATGCGGTGGAGGCACGCGGCATCTCCGCCGAGGGGCGCGTTGGGGTGAGCTCCCGGGCGCACCTGCTCCTTCCCTACCACAAGCTGCTCGACCAGGCCGCGGAGGAGCGCCGCGGCTCCGGGAGGATCGGCACCACGGGGCGGGGCATCGGACCCGCCTACGAGGACAAGGTGGCGCGCCGCGGACTGCGGGTGGCCGACCTCCGAGACGAGCGGCGGGCCGCGGAGATGATGCGCGCCGCAGCCGGGCGGGTCTCCGCCAACGGCTATGCCGAATCGCTCGATGTGGACGCCATGGTCGAGGAGGTCCTGTCCCTCCGGGAGCGCCTGCTTCCGCTTGCGGTGGACACCGGGCGCATTATCGACGACGCGCTGCGCTCTGGCGAGCGCGTCCTGCTGGAGGGCGCGCAGGGCGCGCTCCTGGACGTTGACCACGGCACCTATCCGTTCGTCACCTCCTCCAACACGACGGCGGGCGGCGCCTGCCTCGGGGTGGGGATCGGGCCCACCTCGCTCGACGCCGCGGTCGGCGTGGTCAAGGCGTACACGACCCGCGTCGGCGAGGGCCCCCTGGTCACCGAGCTGGAATCTCCGCTTCAGGAGCGTTTCCGGGAGATGGGGGGGGAGTACGGGGCCACCACCGGGCGTCCCCGGCGGTGCGGGTGGTTCGACGCCGTGGTGGTGCGCTATGCCGCGCGGGTGAACGGGCTGACCGGCCTGGCGGTGACCAAGCTCGACGTGCTCGACACCCTTCCCGAGATCAGGATCGCCACCGGATACGAGATCGACGGCCGCTCGGTGGACGACTTTCCGGCCGACACCTCGCTCCTCGAGACCGCGAGGCCCACCTACGAGACGGTTCCGGGATGGGAGACGTCCACTGCGGACGCCCGGCGGTGGGAGGACCTCCCGGAGAGGGCGCAGCGCTACCTGGAGCGGATCGTGGAGCTGACCGGCGTGCCGATCTGGTACGTATCCGTGGGGACGCGCCGCGACCAGATCATCCATGTCTCGGACGGCTGAGAGGCGTGTCCGAGGCGAGTGAGCAGGAGCGGCGCTCCGGAATCGACCGGATCAAGCCCTCGGTCCGACGCCTCGGGGGGTACCACCTGGCGGAGGCTCACGTCCCGGTCAAGCTCAACCAGAACGAGAGCCCGTACGACCTCCCCGAGCCCCTGAAGCGGCGGGTGCTGGAGGAGGTGGCCGCGCGCTCATGGAACCGGTACCCCGGCTTCGTCCCCTCGGCGCTCGTCGGTGCCATCGCCGAGAGGCACGGCTGCGATCCAGAGGGCGTGTTGACGGGGAATGGCTCGAACGAGCTGATCCAGGCGGTCCTCGCCGTGACCGTCACCCCCGGTGCGGCGGTGGTCGTGCCGGAGCCGACCTTCTCCCTCTACGCGCTCCTCACGGAGGTGCACGAGGGACGGGTGGTGCCGGTGCCGCTGCGGGGCGATCTTTCGTACGAGGCGGCGAAGTTCGCGGAGACGACCCGCCGCGAGGAGGCGGTGGTGGTGGTGATCTGCTCTCCCAACAATCCCACCGGGTCGGTTGTGTCCCGGGAGGAGGTCCGCCGGCTCCACGACGGTACCGACGCGCTGATCGTGGTGGACCACGCCTACCTCGAGTTCGGCGGCGAGGACGCGGGGGAGCTGCTCGACCGCTGCCCCCGGCTGGTCGTCCTGCGCACCTTCAGCAAGGCGATGGGAATGGCCGGGCTCCGCGCGGGATATCTGCTGACCTCGCCGGAGCTCGCGCGGGAAGTCGCCAAGGCGAAGCTCCCTTACAATCTCAACATCTTCACCGAGAGGGCGGCCCTCGCCGTCCTCCGCGAGCCTCAGGCGCTCGGCGAGCCCGTGGAGGCCCTTCGCGCCGCGCGGGACCGGATCTTCCGAGAGTTGGAAATGCTTTCCGGCATTCATCCGTACCGCAGCGAGGCGAACTTCGTGCTCTTCCGCGTGGCTCGCGACCCGGTGGGCCATGCCGAGCTCTTCCGGCGGCTTCGCGACGAGCACGGGGTGCTGATCCGCGACGTCTCCCATTACCCGATGCTCGACGGCTGTCTGCGGGTGAGCGCGGGCAACGGCGAGGAGACGGACGCCTTCCTGTCCGCCACCCGCACCATCCTGGAGGGATCATGAGCCGACTCGGGGAGAGGAGGAGGAAGACGAGCGAGACCGAGGTGTCGGTGCGCCTCGAGCTGGACGGGTCGGGTCGCGCGCAGGCGGACACGGGGATCGGCTTCTTCGACCACATGCTGGACGCCCTCGCGCGGCACGGCGGCCTCGACCTGGAGGTCGGCTGCAAGGGGGATCTCCAGGTGGACGGGCACCACACCGTCGAGGACGTGGGGATCTCCCTGGGAGGCGCCTTCCGGGAGGCGCTCGGAGACATGCGCGGCATCACCCGCTTCGCCGATGCCACGATTCCGCTCGACGAGGCGCTCGCGCGGGCGGTCGTGGACATCTCCGGGAGGCCATCGATGCATGGCCGCATCTCCCTCCCGGCGGACCAGCCGATGATCGGCGAGTTCGACACGTCGCTCTGCGCCGAGTTCTGGCGGGCCTTCGCCACCGAGGCGCGCATCACCCTGCACATCGACACGCTGCGCGGGGAGAACGCGCATCACCTGGTGGAGGCGGTCTTCAAGGCGACCGCGCGGGCGCTCCGTACCGCGGCGGCGCGCGACCCGCGCTCCGGCGACGAGGTCCCCTCCACCAAGGGCGTGCTTTGACCCGCAGCGTGGTCGTGATCGACTACGGCGCGGGCAACCTCCGCTCCGTGGTGAAGGCGCTGGAGCATGTGGAGGCCGCGGTGACGCTGACGGACGATCCGTGTGAGGTCCGAGGGGCCGACCGGGTCATCCTTCCGGGGCAGGGACACTTTGGCCAGTGCATGACCCGGCTCGAGACATCCGGGCTGGGCGATGCCGTCCGCGAATTCGTAGCGAGCGATCGGCCCTTCCTGGGGGTATGCGTGGGAATGCAGCTCCTCTTCGCCGAGAGCGAGGAGGCCCGGGGCCGGACAGGCTTCGGCTTCATCCCCGGTGTGGTCCGGAAGATCCGCACGGAGCAGCCGCTCCCCCACGTGGGTTGGAACGAGGTCGTGTTCACCGGCTCGGCGGCGGACGATCCGTTGCTGGACGGGCTCGCCGATGCGGCGTCCCGCTACTTCTACCACGTGCACAGCTACGCCGCCCACGAGGTACCGGACGAGGACGTGCTCGGCTGGTGCGAGTACGACGACCGGTTCGCCACCCTGGTGGGGCGGGACAACGTGCGCGGCGTGCAGTTCCACCCCGAGAAGAGCCAGGAGGACGGGCTCCGCCTGCTCGGCAACTTCCTGCGGCTGTGATGGGGCGATGAGCGAGCGAATCAGGATCTTCAAGGGCCACGGGCTCGGCAACGACTACCTGGCCATGGGGGGGGAGGAGCTGGGAGGGATCGATCCGGGTCGGGCGGCACGGATCCTCTGCGATCGGCATCGGGGGATCGGCTCTGACGGGCTCCTGCTCCAGGTGCCGTCCGAGCAGGCGGACGTCGGTCTCCGGATCATCAACCCGGACGGCACCGAGGCGGAGAAGAGCGGGAACGGTCTGCGGATCTTCGCCGTCTTCCTGCTCCGCTCCGGCTGGTGCGACGAGCGCGCCCGCTTCACCGTGGAAACCCCCGGCGGAACCGTGCGGATGACGCTGGAGGGCGAGCACCCGGCGGGGGGTTTCGCGGTGCGGGTGGAGATGGGGCGCGTCACCTTCGGCCCCTCCGCGGCGGGGGTCACGGACGGGGGGACGGGCGATGATGACCTCATTGTGCAGGTCGATCCCGGCATCGAAGTCCTCGGTACTCCGCTTTCGGTGGGCAATCCGCACTTCGTCGTCTTCCGCAACGAGCTGGACGTCGAGGAGCTCCGCACCATCGGCCCGAAGCTCTCGACGCACCCCCGCTTCTCTGCGGGGGTCAACGTCCAGCTCGCGCGCATCCTTTCGGAGCACGAGGTGGAGGCGCTCGTCTGGGAGCGCGGCGCCGGGGAGACCGAAGCCTCCGGGTCGAGCGCCTGCGCCGTGGCCGCAGCCGCGGTGCGCGCGGGCTTCGTCCGTTCCGGGTCGGTACGCGTCCGGATGCGGGGCGGCACGCTCGAGGTCGAGGTCGCCGACGACTGGAGCCTCACCCTCGGGGGTCCGGCCGAGGACATCGCCTGGCTCCACCCTGCTCCGAGCCTCCTCCGCCACCTCCGGGAAGCATGAGCCTCGCCAAGCGCATCATCCCCTGCCTCGACCTAAAGGACGGCCGGGTGGTGAAGGGGATCCGATTCGAGAGCCTGCGTGACGCCGGTGATCCGGTCGAGCAGGCGGTCCGCTACGACCATGAGCACGCCGACGAGCTCGTGCTCCTGGACATCACCGCCACGCATGAGGATCGGGACTCCATGCTCGACGTGATCCGCCGTACGGCGGACTCCGTCTTCATCCCCTTCACGGTCGGCGGGGGCGTCCGCTCGGTCGATGATTTCCGCGCAATCCTGGGGGCGGGCGCGGACAAGGTCTCGGTCAACTCTGCAGCCATCCAAAATCCGGGGCTCATCGAGGAGGCCGCCGCCCGCTTCGGCTCGCAATGCGTGGTGGTCGCCATCGATGCGCGTCGCCGCCCCGACGGTGGGTGGGAGGTGTACACGCACGGCGGGCGCGAGCCGACCGGGATCGACGCGGTGGAGTGGGCGGGGGAGATGGAGCGGCGCGGCGCAGGGGAAGTCCTGCTCACCTCCATGGACGCGGACGGGACGCGTGACGGCTACGACCTGGAGCTCATCCGCTCCGTGGTCGAGCGGGTGCGAATCCCGGTGATCGCGTCGGGCGGGGCGGGATCACTCGAGCATCTGGATGAGGCTCTCGCAGCGGGCGCGCACGCCGTCCTCGCCGCCTCCATCTTCCACTTCGGGGAGTACCGGCTCGACGAGGCGAGGAAGTTTCTTGCGGAGCGAGGGCACGTGGTGAGGAGGTAGCGCGCGCGGCGCTCTCCATCTCCCTACCCCTCCGGTCACGGGACGTGTGGCGTGAGCCGCTCCGCCTACGTGCGCACGCGTTGGAGAAGCACCAGGCCGGCAGCCAGGAAGATCAGGTTCGGGAGCCATGCGGCCACGAGCGGGGGCAAGGATCCACTTGCTCCCATGGCGGATCCGACGCGGAAGAGAAGCAGGTAGGCCATGGTCACTGCCAGGCTCACACCGATCCCGTAGGCCGCGCCTCCGCGCTTCGAGCTGGTCGCGAGAGGTGCGCCGAAGAGGATGATCACCGCCACCGCCAGCGGCAACGAGATCTTCTGGGCACGCTCGGTCCTCATCGGGCGGCTGTCACCCCCGGACCGCTCGATGGCCGCGATGAAGCGCGTCATCTCGTGATAGCGCATCTCGTCCGGATCCTTGGGCTCGGCCATCAGCTCCTCGGGGGTCTCGCTCAGGTGCGGGACCATCATCTCCGCGAACTCGAAGGTCGTCTCTCCCCGGTTCTTGTCGAGGTAACGCAGATAGCCGTTCTGCAGCCTCCATCCGGCATCGGGCGTCCAGACGGCCTCATGCGCCGCGGCGTGGCGGTGTCCCTCGCCGTCACGCCCCCGCTGCTCGAGCACCACGCCGCTCATCCGGTTGCCGGCGGGCTCCAGCCGTCTCGCTGCGAGGACGTGCCCCGCTTCCGTCACATAGATGAAATCGCTGCGCAGCGTGCCACCCCAGGTCTGCCGCTCCCCGATCAGCTCCGCCCGGATCTGGTTGGTGACCGGGACGACTTCGTTCAGGACGAGCGCCGCGCCGCTGAGGACGACGCCGAGGACGAAGATCGGCGCGATCAGGCGGTAGAAGCTGACGCCCCCGGCCTTGGCCGCCACCACCTCCTGGTGCCGCGTCATGGTACCCACCGTGAACACGGTGCCCACGAGCGCGGCGATCGGCAGCGACCAGACCACGAACTGGGGGATGTAGAAGAGATACGAGAGGGCGATGGACCCCGTGGAGATCCCCCGGGCGAAGTGCTGGTCCAGATTCTCCGTGACGTCCGTGATGATGAACAGTAGCGGGAGCCCGAGGACGAGCACGCTGAAGGTGACGACGAACTGCTTCGCCACGTACCGGTCCAGGTGACGGATCATTCGCCGTCCTTCCGGCGTCGCCGGACGAGCTCGAGGAGCGTCCCGAGCCGGGAGCCGGAACGTGCGGTGTGCGTCTCCCTTCCCATGCGCGAGAACAGCCAGATCCCCGGGACGAGGAGGAGCACGTTCATGGCCCACATGGACACCGCGGGATCCAGGTAGCCTTCGGCCGCGAGCGTCTCACCCCCGATCAGGCCGACGTAGTAGAGCGCGAACACGCCGAGGCTGGCTGCGATCACCACGCCCACCCCGCCCCCCGGGAACCGGATGGCGAGCGGAGCGCCCAGGAGCACGAAGACGAGCGGCGCGGTGGCGATCGCGAACTTCTTGTGCACCTCCACCCGGTACTGGCGGATCTGCCGCTCCGTGCTGTTGAGCCGGCTCTCGTGCGATCGGAGGAGCCGCGCGGTCCGCTCGGCGGAAGGCGGCGGATCGGCCACCTCGTCCCGATCCACGGCGTCGGGGTCGGGTATCGCCGCTCTCCCGGCAAGCCGTGCTTCCACGTCGGCGAGGGCATCCCTCGCCGCCTCCTCGCGGATGTTCCGGTGCCGGTCCCGCAGCTGCGCGACCCGCTCGTTGAGCATGGGAACCGTCATCTCCCGGTCCGACCGGTAGCCGGCTCCCTCCTGTCGCTCCAGCTCGGTGCCGACCCCCTCCATGCGGATCACCTGCTCCCCGAAGCCGAGCTGCTGGAACTCCTGGAGCTGATTGAAGTTGATCTCGTTGATGTGGCCGTCGTACAGGGTGAGCAGGAGATCGGTCTGCGCGGGGTTGAAGTTCATCCGCCCCGAGTCGGCGTAGATGGTCCGTCCGATTCCACCCTGGCTCCGGTCGTAGATCACCACGTCCCAGAGGCGGTTCGTGGGGGGGTCGATCCGCGTTGCCTGGAGATAGTATTTGGCCCGGCCGCCGTCCGCCCGGATCTCGTTGACCGACTGCTCCCGGAGGGTGAGGAGGGGGCTGGTCCGCCCGATATCCACCATGAGCTGCTTCCACTCGTGGTTGCTCTCAGGAAGGACGAAGGAGTTGAACCAGGACATCCCCCCCGCCACCAGCATCGCGGCGACCACGAGCGGGGCCACCATGCGTCGCAGGTCGATCCCGCTGGCACGCAGGGCGGAGATCTCGTTCTCCGAGGCGAGCTGCGAGAAGGTGTAGAGGACGGCGACTAGCACCGCCATCGGGAGGGTGAGGGCGATGTTGCTGGGAAGCGAGAGGACGAAGAAATGCAGGATCACGTCCATGGGCAGGCCCTTGCCCGCCAGCTCCGCAAGCTGCCGCGCCAACGTGTTGATGAGGATGACCCCCGTCAACGCCACGAAGGCGAAGAGGAACGGCCCGATGTGGGCGCGCAGCAGATAGCGGGTAAAGACCTTCATTGCGTGATGATCGTACCGGAGTCGAAGCCCGGGCTCGCCGGGGCAGGTCCGGGTGGGTCCGTGATCGGAAGCGATCGGCCCCGGCCCCTCCCTCCCGGAGAGTGCGCAGCATACGATGGCGCCGCCGCCCACGACACCGGAGGCCCTCGATCGGGAGGGTCGTCGCCATGAAAACCCTCGAGCGGGCGCTTCCCCGTACACCGGATCCTTTCCGCTGTTGCGCGCGCTTCCTCCTTCCCGGTCCTGACCTTCGTCCTCGGTCTCGTGCTGGGAGAACATCTTGGACGTTCGACCCATTCCCCGATCTGCAGAATCAGGCTAGAATTGAGCGCGTGGATCACCGGCGGCACTTTTCACCGCAATCGGGAGTATCCGCCTGGCAAACCCATTCGATGATCGCCACGAGCCTCCGGAGTTTGACGTTGCCTAGCTCGGCCATCCGCGCGCTTCCCTTGCTGACACTCGCCATCCTCGCCGGATGCGAGTGGGGCGAGGATCGCCCGCGCGGCAGCACGGTGGAGCGGCCGATCTTCACGGGAGAGAGAGCCTTCGAGCTCCTGGAGCGCCAGGTGGCCTTCGGTCCGCGGGTTCCCGGCACGGAAGGGCATGCTGCCCAGCTCGCCTGGATGCTCGACTTCCTCGGGGAGCGGGCCGATGCCGTGATCGAGCAGCCGTTCACGCATCGACACACCCAGACGGGGGACGAGTTCGAGCTCACCAACGTCTTTGCCCGCTTCGACCCGGAGGCACGGGACCGCATCCTCCTCCTCGCGCACTGGGACACCCGACCGATCGCCGACCGGGACCCCGATCCGACGCGGCGTGCCGAGCCCATCCCGGGGGCCAACGACGGCGCCTCGGGCGTCGCGGTCCTCCTCGGGCTCGCGGAGCTGCTGGCGGAGCAGCCGCCGCCCATCGGTGTGGACATCCTGCTCACGGACGGCGAGGATCTCGGCCCGGGGCTCGACGACATGCTCCTCGGAGCCCGCCACTTCGCAGAGAACCTCCCACCGGGATATCGGCCCCTCTACGGGGTGCTCGTCGACATGGTGGCCGACCGAAACCCGCGGTTTCCGGTGGAGGGGTACTCCGCCCAGTATGCGCCGGAGGTGGTGCGGAGGGTGTGGAGGGTGGCGGAGGATCTGGGGTACGGCGATCTCTTCCCCGATCGGGTGGGGCAAGCCGTCACCGACGACCATATCCCGCTCAACCAGGCAGGGATCCGGACCATCAACATCATCGACTTCGAGTTCGGGCCGGCCAACCGATACTGGCACACGCATGCCGACAGCCCCGAGAACACCTCCCCCGAGGGGATGGAGGCGGTGGGCGAGGTGCTGGCGGAGCTGATCTACCGGGGCGGATGACCACTCCCGTGAATGCCGATCGATCGGTTGTGCGAGAGTGCCTCTCCGGATCGAGCTGTCGAGCTCATCTCACCCGCAGGATCCGGGGTCAATGACACCGCTCACGCACCAGGAGCGACTCGGTCTACTGGTGGTGGCGGCCATCTTCCTGGCCGCGATCGCTGCCCACCTCTTCGTCCCGAGCCCGACCGCGTGGACGGCCCTCCCGGCGGACTCCGGGCTGGACGAGGTCCGTGCGCAGACGGCGGACGAGACGGAGGCCGCCCGCCGGCGCGCCGTTCCGCTGGCGCCCGGCGAGCGGATCGACCTGAACCTGGCGGACGCGACGGAGCTCGCGCGACTCCCCGGAATCGGGCCGGTGCTCGCCGAGCGGGTGGTCGCCTGGCGGGAGGGCCGGGGCGGGGTCTTCACCCCGGAGGAGCTGCTCGAGGTGTCGGGCATCGGACCCGCGAAGTACGCGGCGCTGGAGGACAGGGTCATGGTGGACGGCGCCACGGCTCCCCGCCGGGCGCCGCCGGCATCTCTTGCCTCGGGAGCGGGCTCGGCCGCGATCGATGTGAACCGTGCCTCGCCGGAGGAGCTAACCCGCCTCCCCGGCGTTGGGCCCGTGCTCGCCGAGCGGATCGTGGCCTCGCGCGAGGCCGACGGGCCCTTCGGCTCCCCGGAGGAGCTCTCGCGGGTGTCCGGCATCGGATCCGCGACCGTGGCCCGCATCGCCCCCCATGCGGCATTCGGCCGTCCCTGACGCGCTACCGACCCCGCACTCCTTCGTCCACTCCATGCCCGTCAGGACGGCATCCGACCCCATCGGCGAGCGCCTGGTCCGCCAGGGAATCGTCTCCGAGCAGCAGCTGAGCAGGGCACGCGCCGATGCGCGCGCCCACGGAACCGGAGTTCCGGCCAGCCTGGTGAGGCTCGGGTACCTGAGCGAGCAGCAGCTCACCGTGGCGCTGGGGAGGATCTACGGGGTGCGGGCCGTCGACCTCGAGCGGGTCAGGCTCGACGAGCGGGTCGTCCGTCTCCTCACTCCGGAGATGGCCATGAAGCATCTGGCCGTCCCGGTCAGGCGGGACGGTCGGAGATTGATCGTGGCGATGGCCAATCCGACGGACCTGGGCGCTCTCGACGACCTCCGATTCATGACCCGGTGCGACATCGAGCCGGTCGTGGCCGGCGAGGGAACACTCCGGAAGGTGCTGGAGAGGGAGTACGACTCCGCGGACGAGCGGATCAACGCCCTCCTACGGCAGTTCCACGACGAGGACGTCGAGAAGTTGGAGGAGGAGCAGGAGGACATCTCCGCGGGAGCATTGCAGGCGCAGGTCGAGGATGCGCCGGTCGTCCGGCTCATTAACGGGATCCTGGTCGACGCAGTGCGAAAGGGGGCGTCAGACATCCACGTCGAGTGCTACGAGCGGGAGGTCCGCATCCGCTACCGGATCGACGGCGCCCTGCGGGAGGTGATGCGGCCGCCGGTGAAGATGAAGGCGGCCCTCATCTCCCGCCTCAAGATCCTCTCCGACCTGAACATCGCCGAGCGGCGCCTCCCGCAGGATGGCCGGATCAAGCTCCGGGTGGGGCGGCGCGTGATCGATTTCCGCGTCTCCACGATCCCCACCCTCTTTGGCGAGAAGATCGTCCTCCGCATCCTCGACCAGAGCAACCTGACGCTCGACCTCGAGAAGTTCGGGATGGAGCCGAAGGCGGAGGGGGATTTCATGCGTGCCATCATGAACCCGTATGGCATGGTGCTGGTCACCGGTCCCACCGGCTCCGGAAAGACCACAACCCTGTACAGCGCCCTCTCCAAGATCAACACCCCGGACGTGAACATCGTGACCGCGGAGGACCCGGTCGAGTACAACCTCTACGGGATCAACCAGGTGCAGGTGCGCGCCGAGATCGGGATGACCTTCGCCGCTTCACTCCGGGCATTCCTCCGGCAGGATCCCAACGTCATCATGGTCGGCGAGATCCGGGACATCGAGACCGGCGGGATCGCCATCAAGGCGGCGCTCACCGGCCACCTGGTGCTCTCCACGCTGCACACGAACGATGCGCCCTCCACGATCACCCGGATGATCGACATGGGGATCGAGCCCTTCAACGTGGCATCCGCCGTCAACCTGATCACGGCGCAGCGCCTCGTCCGCCGCATCTGCCCGGAGTGTAGCGCGCCGGTGGAGTATGCCACCGATTACCTGGCCGCGGCCGGAGTCCCCAAGGAGGATCGGGAGATGAGCTTCCACCGGGGAAGAGGATGCGACAGCTGCGGCGGCTCCGGCTACAAGGGACGGCAGGGGCTCTACGAGGTGATGGCGATGAGCGCCACCCTCCGGCGCATGATCCTCCAGGGCGCGTCCACCGCCGAGCTCCGGCAACAGGCCATTGCGGAGGGGATGCTCACCCTCCGCATGGACGG
>SKRI01000064.1 GCA_007118565.1 Gemmatimonadota bacterium | reverse complement strand
CCGTCTCCGGGGAGATGGCGGCGCCGACCAGCATCGGCGGCTCCTCGGGCCGCGTCCACAGCTTCGCCTCGTCCACCTGGATGAGCCCGCGGTAGGTCACCGTCTCCCCGTCCCAGAGGGCGCGGATCACGTCCACGCACTCGCGCAGCCGGTCCATGCGCTCGTGCTTCGGGGGCCAGCGCTCTCCGGTGATGTGCTCGTTCATCGCCTGGCCACTCCCCACCGCCAGCCAGAACCGACCCGGGTTCATCTCCGCCAGCGTGGCCGCCGCCTGCGCCACGATCGCGGGGTGGTACCGCTGCCCGGGCGCGCACACCGTTCCCCAGGAGAGCTCGGTGGTGCTCAGCGCCGCGCCGAGCCAGGCGAAGGAGAACCCGCTCTCGTTCTGCCGCTCGCTCCAGGGGGCGAAGTGGTCGGAGCACATCCCGGCCTGGAAGCCGGCCTCCCCGGCGAGCTTGGCGTAGCGGAGGAGGGCGCTCGGGGGAAACTGTTCGTGCGAGGCGTGGTACCCGATGGTGGCCATGACTGACTTCACGAGTCGAGGGAGACGAGTGCGAAACGCCTGTGCCTCGCACGTCGTGTACCGCCTCCTCGGTGTCACGAGCGGCGCGCGTCGCGCGTTCCATGGGTGAGTGATCGCCACGAACCAGCCACGAGAATCCCGATGCACCCTTCATCGCTGTCCCTGGTCGCGCTCGGCGCGCTGCTCCTCTCCGGCTGCGCGCTGCACGCCCCGACGGCGCCGGATCCAGTCGATTCGGTGGTCGATCCCGGTGGCGCGCCGATCGTCACCGATCGGGCGAGCTACACCCTGCAGCGTGGATCGCACGGATGGGAGGGGGAGATCTCCTTCGAGTACACGAACCGGACGGACCGCACCATCTCGATCGTGAACTGCAATGGTAGCTTCGCGCTCCGGCTGGAGAAGTGGGAGGAGGGAGATTGGGTGAGCGCGTGGAGCCCGCCCATCCCCATGTGCCTCAGCCCGCCGATCGAGATCGAGCCGGGTGCCACCTATAGCCGAACGATGCCCGTCTTCGGTGGCTTCCCGGATAGCAACACGCACCCGCAGTTCAACGTCGACGAGATCGACGGCACCTATCGTCTGGTGATCGAGTCCGCTTACTGGAACTACGATCACGACGGGCCGCCGTGGGGAGTGCAGTTGCCGCTGGAGGAGCGGGCCTCCCACACCATCGAGATTCGCACGGAGTAGCGGGAGACATAGCTGCCAGGCTTAAGAGACCGGGCAGGTATCCGGAACGGCGATCTTGACCCGCTCTGATCCGGAAGTCACTTTCCCCGCCCGACGTTCGTCCCCCGCTCGACATCCCATGGCCTCGACATCCAGCGCCGCCCGCAGGGTGGCCCCGCTCGCGCTCGCGTTTTCGCTCCTCGCCGCTCCGGCGGTCACCGCTCAGCAGCCGGGCGCGCCCCAGCCCTCGCGGGTCGAGGTGGTAGCCGACACGGCCGTCACCACCAGCCACGCGGTCACCATCCAGGGGCAGCGCGTCCCATACACAGCCACCGCCGGCACCCAGCCGGTCTGGGACGACGACGGGGAGCCCATCGCCTCGGTCTTCTACGTCTACTACGAGAGGACCGACGTGCGGGACCGCTCCCGGCGTCCCCTCGTCTTCTCCTTCAACGGCGGGCCCGGCTCCGCCTCGGTCTGGATGCACATCGGCTACACGGGGCCGCGCTTCCTTGCCATCGACGACGAAGGCTTCCCGGTGCAGCCGTACGGGGTCATCGACAACGAGCACTCCATCCTCGACGTCGCCGACATCGTCTACGTGGATCCGGTCAACACCGGCTTCTCCCGGATCGTGGGAGATGCGGACCGTGAGCAGTTTTTCGGAGTGAACGAAGACATCGCCTACCTGGCGCGCTGGATCGACACCTTCGTCTCCCGGCACGGGCGCTGGACATCTCCCAAGTACCTCAAGGGGGAGAGCTACGGCACGACCCGGGTGGCAGGGCTCGCCCGGCGGCTGCAGAACAGCCACTGGATGTACCTGAACGGGGTGATCCTCGTGTCCCCGACCGGGCTCGGCATCGCGCGCGGCGGCCCGGTGGGGGACGCCCTCTTCCTTCCTTATATGACGGCCACCGCCTGGTACCACCGGGCGCTGCCGCCCGAGCTGCAGCAGCGGGATCTGGACGACCTCCTCCCGGAGGTGGAGGAGTTCACCGTGGAGGAGTTCATTCCGGCGCTCGCGCGCGGTGGATTCCTGGAAGCGGAGCGGCGGCGGGACATCTCCCGGCAGGTGGCGCGCTACTCCGGCCTCTCCGAGGCGGTGGTGCGCCAGAGCAACCTGGCGGTACCCACCCGCCGGTTCTGGAAGGAGCTGCTTCGCGACCGGGGGCTCACGGTGGGACGGCTCGATTCCCGTTACCGCGGCGTCGACCGGGAGGACGCGGGGGACGCGTACGACTTCGATCCCGCCCTCACCGCCTGGAACCACTCCTTTACCCCGGCCATCAATCACTACCTCCGGGGCGAACTGGGCTTCGAGACCGACCTGCGCTACTTCATCTTCGGGCCGGTCCACCCATGGAACCGGGACGGGGACACCACCGGGGAGGACCTGCGGAACGCCATGGCGCAGAACCCCTTCCTGCACGTCATGACGCAGGCGGGCTACTACGATGGAGCCACGGACTACTTCTCGGCCAAGTACACCATGTGGAACATGGACCCCAGCGGCCGGCTCAGCGACCGGATGCGCTTCGAGGGATACCGGAGCGGCCATATGATGTACCTCAGGCAGGAGGACCTGGCCTCCTCCAACCGGCACATCCGCGAGTTCATCCGCGAGTCGATCCCGGCCGAGGGGATGCCGGCGCGGTACTGAGGCGGAGCGAGCCGGGGAAGGGAAGATGGGAAGACCAGCGGCGTTGCCCTTTTTTCGTTCAACCAGCGGGGGCGCTAGACGGTGACCGGCTGTTCGAAGAGCGGCTCGATCTCCTCGGGTGTGCCGGGCCGGCTGAAGAGGAATCCCTGCACGGAATCGCAACCCATCTCCTGCAGCAGCTTCAGCTGGCCCTCAGTCTCCACCCCTTCCGCGATGACCCGGAGCTCCAGGCCGCGCGCCAGCGCGATGATCGCGCGCACGACCGCTACCGCGTCCGCGTTGTCGGGTAGATCCCGGATGAAGGAGATGTCCACCTTCAGGGTGTCGATAGGAAGCTCACGCAGGTAGCTGAGCGAGGAGTAGCCGGTGCCGAAGTCGTCGATGTACACGTCGAGCCCCATCTCCCGCAGGCGAGTGATGGAGGGCACCGTCGAGGCCACGTTCTCCATCAGCTCGGTCTCGGTGATCTCGATCCCGAGCGCCAGCGCCCGGGGGTCGAAGCGCGCCTCGGCCAGGATCTGCTCGATGCGATCGACGAACCCGTCCTCGGCCAGCTGCCGGACGGAAACGTTCACATTCATGTGGATGTCACCGAATCCGCGCTCGTGCCACTCGCGGCCCTGCAGGCAGGCTGTCCGGAGGATCCACTCCCCGATGGAAGAGATCAGCCCGGTCTCCTCCGCTACCGGGATGAACTCCGCCGGAGAGATCGTTCCCAACTCGGCGTTCTCCCAGCGGAGGAGCGATTCCACCCCGATGACGCGGCGGGTCTCGAGGTCCACCACGGGCTGATAGGCCAGCGTGAGCTCGTCCGCGGCGAGCGCCTTCCGAAGCTGCTTCTCGATGAGGTGGCGGCGTCGGGCGCGCGTGTCGAGCTCGGAGGAGAAGAAGGCGTAGCTGTTGTGTGCGCTCTGGGTCGCCGTGCGGAGCGCGAGGGTGGCGTTGCGGACGAGACCGCCGGCGTCCTCCGCATCGTGAGGGTAGAGCGCCACCCCCATGCTGTAGGTGATGAAAACGGTCTCGTCGTCCCCTTCGAAGGAGGTGGGTGCCCCGTCCAGGATGGCGCCTGCAAGCCCTGCCGCATCCTCCGGCGCCTCCAGCTCCGCGAGCACGACTCCGAACTCACCCGAGCCGACGCGGGAGACGGTATCCCCCTCGCTCACCGACTCGGTCAGGTACCTCGCGAGCATCTCCAGCGTGGCATCGCCGACATGCTGACCCGCCGTGGCGGTGAGCTGACCGAACCGGTCGATCTTGAGAAGCAGGACGGCGGTGGTGTGTCGACCGGTCCGTGCGATTCCCACGGCGAGTCGCAAACGCTCGGAGAAGAGCGTGCGGTTGGCGAGACCGGTAAGGGAGTCGTAGTTGGCGATGTATTCGATGTGCTCCTCGTTGGCGATCGACTCGAGGCCAAGGGCGGCGTCGCCGGCCACGTCGCGCAGGAGCCGCATCTCGTCGCGATCGAAGACCCCGGCCTCGAGCGAGCAGAGGACCAGGATGCCTTCCACGGCGCCGTCCTTACCGACAGGGAGCGCGGCGAGTGACCGGTACCCGAAGTTCCGGAGGACGTCGCGCCAGGCGGCCGTGCAGGAATCGCTCTCGACATCGTTCGCCACTATCACCTTCCCGGTCCGGAGGGCGTCGGAGACCGGGTCGCCCTCCGTGGAAGGGGGGAGGTGGTCGACCAGATCTCCCGCATCCCCGGCCCGGGTCGTGACCGTCGCCACGCCCTCCTCGTCCGGCTCCGCGATCCAGACCGCGGGGAATCGACCTTCCTCCACGGAGATGCGGCACACCTCGTCGAGCAGCGCCTGACGATCGCGGATGCGGAGGATGGTGCTGTTGATTCCGCTCAGCACCCGCTGCACACGGTTCAACCGGGAGATCCGATGCAGGTGCCCGTCGGCCTCCCGGGCGCGCTTCTCCAGCGCGTCGGCCATCGTATTGAAGGAGCGGGCCAGCTCCGCCAGCTCGCCCCGGTCGTCGGCGGTTTTCGCCCGTGCTCGCAGGTCCCCGGACGCAAGCCGGCCCGTGGCCTCCACGAGGCCACGCACGTGACGGAGCACGAAGAAGTCGCTCCCCCACCATGCGATCCCCAGGACGAACAGCGTGATGAAGGCCAGCAGGGCAAGGTTGCGAGCGAGCCCACGCTGCGCCTCCGCGAACGCCACCCGGCTCGGGATCCCCACCGCGATGGTCACTCGGGAGACGCCGGCGGCCTCCAGCGGCTGGAAGGCGAAGAGCCGCTCGACCCCGTCGAGCGCCTCTTCTTCGGCGGAGCCGACGCCGCCCGTGGCCTGGATCGCCCGGCCGAGCGGCGTGTCGCGGATGTCGCGCCCCATCCAGTCGGGTCGCTCGGGAAAGCGGGCCAGCAGCGTGCCGGCCGGATCGACCACCACGATGATCGACCCCTCGGGAAGATCTGCGCGCACCGCCCGTTGCTGCAGCCAGACGAGCGGAAGGGCCGCATAGACCACCCCCTCCACATCTCCCTCCTCGTCCCTCACGGGGGTGCCGAAGTTCACGGCGGCCTCCCCGGTCACGCGCCCCACCTGGAAGTCACCGATCGAGAACTCCCCGCTCTCGAGCGCGCGGCGGAAATACGACCGATCGGAGAGGTCGACGGGGGGCTCGAAGTGCAGGGCGCTGCAGACGAGCTGCCCGTCAGGGCGTATGAGGCCGAGGTTCCTCCACGGCGCGTCATCGGTGAGGAGCCGACTGAGGAAGCGCCCGCACTCCGCCGGGGAGGCGGCATGAACATCGGGGAGGCGCGAGAGGAGCATCAGAAGCTGACGTGCTTCTGCGACGATCCGCTGGTAGTCGCTGCTCGCCATGTAGGCGAGGGCCGCCGCCTCCCGATGCGCCTCGGCAGCGGCGGCGTCGCGCTGCTCGAGGTTCGTATGAATGATGAGGCCGAGCACCGGAACGGCGGTCATCCCCACGAGCAGGAGTAGCCGCCAGCGAAGCTTACCAGCGCGAGCGAGCCGCATACGGCCTCCGGGGCAAGCCTGGGGGAATGCAGGGTGGAGCGCGGAGATGGGGAGCAGCGCCCCGCGCGTATGATGATCCGCGCCAGAACCATGCCGGTGCGCATCGTCCTGCCGAGCGCCGGCGGGGGGCACGGGACTCGGGCTCTCCATCTCCCGGCGGCTGGCCGACCTGCTAGACCGACCGGACGGTTGCCCCCCCGGCAGGTGGCCTCCAGATTCGATGGCGCACGCACGTCCCCTCACCCGCCTGGAGATCCGTGACCACGGAAGCCGCGCCCCCCACCCTCGACGACGCCCGCAGGGTCCTGCGCGAGCACTGGGGGTTCGACGACTTCCGGCCGTCGCAGGTCTCCGCGGTGGAGGCCGTCGTCTCCGGGCGCGACGCGCTCATCGTCATGCCGACCGGGGGCGGAAAATCCGTCTGCTACCAGGTGCCGGCGCTCCTCGGAAAGGGGGTGACGGTGGTGGTCTCGCCCCTCATCTCCCTCATGAAGGACCAGGTCGACGGGCTCCGCGAGCGCGGCCTCCCCGCCACCTTCATCAACTCCACCCTCTCCGGCTCGGAGATGACGGCGCGGCTGGACGAGGCCGAGAGCGGCGGGTACCGCATGGTCTACGTGGCGCCCGAGCGCTTCGACACGCGCACCTTCCGGGCGTGGGCGGAGCGGGTCCACGTGTCGCTGCTCGCCATCGACGAGGCCCACTGCATCTCCCAGTGGGGGCACGACTTCCGACCGGCGTACACCCGACTGGCGCGGGCACGCGAGATCGTTGGGAATCCGCCGGTGGTGGCGCTGACCGCCACGGCCACCCCGGAGGTGCGTGAGGACATCGTCCGCCAGCTCGACCTGCGCGATCCCGAGGTGCGGGTGGCGGGCTTCGACCGGCGGAACCTCTCCCTGCACGTGGTGCCGTCGAAGAACGATTCGGAGCGAGACCGCCGCGTCGTCTCCCTCCTGCGCGAGGCCGAAGGCTCCTCCATCGTCTACGCTGCCACGCGCAAGACGGTAGACGCGCTGACTGCGCTGCTCAACGGGGTGAGAATTCCGGCGGTCGGATATCACGGCGGGCTCGCCGCACCCCGACGCAAGGAGATCCAGGAGCGGTTCATGACCGGCGAGGTGGCGGTGGTGGTGGCGACCAACGCCTTCGGCATGGGGATCGACAAGCCGGACGTGCGGCTCGTGGTGCACTACAACATGCCGGGGACGCTGGAGGCGTACTACCAGGAGGCGGGTCGCGCCGGGCGGGATGGAGACCCCTCCGAGTGCGTGATGCTGCACTCCTACCCGGACCGCTTCACGCACGAGTTCTTCATCGAGCAGCGACACCCGCCGCGCGAGGTGGTGGAACGCGTCTATCGCGGGCTGCGGGAGCATGCCGGCCCGGACGGGATGATGGAGCGGCCATCGCGGGACTTCGCCAGGACGCTGGAGGGGGTTCGCGGCGACAGGCAGGTGGAGGCAGCGCTCCGGCTCCTGGTCTCCGAGGGGGTGATCCACGCCGTTCCCCCGGGCGGAGCGGACGCCCTCTGGGTCAAGCTGATCGCCTCCCCGGAGCGGATTCGCGACGAGCTCCCGGAGGGAGCCGAGCGCGACCTCCTGCGCCGGGTCTGGCTGACTGGCGGGAAGGGAAGCTACCAGGGGGTGATGGTGCCCGCGCGGAAGCTTGCCGGACGCGGCGTGGAGATGCGGGAGGTGCGCGCCCGGTTGGACGGGCTTCGCGCCCGCGGCATGCTCGATTGGCGCGCCCCGGGGGCCGACGGCGGCTTCTTCCTCCCCGACTCCCGCCTCGATCCCGCGCGGCTTCCCGTCGACTGGGGGGACCGGGGGAAGCGTCGCCGCGCCGAGGAGGAGAAGCTCCGCCAGATGCAGGGATACGCGTACACGGAGGGGTGCCGCCGCCGGTTCATCCTGGAGTACTTCGGAGAGCGTATCTCCTTCGACGACTGCGGCGCCTGCGACAACTGCCTGGGCACCGCCGAGAAGCGGGAGCGGAAGGGAGCCGCGACCCGCGGCCGGGGTGCGGCGCGGGCCGCGCCTCTCGCGCCCGACGACGTGGCCGCAGGCGACCGCCCGCTCTTCGACGACCTCCGCGCGCTGCGGCGGAAGCTGGCTCGCAAGCAGGAGGTCCCGCCCTTCATGGTGGCCACCGACGCGGTGCTGCGGGGGATCGCGGCGGCGCGTCCGACGGATGGCACCGCCCTGCTCGAGATCCGGGGCGTGGGCCCGGACACGCTCCGTCGCTACGGCGCCGCGATCCTGGATGTCGTGTCCCGCCACGGCGGAGACCGCGAGGCGGCCGCGCCTCTCCCGGCCCCTCCCTCCGTCCCTTCTTCGCAGCCCCCGCGCGAGGCGCCGCCCGCTCCCCCCAGCGCAGAGGAGGCCGCGCTCTACGCCGACCTCAAGGTGCTCCGCAGGGAGCTGGCCGAGGAGCATGACGTGCCACCCTTCGTCGTCTTCCACGACCGGACGCTCGCCGCGCTTTCGCGCGCACGTCCCGCGGACGACGACGAGCTGCTGACCATCCCGGGGGTGGGGCCCGCCAAGCTCGGGAAGTACGGGGCCGCCCTCCTCGAGCGGATCCGCAGGTTCCGGGGCTGATCACCCGCCGCAGCGCCGCTCGATCTGCGCCGTAACGTCGCAGCGGGGTTTCCGGCAAGGGTTTCGCGGCGTAACTTGCAGTCTTTTCCCGGAACGCGTCCCCATTCTCCCGGCATCGGAGCCCATGGATCGGTATTTCGACGACAGTCACTATATGATCCGCGACATGGTTCGCGATTTCGCCCGCAACGAGATCGCGCCCGTGGCCGAGGAGATGGACCGCGACGCGATCTTCCCGTGGGATAACGTCCGGAAGATGGGGGAGCTGGGGCTCTTCGGCGTCCCGTGGTCCGAGGAGGTGGGCGGTGCCGGCATGGACGACATGAGCTACATGATCGTCCTCCACGAGCTGGCCAAGGTGGATGCCTCCCACGCCATCACCGTGTCGGCACACACCACGCTCGGAACCTCGCCGATCGTCAACTTCGGCACGGATGCGCAGAAGGAGCGGTTTCTCCCGCTCCTCGCCGCCGGCCGCGTGCTCGGCGGCTTCGGGCTCACCGAGCCGGGCGCCGGCTCGGACGCTTCGGGGACCGAGACCATGGCCCGCAAGGTGGACGGCGGCTATGTCCTGAACGGTACCAAGCGCTTCATCACCCATGCCGGAGTCGGGGAGGTGTTCGTCGTCACCGCGGTCACCGAGCGGGACAAAGGATCCAAGGGCATCACCTCCTTCATCGTCACCAAGCCCACCACGGATCTGGAGAAGACGCGGGAGGTCGGGGTCGGTCACGCCGAAGATCTGGACTTCATCGACGGGGTCCGCGCCGGGAAGAAGGAGGACAAGATGGGGTGGCGCGCGTCGGACACGCGCGAGCTGATCATGGAGGACGCCTTCGTCCCGGACGAGAACGTCCTGGGGGAGCCGGGGAAGGGGTTCGTCAACTTCATGAAGACGCTGGACTCCGGCAGGATCGGCATCGCCGCCCTCTCGCTCGGCCTGGCCGAAGGGGCCATGGAGGAGGCGCTCCGCTACGCGGACGAGCGGAAGCAGTTCGGCCAGAAGCTGCACGAGTTCCAGGGCATCCAGTTCATGCTTGCGGACATGGCCACCGAGATCGAGGCCGCCAAGCACCTGGTCTTCCATGCGACCTGGCTCAAGTCGCGCGGCGAGCCGTTCTCGAAGCAGGCGGCCATTGCCAAGCTGTTCGCCTCGGAGCTGGCCATGCGGGCTACCACCAAGGCCGTTCAGATCCATGGCGGCTACGGCTACATCAAGGAGTACCCGGTCGAGCGGATGATGCGGGACGCCAAGATCTGCGAGATCGGAGAGGGTACGAGCGAGATACAGCGCATGGTGATCGCGCGCCATCTCGTTCGCGAGCTGCTCTCGTAGTGGGCGCGACCGAAGAGATCGGCACGGGGGTGGGGAGATGAAGCGCGAGATCCTGATGACCACGACGGCGTCGGAGACGCGGGTCGCGATCATCGAGGACGATTCGTTGGTCGAGCTGATGGTGGATCGACCGGACGCAACGCGTCTGGTGGGCGATATCTACCTCGGGAAGGTCGAAGCTGTCCTCCCCGGGATCCAGGCCGCCTTCGTGGACATCGGCACGGACAAGGCCGGCTTCCTGCACGTCTCGGATGCCGCGACCGAGGAGGACGACGAGGACGACGAGGACGAGCCCTCCTCCTCCGGCGGCGGGGGGCGCCGGCGCTCGCGCAGGGACCTTCCTCCCATCCAGGATATCCTCCAGAAGGGGCAGGAGATTCTCGTTCAGGTCACCAAGGAGCCGATCAGTACCAAGGGCCCCCGGCTGACCGCGCAGATCTCGCTCCCGGGACGCTTCCTGGTCTACATGCCGATGTCGAATCATGTCGGCGTATCCCGGAAGATCGAGGACCGCGCCGAGCGCCTCCGGCTGCGAGAGCTGGCCCGCGAGGTGATGCCCAAGGATTCCGGCGGGGTCATCATCCGCACGGTGGGCGAGGAGCTCACCAAGGAGACCTTCAAGCGGGAGTTCGATTCGCTCCACAGCACCTGGAAGCAGGTCAAGCGGCGCTCCTCCCGGGGAAAGGGGCCGAAGGCGCTGCACCGCGAGGCGAAGCTCACTGCCGGGATCATCCGGGACCTCTTCTCCGAGAAGGTGGACTCCCTGACCATCGACGGAGCGGAGGTGTACCGCGAGGTGGAGCAATACCTGGAGTCGGTCGACCCTTCGCTCAAGAGCCGGGTCCACCTCTACGACGGCCCCATCTCCCTCTTCGACAAGTACGAGATCGAGTCGGAGATCACCGCCGCCTTCCAGCGGAAGGTCGACCTCCCCTCGGGCGGGCACATCATCATCGAGCCGACCGAGGCGCTGGTCTCGATCGACGTCAACACCGGCCGTTATACCGGCAAGAAGGATCCGGAGAAGACGGTCCTGAAGACGAACGTGGACGCCGCAAAGGAGATCGCGCGACAGCTTCGCCTGCGGGACATCGGCGGGATCATCGTCTGCGACTTCATCGACATGGAGTCGCAGGGCAACCGGGACCGGGTCCTCCAGGAGCTGCGGACCCACCTCGGTCGGGACCGGGCACGGACCCGTGCCTTCGAGGTCTCGGATCTGGGGCTGATCGAGATGACCCGCCAGCGGGTGCGGCCCTCGCTCTACCAGCTGCAGACCACGCCCTGTCTGGCCTGCGGCGGGACCGGGAGGATCTTCACGCCGGAGACGGTGGTGCGTAGGATCGAGCGCGCAGTGCGCAGGGTGTCGGCGGAAGGGAAGGAGAAGGAGGTCCTCGTCCGCCTCCACCCCGAGGTGGCCCTCTACGTCATGGAGCAGGAGCCGGGGCTGCTGAAGCGGCTCGAGCAGGAGACCAGGGTCCAGGTGAACCTGCGGGACGACCCGCTCATGCAGCAGGACCGCTTCCGGATCGTGGCCGCGGGCGGGGCCGGGCCGGATGTGACGCACCACTACACTGTAACGTAGTCATCATCCCGCGGTTGACAGCGGGAGCACCCGCGGGCATATTCCAGGTTTGTTCGGGTTTTTTCACGTGGAGACCAACGAGATGTACGCAATCATCCGTGCCGGCGGACGTCAGTTCCGCGCAGAGGCGGGCAGAACGATTCGGATTCCTTCCATGGCGTCCGCGGAGCCGGGTGACACCATCACCTTCGACGAGGTCCTCATGGGCGCCTCGGACGACGAGGTGTCGGTCGGCAGCCCCCTCCTCGACGGGGCCAAGGTCACCGCCGAGGTGGTCGGTCACGGCAAGGACGACAAGATCGTGATCTTCAAGCACAAGCGCCGGAAGAACTATCGCCGGAAGCAGGGACACCGGCAGGGCTTCACGGAAGTTCGGATTCAGGATATCTCGCTGAAGTAGGAGGGATCAATGGCACATAAGAAAGGTGGCGGCTCGACCCGTAACGGCCGCGATTCGAACTCCCAGCGACTGGGCGTGAAGAAGTTCGGCGGCGAGCAGGTCCGCACCGGGCACATCATCGTCCGTCAGCGGGGCACCTCCGTCATCCCGGGGGCAAACGTGGGGCGCGGTCGTGACGACACGCTGTTCGCACTGACGGACGGGCATGTCGAGTTCCAGCGCCAGAAGCGGAACCGCACCCGGGTGGCCGTGGTTCCGGCTTCCTGAGGCAGCGGCGCCGGAGAAGTAGAAACGCCTCGACCATCCGGTCGAGGCGTTTTTTTTGCTTCCTGTCGAGAATGTGTCCGGCGCCTCCCCTGGATCGGGGGATGCGCCGTCGTTTCATTCCCCTACAAGGTGATCATGACTCCATCCTCTCCGATCGCTTCCTGGCCGCCGCGGGACAGCACGGCCTTCCCTCGCATCGGACGCCTCCCCGCGTATGTCTTCGCGCAGGTCAATGCGGAGAAGCGCGAGCGGATCGAGGCGGGGGAGGACGTCATCGACCTCGGGATGGGAAACCCGGATCTGCAGACGCCCGAGCACATCGTGCAGGAGCTGATGGACCACGTGCGCGATGGCAAGCACCACCGCTACAGCGCCTCGCGCGGGATCTACGGGCTGCGGGATGCCATCACCGAGCACTACGCGGGGCGCTACGGAGTCGAGCTGGACGCGGAGACGGAGACGGTCGTCACGATCGGCGCCAAGGAGGGGCTCTCCCACCTCATGCTCGCGATGCTGGAGCGGGGAGATACGGTGCTCGTCCCTTCGCCCGCCTACCCGATCCACAGCTACTCGGTGATCTTCGCGGGCGGGCAGGTGCGCAATCTCCCGCTCGTGAGCGATGACGAGGGACATCTAGCGGGCGATGCCCTCCTGGCCGCGGTGGAGGAGGCGGCCACCTCGGGGTGGCCGCGGCCCAAGGTCCTCCTCCTCTCCTTCCCCAACAACCCCACCACCACGGTGGCGACGCTGGAGTTCATGGAGCAGGCGGTCGAGGTCTGCCGGCGGCAGGAGATCTTGCTCATCCACGACTTCGCCTACGCGGACTTCGGCTTCGACTTCGAGCCGCCGAGCATCCTGCAGGTGCCGGGTGCCAAGGAGATCGCCGTGGAGTTCTTCTCCATGTCGAAGTCGTACTGCATGCCGGGCTGGCGGGTGGGGTTCTGCGTCGGCAATCCCGCGATGGTGCAGGCGCTGACCAAGATCAAGAGCTACCTGGACTACGGGATTTTCCAGCCGATCCAGATCGCCGCGGCGCACGCCCTTCGCGCCGAGCAGGCGTGCGTCAGCGATACGCGGGAGGTCTACCGGAGCCGGCGCGATGCCCTGTGCGCCGGGCTGGCTCGGAACGGTTGGCCGATCACTCCGCCGCAGGCCACGATGTTCGCCTGGGCCCCGCTCCCCGAGCCGTTCGTGGGCATGTCCTCGATGGACTTCGCCCGGCACCTGCTACGGGAGGCAGGGGTGGTCGTGTCACCCGGGATCGGGTTCGGGCCGGACGGGGAGGGCCACGTCCGCTTCGCCCTCATCGAGAGCGAGGATCGGCTCCTGGAGGCCACGGACCGGATCGGCGAGGTGCTCTCGAGGGGCCGCTGACGAACGAGCGAAACGGGGGGAGGCTGCCGCACCCGGGCTTCAGACGATGAGGTAGCCGAGGGCGAAGCCGGCCCCGGCGGCCACGAGGGCCAGGAGGGTCATCTTCAGCACGGGTCCCAGAAAGGCCAAACGGGAGCGCTTCGTCGGCGGAATCATCGATGAGCTATCGAACGGGGTCAGACGCGGGTGAAGTCGGGCTTCCGCTTTTCGAAGAAAGCGGCGATCCCCTCCTCCTTCTCCGCGCTTCCGAAGCAGGTCAGGAAGCGCTCCGTCTCCAGCCCCAGCCCGGCGGAGAGGGTCATCTCTTGGGAGGCGCGGACCGCGGACTTGGCCATGCGGAGCGCCACCGGTGACTTCTCGGCGATGCCTCGGGCCATCTCCATGACCCGCTCACGCAGCTCGTCGTCCGGCACCACGATGTCCACGAGGCCGATGCGGAGCGCCTCCTCGGCGTCCACGACCTCCCCGGTGATGATCAGCCGCATGGCCTGACCGACCCCGACCAGCCGGGGGAGGCGCTGCGTGCCTCCGCCGCCCGGGATGATCCCGAGGTTGATCTCCGGCTGTCCGAGCCGGGCCGATTCCGCGGCGATCCGCAGGTCGCAGGCGATCGCCAGCTCGCAGCCGCCGCCCAGCGCGTACCCGTTTATCATGGCGATCACGGGGAAGGGAAAGGCCGCGATCTCGTCGAAGACGCGCGGCCCGTCCATCTGCTCCCGCTGCTCGTCCACGCTCCGCTCGGCGAACTCCTGCAGGTCGGCGCCGGCCACGAAGGCCTTTTCGCCCGCGCCGGTGAGGATCACCACGCGTAGCGTCTCGTCCTCGCGGAGCTCGTCCAGGAGGTCGATCATCTCCGTGCGCACCCTGGTGTTCAGCGCGTTCCGCCTCTCCGGCCTGTCGATGGTGATGGTGGCGATCGCTCCCTCGCGATCCACCCGGATGGTCTCGTAGCTCATTCGTCCCAGTCGTAGAATCCGCGGCCGGCCTTCTTCCCCAACCGGCCCTCCGCGACCATGTCATGCAGGATTCGTGGCGGGCTGTACTGATCGCCTCCCAGCTCGCGGTGGAGGTACTCGGCGATGCCGAGCCGGACGTCGAGCCCGACGAGGTCGGTGAGGCGGAGCGGGCCCATGGGGTGGCGGTAGCCGAGCTCCATGGCGCGGTCGATGTCGACGGGAGATGCCACCCCCTCCTCCACCATGCGCATGGCCTCGAGCCCCAGCACCACCCCCAGGCGGGAGGAGGCAAAGCCGGGGGTGTCGGTGACCACGATCGGCTCCTTGCCGATGCGGGCGGCATAATCGAGCGCAGCGTCGAGCGCATCCGTGGATGTCCGCTCTCCGCGCACGACCTCGAGGAGCGCCATGATGTGCACCGGGTTGAAGAAGTGCAGCCCGAGGACGCGCTCCGGCCGCCCGGTCGCCTCGCCGATCCGGGAGACGCTCAGCGAGGAGGTGTTGGTGGCCAGGATCGCGTGCTCCGGCGCTACCCGGTCCACGCTGCCGAAGACCTCGCGCTTGACCTCCATCCTCTCCGGGACCGCCTCGATCACCAGATCCGCCTCCCCGCACGCCTCCTCGAGCGTGCCCGCCCCCCGCAGCCGCTCCAGCGCCCCGTCCCGGACATCGCCCTCAACCTTTCCGCGCTCGACCCCCTTCTCGAGGTTGGCGCGGATCCGCGATAGACCCGCCTCCACCCGCTCGGAGTCGGCATCGAAGAGCCGGACGTCCATCCCGGCCATGGCCGAGACCTGGGCGATGCCGTGGCCCATGGTGCCGGCGCCGAGGACGGCCACGGTGCGGATCGGGTCAGTGGTGCTCATCGCGAGGTCAGAGGTTGCGAGAAGCCGGCCGTCATGCGGCGCCAGCGGTGCTGCTGAAGCGCGGCGGGCGCCCCTCCCGGAATGCCCGGATCCCTTCGGCGAGATCGGGGGAGCGGAAGAGGCGGAGCTGCGCCTCGGCCTCCGCCTCCAGCACCTCCGTGAGCGGCCGCTCGGTGCCGCGGTTGAGGGTGGCGCGGAGAGTCTCCAGAGCCAGCGGCGGCTTGGCGGCGAGAGATGCAGCGAGCCGATCGACGACTCCGTCGAAGTCCTCGTCCGGGACGAGCTGCTCGACGAGGCCGATCCGATCGGCCTCGTCGGCGGATATCATGCGCGCCGAGTACATCAGCTCGGCCGCCCGCCCCGGCCCCACCAGCCGGGGAAGGTGGTAGGTCGATCCCCAGTCCGGGTGCAGGCCGATCCGGTTGAAGGTGAAGCCGATCTTCGCGCTCTCCGCGGCGACGCGGACGTCGCACGCCACGGCCAGCGACGCACCCGCGCCCGCGGCGGGACCGTTCACCGCGGCGATCACCGGCTTCGGCGCGGCATGGACTGCGCGGACCACCGCCATCCCGGAGCGAAGGTTCTCCACGAACGCCGCCTCGTCGCCCCTGTCGTGCAGCTCGGCCATGGCGTCCACGTCCGCGCCGGCGCAGAAGGCCCTCCCTGCGCCGCGAACGACGATGACCCGGACGGTGTCGTCGTCAGACAGCGCCGAGATCGCCTCCGCGAGATCGTCGCGCATGGTCCCGGCGAGAGCGTTCATCCGCGCCGGACGGTCGATGGTCACCGTGCCCACCCCGTCCCGCGTCTCGCGGAGAATCTCTCCTGCCGGCGCCTCAGCCATCCTCCTCGACCCGCTCGATGACGGTCGCGATCCCCTGTCCAACCCCGATGCAGAGCGCCGCCAGCCCGTAACGCACCTTTCGCCGCCTCATCTCGTGCACGAGGCTGGTCAGGATGCGGGCCCCGGAGGCGCCGAGCGGGTGGCCGAGGGCGATGGCACCGCCGTTGACGTTGACGATCTCCGGATCGAGGCCCAGCTCATGGATGCAGGGCAGGGACTGCGCGGCGAAGGCCTCGTTCAGCTCGACCAGCCCGACATCGGCGGTGGTGATCCCCGCCCGCCGCAGCGCCCGGCGCGCGGCCGGCACCGGGCCGATCCCCATCCGATTCGGCTCCACGCCGGCCACCGCGCTCGCAAGGATGCGGGCGATGGGGCGAACCCCGGCGGCGGAGGCCGCCTCGCGGGAGGCGATGAGGAGGGCGGCGGCGCCGTCGTTGAGCCCGGAGGCGTTGCCGGCGGTCACCGTCCCCCCGTCGCGCCGGAATGCCGGTCGCAGGCGGCTCAGCGCCTCCCGGTCCGTTTCCGGGCGGGGGTGCTCGTCACGGTCCACGATCAGCGGGTCCCGCTTCCGGCGGGGAACCTCAACCGGCACGATCTCGTCGTCGAAGCGCCCACTCTCCATCGCCCGTGCGGCCCGCTCCTGGCTGCGCAGGGCGAAATCGTCCTGCTCCTCGCGGGAAATGCCGTACTCGGTGGCCAGGATTTCCGCAGTCTCCCCGAGGGCCACCGTCCACTCATCAGGCATCTTCGGATTGACGAAGCGCCACCCCAGAAGGGAGTCGGCGGTCTCGGGGACCCCGCGCGGATATCCGTTTTCCGGCTTCAGCATGACCCAGGGTGCGCGCGACATGCTCTCCGCACCCCCGCCGATGAAGACATCTCCCTCCCCGGCACGGATGGCCTGCGCGGCCGAGACCACCGCCTGCAGCCCGGAGCCGCAGAGCCGGTTCACCGTCTGGCCGGGTACGCTGACCGGGAGGTCGGCCAGGAGCGCTGCCATGCGGGCGATGTTGCGGTTGTCCTCTCCCGCCTGGTTGGCGCAGCCGAGGATCACGTCGTCGAGGGTCTCCGGGTCGATCCCGGTGCGTGCGACGAGGGCGCGGATGGCGACGGCCGCAAGGTCGTCGGGCCGGACGCTCGCCAGCGCGCCGCCGTGCCGCCCGACCGGCGTGCGGCAGGCGTCCAGGATGAGGGGGAAATTCATCGCGGCTGGCTGCTCGCTGCTCGCTGCTCGCTAAACGGCGTCGGGGATTCAAGACCTGGCAGTTCCCGCGGCCTCCCCACACCCCGCTCCGTTGAAGGGAGGCGCTGCTGCGCACTTCCTTGCATCCGAGGGTAGTTTGCGAGCAGCAAGCAACGAGCTGCGAGCCATCGGCTGTTCCCCGCGAGCCGCGAGCCGCGAGCCGCGAGCCGCGTTCTCATCCTCACCCCAGATTCACCCACACCGTCTTCACCTGCGTGTACAGGTCGATGGCGTTCTTGCCCAGCTCGCGTCCGTAGCCGGACTGCTTGTAGCCGCCGAAGGGGGCGCCGGTGTCCATGACGTGGTAGGTGTTGATCCAGACCGTGCCGGCGTGCAGCCGGTGCGCCGCGAGGTGCGCCTTGGCCACGTCCCGCGTCCAGACCGCGGCTGCCAGCCCGTACTCGGTGGCGTTGCCCTGCGCGACCGCGTCGTCCATGTCCTCGAAGGTGGAGACGGCGAGGACCGGTCCGAAGATCTCCTCGCGGGCGATGGTCATCTCCGGCGTTACCCGATCGAAGATGGTGGGACTCAAAAAGAAGCCTTTGCCACCGTTCACATTTGCCCGGTCACCGCCGGTGACGAGCTCGGCGCCCTCGGCCTTCCCCTTCTCCACGTACCCCATCACCTGGTCCAGCTGCTCCTGCGAGACGAGGGGACCGAGGCGGGTCTTGTCGTCGAAGGCGTCGCCGGGCGTCATGCGCTCGACCCGCGCCTTCAGCTTCTCCATGAACTCGTCGTGGATGGACGCCTCCAGCAGGAGTCGCGATCCCGCGGTGCAGGCCTGTCCGGTGTTGTAGAGGATCCCGGTGGCCGCGCCCTTCACCGCCGCCTCCATGTCGGCGTCGGCGAAGACGATGTTCGGGCTCTTTCCGCCCAGCTCGAGGGAGATGCGCTTGAGCGTTCCGGCCGCCTCCCGCTGGATGAGCTTGCCCACGGCGGTCGAGCCGGTGAAGGCGATCTTGTCCACATCCGGGTGGGCCACGATCGCGGCGCCCGCGGGGTCGCCGAAGCCGGTGAGGATGTTGACCACGCCGGCCGGCACCCCCACCTCGGCGATGATACGCCCGAGCTCGAGCGCGGTGAGCGGAGTCTGCTCGGCGGGCTTGAGGACGACCGTGTTCCCGCACGCCAGCGCCGGGGCCACCTTCCAGGCGGCCATCAGGAGTGGGTAGTTCCAGGGGATGATGGCCCCGCAGACCCCGACTGGCTCCCGGCGCGTGTAGGCCAGGTGGGCCCCCGGGGCGGGAAGCACGTCGCCCTCGATCTTGTCCGCCCAACCCGCGTAGTAGCGGAATGCCTTGGCGGCGTCGACCACGTCGATATTCCGCGCTTGCCGGTACGGCTTGCCGTTGTCGAGCGCCTCCAGCCGGCCCAGCTCGTCCTTGCGTGCCTCGAGCTCGTCGGCGATGCGGAAGAGGAGCTTCGCGCGCTTCCGCGGATCCGTCTCCGCCCAGGCGGGGAAGGCTGAGCGGGCCGCCTGCACCGCGGCGTCGACATCATCCTTGCCGGCCTCGGCCACGGTGGTGAGCACCTCGCCGTTGCTGGGGTTGACCGTCTCGAAGCTCCGGCCGGAGGCGGCATCGCGCCATTCGCCGCCGATGAAGAGCCGGCCCGGTTCCAGAATAGTATCAGTCTGCGTCACGTATCTGCGCGTATGCGAGAGGGGGAAGTCGCGAACGCGATATCCGTCCGCGCTCGCGCCAGCGATCGTGACCCGAAGGGCGGAGACCCCGCAGGCCGCAGGCCGAGGAGGCTCCGTCCCGGTGGCCGCGGCTGTTTCGCGGACACCGGGATAGAGCGCGGTCCCGGCGGAGCCGGGAGGCGCCCTGCCTCGGTGAGGCCTACTTCCCGGAGAACTCCGCCTTCCGCTTCTCGGTGTACGCCTTGAGACCTTCCTTGGCGTCCTGGGAGTTGAAGAGGAGCGCCTGCAGCTCGCGCTCGATGGCGAGCCCCTGCTCCAGGGGAAGCTGACCGCCGGTCTGGCAGGCGCGCTTGATGTTCCCGACGGCCATGCTCGCCTTGCCCGGGCGGCAGAACTGGCGTGCGTAGTCGAGGACCTCGTCGACGAAGGCGGCGTTGTCGTCGGCGTCGATGACGCGGTTGACCAGCCCCCAGCGCTCGGCCTCGTCGAAATCGGTGTTGGTCCCCTCCGTCATCAGCTGGATGGCGCGGGAGTGGCCGATAAGCCGGGTGAGGCGCTGCGTGCCGCCCGTGCCGGGGAGGACGCCGAGGCTGACCTCGGGGAGGCCGATCTTGCCCCCGCCCTTCCTCGCGATGCGGAGGTCGGCCGCCATGGCGATCTCCAGCCCCCCGCCTACGGTGTGCCCGTTGAGCGCGGCGATGACGAGCTTCGGCGTGTGCTCGAGACGGAGGAGCGTCTCGTTGGCGTGCAGGCAGAAGTAGTACTTCCAGGTCGGGTCCGCCTCGTTGAGCATGTTGATGTTGGCGCCCGCGCAGAAGAACTTCTCCCCCTCGCCGGTGATCACGATCACGTCCACATTCTCGTCGAAGCGCGCCTTCAGGATCGCGTCGTCGAGGTCACGCATCATCTCGTGCGTGTAGGTGTTGGCGGGCGGGTCGTCCAGCGTCAGGACCGCCACGCCTTCACGCACGTCGTACTTCACCAGCGTCTTGTCTGCCATGCTCGTCGTCCTTGTTGGTCTGATGGTTTTTGACTGACTGTGCTCGGACCGGAGCGGATGCTCAGCCCGGCCCGCTGCTCCAGATGCGGGTATCGCCCTCGGCAGAGGGGTCGCCGCTCGGGACGTTGTCGAGATTCCCCTCCTGCAGAAAACCGCCCAGGAAGAGCTGGGTCATGTGCTCGGCCAGCTCCTCGGGTGGCATGTCCCGGTCCTCCCGGTACCAGTTGTAGATCCAGTTCATCATCCCGAACAGGGCAAAGGTGGCCGTGCGCAGGTCGACGGCCGGGTCGGGATTCAGCTCCTCGAGAATGGAGCGGGCCGCCAGGGTCAGGCGCCGCTTCTTGGTGTCCACGATGCGGCGGAACTCACCGCTCAGCGAATCCGCCTCGTGGGAGAGGACCTTCATCTCCGCCATGTTGCCGATGAAGAACCGGAGATGGTTCTCGATCAGGAGATGTAGCCTGCGCCGGGGGTCCTCCTCCCTCGCCAGCACGCGGTCCAGCCTGCGGAGGAGCGTTCCGAAGGCGTGGTCCTGGATGAGGAAGAGGAGCTCTTCCTTGCTGTCGAAGTAGTAGTAGAGGCCGGAAAGGCTGACCTCGGTGGCGCGGGCGATGTCACGGATGCTGGCCTGGTGGTAGCCTTTCCGGGCGAAGATATCGGCCGCAACGCGCAGAATGCGCTCGAGCTTTTCGTCGTACGCGGTTCGTTTCGTCATGCACCCCGGCGGGGTCCGTTGAAGGGAGTTCGAACGTTCGATGCAAGCTATCCGGCTTCCCGGAACCGGGCAAGCGGGATTCGCGGGGGCGCCCGGTTGAGCCGGGCAGGGCAGGTGGTTATCTTACCGATCTCTCCACGCTGGCCGGGATGGCGGAACTGGTAGACGCAGCGGACTCAAAATCCGCCGGCCTTCGGGCCTTGGGGGTTCGAGTCCCCCTCCCGGTATTCTCCTGCAGCAGATCTCCCCGAAGGCCGATCGCCGCTCATCTCGTGACCGGCGGGCAGCTGCAGCTTGCCGCTTCCTTCTCCTTCCGATTGCGCGAGATTTCTTCGAGGCGCCCCTCCCCAACCTTGTGCGTGCTCTGCACATGGAGCTATTTTGAGGACGCTTCTTCTCCCGTCCCGAACGTGCGCCGCCGAGGCCGGCGCCCCCCTGCCATGAACGACCTCCAGCAAGACATCCGGGCCGTAGCCCGCATCGCGGCCGTACCCACCGTCCTCCGGGTCGCATCCGAGATCAGCGGCGTCCGCTTCGCCGCCGTCGCCCGGGTGACGGAGTCGACCTGGCATGCCTGCGCGGTAGAGGACCGGGCGGACTTCGGGCTGAGGGCGGGCGATCCGCTCGAGGTGGCGACGACCATCTGCAGTGAGGTGCGCGACTCCCGCACTCCCATCCTGATCGAGCACGCCAGCTCCGAGCCGGCCTTCTGCGATCATCCGACACCCAAGATGTACGGGTTCGAGAGCTACTTCTCCTTTCCCATCTACCGAACGGACGGGAAGTACTTCGGGACGCTGTGCGGTCTCGATGCCGAGCCGCTGAAGCTCCGGGACGGGAAAATCAAGGACCTGATGGCGCTCCTCGCGGAGCTGATCTCCCTGCAGCTCACCGCAGAGGAGGCATCCTCCCGCGACAGGGAGGCGCTGGCACGGGAGCGGGAGCGTGCGGAGCTCCGGGAGCAGTTCGTGGCCGTCCTCGGACACGACCTGCGCAGCCCGCTCGCCGCGATCGTGGCGGGCTCCGAGTTCCTTCTCGAGCTGGAGCCGGGGGAGGTGGAGCGCACGGTGCTGGAGCGCATCGAGAGCAGCGGCCTGCGGATGCACGCCCTGATCGACGACGTCCTGGACTTCGCCCGCGGCAGATTGGGGGGCGGCTTTACGGTCAGGCCGGAGGAGTCCGACGTGGGTGAGCTGGTGGCCGAGGTGCTCGACGAGCTCCGGAGCGCGTACCCGGGCCGCGAGCTGCGCCTCTCCGACGGCCACGGGGTGAAGGCCGCGGTGGATCCCGCGCGCTTCGTGCAGATGCTGACGAACCTGATCGGCAACGCGCTCGAGCACAGCCCGTCCTCCGCCCCGGTCGACATCCGGGTGGACGGGAGTGCGGAGCGCTGTCGTGTGAGCATCACCAACGAGGGGGATCCGATTCCCGAGCAGGCGCTGCCGCGCCTCTTCGAGCCGTACTTCCGCGGCCCGGACTCCGCCGTTGACTCCGGGCTCGGGCTCGGCCTCTATATTGCCGCGGAGATCGTGCGGGCCCACGGCGGTGAGATCCGTGTCGAGTCCGGGACGCGCACCACCTTTACCGTCGACCTTCCGCGAACGGCCGGCGTCGCGGTGGAGGCGGAGATCGCGGAAAGCGGACAGGAGCTGGTGGAGGGTTGATCGCGGAGCGCGGGAGCGCTCAGCCCATCCCCCTCCCTTCCTCCCCATCGCCGCACCACTCCAGAACCGTCCGAAACGGGTGCCGCTCGAGCGCCCCGTATAGCGGATCCCGTTTGAGATCCCGTCCGACTCCCGGACTCGAAAGTCCGCAGAGGAAGCGCGCCCGCTGGCGCGGCTCACCGAGGGCGTCCGGATCGTCCCGGGTGAGGGTTCTCATCCGCTGCAGGTCCACCGCCTGGTCCATCGGAGGCAGGGGAGGAGGCGGCGGCATCTCCGCCCCCCGGCCGGTCTCGCAAGCGCCGCAGTGTCCGCACGGGCCGTCCAGCATCTCCCCGAAATATTCCAGGATCTCGGCTGTCTGGCACCGGTCGGTGACCAGGAAGCTCGCCATCCGGTGCACCCGCGCCACCTCGCGCCGCTCCCGGTCCAGGAAGCGGGCGTGCAGCCGGCCCGCCTCCTCTTTCGGATCGATCGTGTCGAGCCATTCGTAGCGCTGGCGCACGTCGCTCGGTCTGACCTCGGCCAGCCCGGCGGTGCCGAGGTGGTCGATCATTGCGGCGATCCGCTCGCGCGACTCGCCCAGCTTCTCGGGCAGCGTCTCCATATCAAAGGTGAACCAGCTCCGCCCCTGCTTCGCCGCGCGGAAGGCGGCGCGAACGAAGGCCGCCTTCTCCGCCGGCATCGCCGCGACCGCGTCGCGCATTTCCGCCTCGGGCCGAACGCGGTAGCCGGCGTAGTAGGGGGTGAGCTGGCGCAGCCTGCCGTCGAGCTCCAGGTAGGTGAGGGCGGTGGAGAGGACGAGCGGGCGGATGTCGTGGTTCCGGGCGGTGCGGTACGGGTTGAGGTCCAGCACGCCGGAGCGTCCAGCGAGCGCCTCGAGCAGCCCCCGCAGCGCCCCGAGCGTGGGGGTGTCCCCGTAGGTGAAGTTCTCGAGGATCACTAGATCCTCCCCGCTCCCCAGCACCTCCACCGTGGCGGGAGCCCCGTCGCGACCGGCGCGGCCGATCTCCTGGACGTAGCTCTCCATGCTCTTCGGGAGATCGTAGTGCCAGATGGCGCGCACGTCCGGCTTGTCGATCCCCATGCCAAAGGCGATGGTCGCCACCACGATCCCGTCCGGTGCCTCCTGCCACCAGTGCTGCACGTCGTCGCGATCCTCGCTCCTCATCCCGGCGTGGTAGGCGCGGGCGGGCAGACCCTCCTCCGCGAGGTGGCTCGCCACCTCCTCCGCCGTCCGTTGCAGGGTGACGTAGACGATCATGCTTCCGGCCGGGTGCGTCCGGATCCGCTCGGTCAGGAGACGGGGGCGATCGGCCCACACCGTCGGCAGGGCGCGGAGAAAGAGGTTCTTCCGGTGGTATGAGGTGGCGATGTGGGCGGCCTCCGGGATCGAGAAGCGCTCCCGGATGTCGATGGCCACCTCGGGTGTGGCTGTGGCCGTGAGCGCCACCAGAGCCTCGACCGATAGCCGCTCGGCGATTCCCGCGATCTTGAGGTAGTCCGGTCGGAAGTTGTGCCCCCATGCGCTCACGCAGTGCGCCTCGTCCACGGCGAAGAGGCCGATTCGGGTGCGGGAAAGGCGCGCCAGAAAGCGCTCGTTCTTGAAGCGCTCGGGGGACACGTAGAGGAGCATCTGCTCGCCCGCATCCACCCGTCTCATGATCTCCCGCGACTCCTCCGCGGTGAGCGAGCTGTCCAGCCGGGCCGCCGGAATCCCGCGGGCCCGGAGGTCGTCCACCTGGTCCTTCATGAGGGCGATGAGCGGGCTCACCACCACGGTCACCCCCGCGAAGAGCTGCGCGCCGAGCTGGTAGACGAGACTCTTCCCGCCACCGGTGGGGAGCACCACGAGCGCCCGCCGGTGCTCGAGGAGCGCGCCGATGGCCTCACGCTGGCCGGGAAGGAAGCCGGGGTAGCCGAAGCGGTCGGCGAGGACGGCCTCGGCATGGGGCATGGAGGCGGTGTCGTTCATCTGCGGGTGCGGTCCGAATCGTCGGGATAGGGCGACCTCGATCGTGGAGGGAGGAATGTACGACCCGCCGCCCGATCCGCACCTTCCACCGTGCCGACGCCGCCGAGCCGGAGGAGAATTTCGCCCTTACGTGGAGGGCGAGTCGGCCGGCACGCACATCGCGGCATCGCGCGAGGGACGCGTGGCGGCAGATGCAGATCGGGGGAGGCAAGATGGCAGAGGTGCTGCAGACGGAGGTGCTCGTGGTGGGGGCCGGGGCGGCCGGGCTCCGCGCGGCCATCGAGCTAGCCGGGGCCGACGTCCCCCACCTGGTGCTGGGGAAGCGGCGGCACGGGGATGCCCACACCCGGTGGGCGGCCGGCGGCATCAACGCCGTCCTCGGCACGCGTGATCCCGACGACCGGTGGCCGGTCCACGCCGCGGACACGCTGAAGGAGGGCCACTTCGTCTGCCGCCCGGATACCGTCGAGACCCTGGCCCGGGAGGCACCGGACCGGGTTCGCGAGCTGGCGGGCTGGGGGTGCGATTTCCAGCGCGCCGGGGATGGAGGCATCGAGCAGCGCTACTTCGGCGCGCAGACGTACCGGCGCACCTGCTTCGTCGGCGACCGCACCGGCCGCGCCATCCTGGAGACGCTGGTCGGGAGGGCGGCCGAGGTAGGGGTGCCGTACCGGGAGGACGTCATGGTGACGGAGCTGCTGGTGGAGGGCGGGCGCGTTGTCGGTGCGTTCGGCGTCGACCTGCGCACCGGCGCACTCCTCCACATCCGGTGCCGAGCAGTCCTCCTCGCGGCCGGCGGGTGCACGGCGCTCTACCACCGCAGCTCCTCGCGCCCGGACGAGAACACCGGCGACGGCCCCGCGCTGGCCTACCATGCCGGCGCCACCCTGCGCGACATGGAGTTCGTGCAGTTCCATCCGACGGGCATGGTCGGACCGGGGGAGATGGCGGGCATGCTCGTCACCGAGGCGGTGCGGGGCGAGGGGGGACGGCTCTTCGATCGGGAGGGGGAGCGCTTCATGGAGCGCTACTCGCCCGAGCACATGGAGCTGGACGCCCGGGACGTGGTGGCCCGCGCCATCGACAGGGAGATCCGGGACGGACGGGGGACCGAGCAAGGCGGCGTACTCCTCGACATCAGCCATGTGGACGCGGAGCGGATCCGGGAGCGGCTCCCGGCCATCGTGGACCGCTTCCACGAGCTCGGCGTGGACGTCACCCGGGAGCCGATGGAGGTCGCGCCGACCGCCCACTACGCGATGGGCGGGGTGCGCGTCGACTTCGATTCCGGCCGGACCGACGTTCCAGGGCTGTTCGCCGCGGGGGAGGTCACCTCAGGGGTCCACGGGGCGAACCGGCTGGGCGGCAACTCACTGGCCGAGACGGTCGTCTTCGGGCGGCGCGCGGGCATCCACCTGGCGCGCACCGCGAGCCGAAACCGGCCGCCCCCGGAAGCGTCCGGCGCACTGGCGAGGGCGGAGGAACGGATCCAGCGGCTCATGGAGGGTGGCGGGGACGAGGAGCCGGCGGAGGTGGCGGCCGACCTCCGCACGCTCCTCTCGGAGCACGCCGGGATCGTCCGGTCGGGGGAGGGAGTGCGCGCGGGGTTGACGGCGCTCGCGGCGCTCCGGGCCCGGTGCGTCAGGCTCCGGGCCGTACCCGATCGTGCCGATCCCCACTTCGCCCTGGCGGCCAACCTCCGGCACATGCTCCCCGTGGCGGAGGCGATCCTCCGCTCCGCGCTCGAACGGGAGGAGTCGCGCGGCGCGCACTACCGCGAGGACCGCCCCGAGGAGGATGAACGGTGGCGGCGCAACGTCCTGGCGCAGGGAGGGAAGGGGGAGATGATGATCACGACCGAGCCGGTGGCCGACCCCTCCGACGAGGTGCGCGCGGCGCTCGAGGAGGCGGAGGGGGTGGACTACCATCACCTCGAGTAGGCGGAGCCGCGGCACGAGGCCCCGCCTGAACCTGCGCCGGCAGCATCGCTTCAGCACGGGCGTGCATCGGATTTGCTGGAGGGCGACGCGCGGACGGTACGCAGGGGGGGGCGAACCGAATCGGTCCCGAAGTTGACCCGGCCGGGGTGCGAACGTCCGACCGGTCTTTGGAACCCGGAGGTTGACGGGCGGGAACAATCCCCCTACTGTGGCCGTCCGCTGCGAACGGGCAGGCTTCTACTTCATTCCCACCTTTTTCCAGGAGTGACTCGGTGAACAAGACAGAGCTGATCCAACAGTTGGAGGAGCGGGCGGACCTGAGCAGGTCGGACGCGCAGAACGCCGTCGACGCGCTCTTCGGCCCCAGCGACGGCATCATCGCGAGCGAGCTCAAGAAGGGCAACAAGGTGCAGATCACCGGCTTCGGGAGCTTCGAGACCCGCAAGCGCGGCGCACGGAAGGGGCGGAACCCGCAGACGGGACAGGAGATCGACATCGGTCCCTCCACGAGCGCCAGCTTCAAGGCGGGCAAGGGGCTGAAGGACGCGGTTTCCTGAGCCAATCCGGCAACAGGACCATGAAGAGCCACGATCTCCGGATCGTGGCTCTTCTCGTTTCCTGCTGTTGATCCGCCGCCGGGACGCTCCCGTCCCGCCCGTCGCGGCTTGCTCTCGGAGCGGCGCGGGAAGCAGGTGGTCCGGCATGTGCCGGCGTTCCTGCGGCGGTCGCCACCACACGTCCGCATTCTGGTTCTTCCCTCGCGGCAGCGCATCTGGCGGGCGAGATCCTACCAACCTGTGAAGGCACGCTCAGCATGCCCCAACGATTGATGGAGATCGTCGTGCCGGAGTCTGAGGGGGGCACGGTGCGGGAGATGCTCGACGGTCATCAGATCGTGGGTACATGGCGGGACGCGGAATCCGGCGATTTCCTGTTCAAGGCGCTCGTTTCCGCCGAAGGTGCGGAGCCTTTGCTCGACCGATTGCAGCAGCGCTTTTCGGAAAATCCCCGATTCGCGGTGTTGCTCCTGCCCGTCACCGCCACGATTCCCCGCCCTTCTGGCGAGCCCGATGTCGCTGCGCAGGGGCCGCGGTCGACGCCGTTCCGGGCCAGCCGGGAAGAGCTCTATGCCGAGGCGGCCGACAGCATACGAACCTCTCCCATCTTCATCGCTCTGACCGCGCTCTCGGCCGTGGTCGCATCGATCGGGCTCCTGAACGACAATCTCGTGGCCGTGATCGGAGCCATGATGATCGCGCCGCTGTTGGCTCCGAACGTCACGCTCGCGCTCGGCACCACGCTGGGAGACATCCAGCTCATCCGCGACGCTCTGAAGGCGAACCTCCTCGGCGTATCGATCGCCTTGCTGCTCTCGGTCGTGATCGGGATCGCGTTCCAGGTTGATCCGGCGATTGCCGCGATCGAAGCCCGGACGATGGTCACCTGGACCGATCTGGTGCTGGCACTTGCTGCCGGAGCCGCCGGTGCGCTGGCGTTCACGACGGGACTGCCGAGTGCCGTGATCGGGGTCATGGTGGCGGTCGCACTCCTTCCCCCGCTGGTCACCTTCGGCGTCCTGGTCGGAGGTGGGCATGTTGCGCCGGCTCTAGGCGCTTTCCTGTTGCTGGTCGCGAATGTGGTATGCGTCAACCTTTCGGGTGTCCTCACCTTCCTTGCGCAGGGAGTCCGGCCCCGAACCTGGCTGGAGACCGAACGTGCACGCAGTGCCACGAGGTTGGCGATGATTATCTGGGCCTCACTGCTGACCGTGCTCGCCCTGACGCTCTTTCTTTCGAGGACGCACTGAGCCGGAACGATTCTGCCGATGCATCCGCGGTTGCTGCTGCCACCCACCTCTTCGCCTCCTCGAGAGCCTCGAACGGGAGACCTTCAGCGCGCGATGTAACCGCCGTCCACCATGAGCGGATGTCCGGTAACGAAGGAGGCGCCGTCGGAACAGAGCCATACCACGGCATCGGCGATCTCCTCCGAGGTGCCGAGCCGGCCAATCGGATGCATTGCGGCAATCTCCTCGTAAGCCTCGCGATCGCTTCCTGCCTGCACCCCCCGCTCCATCACCATGGCCGTCTCGATGAACCCGGGGCAGACCGCGTTCACCCGAATGCCCTTCTCCGAGTTTTCGAGCGCGGCGACCTTGGTGAGGCCGAGCACTCCGTGCTTGGTGGCGGTGTAGGGCCCGAAGTTCGCGAAACCCACCGTGCCCAGGATGGAGGCATTGTTTACGATGGCCCCGCCGCCATTCTCCAGCATGGCCGGAATCTGGTGCTTCATGCAGAGCCAGACCCCGGTCAGGTTGATGCCCATGATGCGGTTCCAGGTCTCAGTGGAGTAGTCCACCAGCGCCGCCTGATCACCCTCGATCCCCGCGTTGTTGAAGGCGATGTCCAGGCGTCCGTAACGCTCCACGGCGGTGGCGACCATGCGCTCGACGTCGTCCTCCTCGGAAACGTCGGTGCGCACGAATACCGCCTCTCCGCCCTCGCGCTCCACGCGCGCCACGGTCTCCTGACCCTCGTCCTCTACGACATCGGCAACGACCACCTTCGCTCCGCCCGCGGCGAAGGCCAGAGCGGTCGCGCGGCCGATTCCCGCTGAGCCGCCCGTCACGATCACGACTTTGTCTTTCATGATTTCTCCTGTGTGAAGATTTTCGTTCAACGTCCGCACGCCGGTGGCGGCGCGCTCATACCACTCATTCAATCTACCTAGCGGGAGCTGCTCCGGAGGTGGGGGAAGACCCGGTTCGGGGTGTCGGGAATGACGGACGGCGTCACGCCGGGCGATGCACCATCGCCATTGGGCGGCGAGTCCTCGGGCTGAGATCTCGCGCTCAGCGGAGGTCGGGCTCTCGCACCACCTCCACCTCCGGAAGCCCGAGGACCCATTCCACTCCGAGGGCGCCCGCGGGGGTGAGGGTGCCTGCCACCTCCCCGGTGAGCTCCAGTACGGATTCGAGCGCGCGGATCCCGGCGAGTGCAGTGAAGCGGTAGCCCTCCGGGATCTCGAGCACCACCTCGGCCGAGGCACCGTCGCCATCCTCCACCCGTCCCCAGACCCGAACCCGACCCTCACGCCGCTCCCGGGCCGACGGCCCGGCGGATCCCCGCGCGATGCGCGAGCGGAGGAAGCGGCGGACGCGGCCCCTCCGGAAGAGGATCTGGAGGAGCGGGAGAGCTGCCGGGAGGAGGCGGAGCTGATGCCGCGGTGCGGTCTGGTAGCAGGTGATGTCGCCGATCCCGGTGGTGCGCCAGGCCGTCGCCAGATCGCCCCAGGTGTACGGACCCACGGGGCGTCGTCCCCCGAGCCGTCCCGCCATCGGACCGGTCCCGGTCTCGGGGCCGAAATCGATCGTGCGGCGGAATCCCCGGCGGCCGGGGCTCGCGCTCACCAGACGACCGCCCCGACGTACCAGGATTCCCCCCGGCACCCCCTCCACGATGGACTGGAGGGTGCCGGCGCTCGGCCGGCCGGGGGAGTGGATCGCGAGCTCGAGGCTGCGGGCGGAGGGAAGGGCCGCCGCAAGTAGTGCGGCGGCCGCGTCGGTGGGGATCACATCCATGCCGACCGCCGGCATGAAGATCACGCCGCGCTCGCGCGCCTCGGCGTCCAGGGCAAAGGCCCGTTCGAGGGAGGGGACCTCACCGCCGATGTCGAGGTAGTGCGCCCCCGCGGCGAGGCAGCCCTCCATCATGGGTGCCCCGGTCTCGACGAAGGGTCCCGCTGCGTTGAGAACCGCCGAGACGCCGACCAGCCCGTCCCGGAGCGCCTGCGAATCGTCGAGGGGAAAGACCCGCAGGGGGAGCGCGCCGGAAGGCACTGACCCCGCCTCGCTCGAGAACCCGGGCTCCTCCCGGAGCGAGTCGCGGAGCGCGTGGAGCTTCTCCACATCGCGCCCCGCGAGGATCGGGCGGTGTCCCCGCCGTATCGCCTCGGCCGCGAGCAGACGGCCGGTATAGCCGTAGGCTCCGTAGAGAAGCCAGTCGCCACCCCTTTCGCTCCGCCCGGTCCCAGGCCGGTCGCTCGTTTCCTTCGCCGTCATTCCATCTCCCTGAAGTTCCGAAGCGCACGCGTGAGCTGGAGCTTCAGTCGGGGGCGCTCAGCTCCCCGCCGAGCGCGGCTCGCGCGGCATAGTAGCCGCACATCCCGTGCACCGCTCCGCCCGGCGGCGTGGAGGCGGAGCAGAGGAAGAGGCCGTCGACGGGAGTGGAGTAGGGAACGCGGCGAACGGCGGGGCGGAAGAAGACCTGCCGCAGCGTCATCGCCCCGGCGCTGATGTCACCGCCGACCAGGTTCGGGTTGTGATTTTCCAGCGCGGACGGCGGCATCGTGCTGCGCGCCTCGACGATGTCGCGGAAGCCAGGCGCGTAACGCTCGATCTGGTTCTCGATCGCCTCCGTCATGTCGATGTCGCAGCCGAAGGGCACATGACAATAGGCCCAGGCGCTGTGCTTCCCCTCCGGTGCCCGGGACGGGTCGAAGAGCGTCGGCTGCACCAGGAGGACGAAGGGCTTCTCCGGAAGCTGTCCGGATAGCGGAGCGGCCTCCGAGGCGGCGATCTCCTCCATGGTGCCGCCCAGGTGCACGGTCGCTGCGCGGGCGCACTCGGGGCTGCGCCAGGGGATCGGCTCTGACAACGCCCAGTCCATCTTGAACGACCCGGCACCGTACTTGAACCGTTCGAGTGAACGGCGGTACCGCCGCCCCAGCCGGTGGCCGGCCACCTTCAGCACCTGGCGTGGTGTAAGGTCGAGCAGGACTATGGGCACTCCCGACAGCTCTTCGATGCTCTCGACCGGAGCGCCCGTCTCGATCTCCCCGCCCAGCGAGTGGAGGTAGGAGACGAGCGCATTGGTAATGCTCCGGGACCCGCCCCGGGCGATGGGCCACCCCACCGCATGTCCCGCGGCCGCGAGCGTCAGCCCGAAGGCGGCGGTCGGCGAGCGGTCGAGCGGGACCATCGAATGACCGGCGTTGCCGGCGAAGAGGGCGCGCGCATGCTGTCCCCGAAATCCCCGCCGGGCAAACCGCTCCGCCGATTGCACGCCGCGCATGCCGAACCGCGCCAGGAGGAAGGGGTGGTCCGGGAACTCGAGGGGACCGAGCACGTCCTCGGCGAGCTCCTCCCAGCGCGGAACCCAGCGGCCCACGACCTTTGCCCAGGCCTTGGCGTCGCGGCCGAGCGTGGCGCCGGTCGCTTCGAGGGAGCGCTCGAGCATCGCCACCGATCCGTCGTCGAATGGATGGGCGAGACATGCGGGGGAGTGCACCCACTCCAGCCCGTGCTCCTCCAGCGGGAGCGTCCGGAAGAAGGGAGACGAGACGGCCAGCGGGTGGACGATGGAGCAGACGTCGTGGAGATACCCGGGAAGGGTGAGCTCCTCGGTCCGCATCCCTCCGCCCGGCACCTCGGCCGCCTCGCGTACGAGCACGCGGCGACCGGCGCGCGCCAGCACGATGGCGGCCGATAGGCCGTTCGGCCCGGCGCCCACCACTACGGCGTCGTATCCGCCCCGGGGCCGGCCGGAGGAGCGCCCACTCACCATATCGCCATATGCGAACCGCTGGTCTCGGATTCCGTTCGATGTCGGCGTCACCCGCAAGCAACGTTCGTGCGCGAGCCGCAGGGGGCAAAGGACCGGTCGAGCTGGGTGCGGCTCTCCTCACAACTGCCGCAAAGCGACGTCACCTATCGCGCTTAGCCCGGCATCATATTAAGCTAGCGGACGAGCAAGGTGCGGAGCAGTATAGATTCAGGGCCCTCACATGTGGAGCAGGCGATGCACGAAGTCACGATCAACCCCGATGTCTTCATCGTGGTTCGGTCCGAGGTGGCGAGGGATCCGGGAATCTCTCGCGAAGCTTTGAAGCAGAAGGCGGAAGCGCTGGACCGGGAGATCCGCCAGCTTTCCATGGAGCGTTTCCTGGAGATTTACGAGGACGCGATTTCCCGTGGCGATGCCTTGGGAGGAAGGAAGGAGATGCGCCGGCGCAGGCGGGTCGTCAACCCCGTCTTCCTCCGGAAGCAAAAGGATCAGGCGCCGACGCGGGCGGGAGCTCGATCTGCGTCGGCGGAGCCGCTCCCCGAGATTCTGCAGCCCGACTCCCGGGATCTGAAGGAGCGGGTGATGTACCTCGTCGAATCACTGATGGAGCGCCACCCGCAGATGGCCAATCAGGAGCTGCAGCAGGAGGCGGCCGAGGTCGATCCCGCCATCGCCGACCTCACCCTTCGCCAGTTCTACGCGCGCTTTCCGCTGCAGATCAGGAGAAAGCAGAACCCGCAGTGGGCCGAGAAGGCGACGAGGGCGCGGAGGCCTGGGAAGTCGCCCACCCGGGACGAGATCCGGGGCGGTCTCCTCGAGGTGGCGGCGCAGCTGGCCGATGCGGAGTCCCACTCCGAGCTGGTGACCGCCATCGCCGGAATCGACGAGATCGTGGACGGGCTTTTTTCCCCGTCCTGATCGAGCTCGGAGCGGCGCTCGGCGTCTTTATCTTCCGCGCCCCCAGAGAATCTCCTCCCCGACTCCGGTGTAGTGCGGGAGCTGGATCACCCCGTCGCCATTTACTCTACCTTGAAGATGCGCTCGTTTCGAATCGGATTCCCCCTCCTCGCCCTGGCCCTGCTGCTCACGGGCTGCGCCTCCGCCGCGCACGGGCCGGCGCACGCACCACCTGTCCCCTCGGACGGGCTTGCGGAGCGGGTGGACGCCCTCATGGCGGAGTACGACCGGACCGACTCGCCGGGCGCATCCGTGCTCGTCTTCCGGGGGGAGGAGACGCTCCTCTCCCGAGGCTACGGCATGGCCGATCTCGAGTTCGACGCGCCGATCACCCCGCGCACCATCTTCCACGTTGCCTCCGTCTCCAAGCAGTTCACCGCCTTCGCGATCGCGAAGCTCGCGGCGGAGGGCCGGCTCTCGCTGGACGACGATGTGCGCCGGCACATCCCGGAGCTTCCCGATTTCGGAGAGCCGCTCACGCTGCGCCACCTCCTGCACCACACGAGCGGGCTGCGTGACCAGTGGAACCTCTGGGTGCTGGCCGGCGGGCGGATGGACGACGTGATCCGGCAGGAAGACCTCTTTCGGCTGGTGCGCCAGCAGCGCGAGCTAAACTTCCCCACCGGCGCCGAGCACCTGTACAGCAACAGCGGCTACATGCTTGCCGCGGAGGTGGTGAAGCGGGCCACCGGGCAGCCGTTCGGCGAATGGCTGCACGACAACGTCCTCGCGCCACTCGGAATGGAGGACACGCAGGTCTACGACGACCACGAGCGGCTCGTGCCGGGCCGCGCCTACTCGTATCGGAGGAGCGTCGACGACGGGTTCAGGAAGGCGGTGCTGAGCTACGCCAACTCGGGGGCGACGAGCCTCTTCACCACCACGGAGGACCTGGCGCTCTGGCTGCGCAACTACGGCCACACCCGCGTGGGGGGTGCGGAGGTCGGCCGGATGATGCGGACGCGCGGCATCCTGGAAGGGGGAGATACGATCCCCTACGCGCTCGGCGTGACGCTGGAGACCCACCGCGGGCTGGAGATGCTCCAGCACGGCGGGGCGGATGCTGGCTACCGGAGCTTCGTCCTCTACTACCCGGAGCTGGATGCCGGGGTGGTGGTGCTGAGCAACCTCGCATCCTTCAATCCGGGCGGGACCGCCCGGGAAGTCGCGGAGATCTTCTTCGCCGGGGAGATGGAGCCGGCCGAGGCGGAGCGCGCGCCGGCGAGCGCCGCCGGTCAGGCGGTGGATCCCGCTGTGCTGGCCGCCTACACGGGAGATTGGCGGCTGGAGGAGGCCGGCACCAGGATGAGCGTCGAGCGCCAGGGAGCCCGCCTCTTCGTCCGCGCCGCGCAGACGGGGCGCGTGGAGTTGCTCTCCCTCTCCGACTCGACCTTCCGGGTGGGCGATACGGGAGCCGAGATCGCCTTCCACCGTGAGGGTGGAGACAGGGCCGACCGGGCGGTGCTCCTGCAGAACGGAGCGCGCTCGGAGATGCGGCGCATGCGTCCCCATGCGCCGGGTCCCGCCGAGCTGGAGGCGTATGTCGGGCGCTATTACAGCCCGGAGCTGGAGACCGTCTACACCGTGGTAGTGGAGGGCGATCGGCTCATCGCCCGGCACCGGCGCCACGGGGACGTCGTCCTCACTCCCGAGGAGCCGGACGCCTTCGGGAGCGACCAGTGGTTCTTCGGCAACGTCGCCTTCGAGCGCGATGAGCGCGGCGCGGTCACCGGGATGCGCGTCTCCAGCGGTCGCGTCCGGAACCTCTGGATCGAGAAGCTGGACTAGCCGCCGGGCGCGGGGAGACTCTCCCGCTCCGGCGGCGAGGGAAAACGGCCTCCCCTCAGTAGAGGAGGTGCTCCCGCCGCTCCTCGCGCCACGCCTCTTCGTCCGGCTCGCAGATCTCGTCCAGATCACCGGGCTGTGCGGAAGGGTCGTCGACCCACTCCCTGAGCTGCGGTCCGCCGTTGATCAGGTCGAAGGCCAGGCGGTCCTTCTCGTATTCGTAGTGGAAGTCGCGCCAGATCTCGTACTCCGGGTGGTGCGTGCGGATGGCCTTCAGCCAGAGCGCCACCAGCCGGTAGGGGCGGAACCGCTCGTGATCGTAGGCGCGGTCGTCGACATGGATCTGGAAGCCGGGGATTATCTGCCCCGCGTGCTTGTGGAAGGTCGGCTGGAAGTGGCAGGGGCGGATCCGGCACCCCTGAATCCAGTGCGGCGCCATCTCCTCCATCGTCGCCAGGATCCGCGGCATGTCCAGAGCCGGACCCCCCACCGTCTCCAGGGGCCGCGTGGTCCCGCGCCCTTCCGAGAGATTCGTCCCCTCGATCAGGACGGTGCCAGGAAAGCAGCGGGCCATGCCGTAAGTGGCGGCGTTGGGGGAGGGGTTGACCCAGGAGATCTCGCCGACCGGCCACCCGTACCCGGGACCCCGGTCCGGCTCGTACCCCTCCATCTCCACGACCCTGAGGTCGACGTCGATGTCCAGTGTACTTCGGAACCAGAGCGCCGCCTCGCCCAGCGTCAGCCCGTGCCGCATGGGGAGGCCCTCGGCCGCCCCGACGAAGCTCACCCAGCCGGGCCGCAGCGTCGATCCCTCGACAGGCCGCCCCGCTGGATTGGGGCGGTCGAGCACCCAGACCGATTTCCCGTGCCGCGCTCCCTCCTCCAGGACGTAGAGCAGGGTGGTGAGGAAGGTGTAGATCCGGGTGCCGACGTCCTGCAGGTCCACGAGGAGGACGTCGAAGGTGTCCATCATCTCCGGCGTCGGCCTCCGAACCTCCCCGTAGAGGGAGAAGACCGGGATCCCGTGGACGGGATCGACCTCGTCCGGCGTCTCCTCCATGTTGTCCTGGAGCTCGCCGCGCATCCCGTGCTGCGGTCCAAAGGCCGCGGTGAGCCTGACCTCCTCGACCCGCGCGAGCGCGTCGAGGCTGTGCGTGAAATCCGCGGTCAGCGAGACCGGGTGGCCGAGGAGCGCCACGCGCTTGCCGCCGAGCTCCTTCAGGAGGGAAGGGGATGCCAGCAGGGAGTCGATGCCGAGTCGGATCATGAGGGCGCTTTGATTATGGGAGATGGGCCGCGCGCGACCGGACCGCAGGGCCTCCGTTCGCTCAGCGAGATCGTCTCCCCGGAACCTCACGATGCATGCCGGCTCCCCTGACGGGTCGCTGACGAATTCGATTGCTCACGCTCGTCGAGGGAGGCTGGGACGCCGGAGCGGGAGATGGCGGAGCGAAGCGACCCTGCACTCCCGCGGACGGCGTTTCCGCCTCCGAAGGATCCTGAAATCGACTCGTTCAGCGATCTGCTACGGCACCCGGTCGAAGCGAAGCCCGCGGATGCGCACAGAGTTGGCGGTGAAGGCGGTGACCTCTCCGTTCCCGTCCCGCAGGAACTCGATCCGCCCGAATCCCGGGGCCTGGAAGACGTCCTCCTCCACCGGCCGGAGGGTGCGGCGGCCGGTGCGGAAGTGCTCGGCCACCAATACGCCGTCCTCCACCCGCAGGCGGTGCGAGGTGAGGATCTCGTCGCTGCGGTACTCACCCTCGTACTCCCTGAGCTTCTCCAGCGTCAGCCGGTGCTCGGGCGCTTCGGTCCCGAGGGCCTGGGCGCCTGCACTCTCCGCGTCATCCTCCGCGACCGGGTCCAGCACACCGTCCAAGTACAGCTCGGCGATGCGATAGCCGAGCGGCCCCGGCCCCAGATCGCTCACGTTGGCCAGGATCACCACGGACAGCTCGTGCTCCGGGAAGCGCAGCAGGTTGGTGCGGTAACCTGCCCACGACCCGCCGTGGCCGACCGTGGTGGCGCCCCGGTGCTCGTCGACGAAGAGCCCGTATGCGTAGGTGATGGTATCTCCCCCGTTCAGCACGCCCCGCTCGTGCATCCGCTCCACCACCGCGCGGCCGCCGACGCCGGGATCGTCCAGGTGCCCGAGCCAGCGCGCCAGGTCCTCCACCGTGGTGAAGAGGGAGCTCGAGCCGATGGCGGTCAGATTCGACGTCACCCGCCGGAAGTCGCCGTTCTCGCCGGGGCGGTACGACTCCGCCCGGTCCGGGACCACCTCGGTGTGGTCGTCGTGGAAGTGCGTGCGGTGCATGCCGAGCGGCGCGAAGATGTGCTCCTCGGTCCACGCCCGGAACGATTGCCCGGTGACGCGCGCCACCACCTCGGCCAGCAGGTTGTAGCCGGTGTTCGAGTAGGCGTATTCCTCGCCGGGGCGGAAGTTCAGCTCCCGCTGGTGGAAGGCCATCTCCAGGATCTGCTCGAAGGAGATGACGTCCATCCAGTCCCACCCCGCCATGCCGAGCGTTCCCGGCCAGTCACGCAGGCCGCTGGTGTGGTGGACGAGGTGGCGGATGCGGATCGTCTCCCCGAAGTCGGGCAGCTCCGGGATGTATTCGCGCACATCGTCGTCCAGGGAGAGCACGCCCTCCTCCACCAGCATGGCGATGGCCATGCCCGCGAACTGCTTGGAGATGGAGGCAATGTCGAAGACCGTGCCGGGTCGGATCGGCACGCCGTGCTCCAGGCTGGCCATGCCGTACCCTTTCGCGTGAACCACCTCGCCGCCCCGCATCACCAGCACGGCCGCGCCGGGAGAGTCGGGGCGGTGCCACCGCTGGAAGAGGGCATCGACCTGCCGGGAGAGGGCCTCGTGCGGATCGTCCGGTGCCACCCCCGTCTCGGCCAGGGCCGGGGCGGGGAGAAGGATAGAGAGCGCCAGGAGGAAAGGAAGGAAGATCATCGGTCGAACGGGGGTCATCGTGTATGTCCTGCGGAGTATGTCCAAGCGGAATCACGGGTGAAGGATAGCGCTGCCGGAGCCGCGCCGCGATACCGGCCGTTTGGGATCCGGTCGCTCAGTGCGGGCCGCCCGTGCGGAGCGGGGCAGCCCGCGTCACCCCTGGTCCGGCCGATTCCAGCCAGTGGAGGCGGTGCACCCAGGCGACCCAGACCCCGAAGATCACCAGCGCGAGGGCCTGATGCGCCACACCGAGGGTGATCGGCACGAGGAAGAGGAGCGTCAGCACCCCGAGCAGGTACTGAAAGAGGATCAGCAGGGAGAAGGTCAGGTTGAGTCGCCGGGAGGGAGGATCGTCCTCGACCTTCCGTACCATGAGGAAGAGGGCGAGCGTGCCGACCCCGAGCACCGTCCCCAGCACGCGATGCATCCACTGCACGGTGAAGGGGTTGTCGAGGAAGTTGATCAGGAGCGGCTCGAGCCCGAAGGCGTTCGGCGGGATCAATCTCCCTCCCATGAGCGGGAAGGTGTTGAAGTAGAGGCCCGCCTTCAGGCCGGCGACCAGCGCCCCCCAGAAGACCTGAACGGCGAGGAGGCCGCCGACGACGTACAGGCCGGTGCGGATTCCCCCGCTCGAACGGCGGCTCGTGTCCCCGACCGGCCGGGGCCGCAGGTCCAGCGCGAACCAGAGGCAGGCGCCGAAGATCAGGAAGGCCAGCCCGAGGTGGGCCGCCAGCCGGTAGTGGCTCACCCGGGGGACGTCCACCAGCCCGCTCCTCACCATGAGCCATCCCATCACCCCCTGCATCGCCCCGAGGGCGAAGAGGAGGAGCGCCCGCCTCATCAGCGGTCGGGAGAGGTATCCGCGCACCCAGAAGACGAGGAAGGGGACGAGGAAGACCAGCCCGATCAGCCGGGCCGCCATCCGGTGGAGGTACTCCCAGAAGAAGATGAAGCGGAACTCCTCCATCGTCATCCCCCGCCGAAGCTCGAGATACTCGGGAGACTGGCGGTAGGCGTCGAAGGCCTCCTGCCAATCTGCCGCACTGAGCGGGGGAATGGCGCCCATGATCGGGGCCCAGTCCACGATGGAGAGCCCCGACTGCGTGAGCCGCGTGATCCCCCCGATGATCAGGATGACGAGAGTCAGGGCCGCGCCGCTCAGGAACCAGATCGCGAGGTGGCGCCGCCGGCGCTCGGGGAGCCGGAGCCGCCAGTCGGAGGGGGCCGCCCGGCCCGTCCGCGAGGTGGATGATGGTCGGGTCATCTCCCCCTCACCGTCCCGGCCTTCCCCTCATCCGGGGCCCCGGAATGCACGTCCCCAGCTCGTCCGGTGATGCCGGCGTGGATGCGGACCCGCGACCCGGCTGCCCGGTGGGGCGCTGCCGGCTCCGGATGCGTGCCGGTGCCTTCATCCGGGAATAGCCGCCCGGTGGGGAGGAGGGTGATGGCGGCCACGGCGGCGACCGCCGCGCCCGCGAGCGCGAGCCAGAGGAGGCTGGTCGGCGGGAGGCCGAGCCCCGTCAACATGTTCGCGCCCCCCGGCCACCCGAGCAGCAGGAGCGCACCGAGCATCACCCCCACACCCCCGGAGAAGGCAACCACCCGTCCCCCCGTCGGCACGACCCGGAGGGCATGCAAGAGGAGGAGCGGCGTCACCACTGCGAGGAGGACGAGGTGGAGATAGGCGATCGAGAGGTTGCGGACGTCGAGGAGCGCCGTAGCCAGGCCGAGCGCCACGGTGAGGTCCGCCACGCCCTTTGTCAGCGCGGCGACCCCGGCCAGCCGGAGGAGGGAGAAGCGCCGCGTCACGCGCAGGAGGTCGGCGCCGAGGAGGAGCGCGGCAACACCAAGCATCACCGTCCCCCCGCGTCCCGCCCAGAGAAGCGCCTCCCACGGGGGCGCCGCGCTGGTGTGCAGGAAGGCCGAGGGGAGCGACCCGATCACGGTGAGGAGGAGCACCGGCCGGGCATATCTCCCGCCGCTCATCACGGCGTAGGCGCCCCCCATCACCCCGAGCAGTAGCCACCCGGAGATGAATGGCGTGAGGAACGCCTGCAGGGTGATCTGATTGATCCACGGATCGGTGATCCCCGTCGCCAGCACGACCCCCGGCAAAATCGCTCCGGCCCCCGCCACCACCAGGAAGGCGAGAGCGGCCCGGTAGAAGGTGCGCGGGACGACCCCGGCTCCGCCGAGGCCGGCCCAGGCCGCAAGGGCGAAGGTGACCCAGAGCACCACATGGACGGTGGAGAGGGCGATGGTGTGCGGCGCGTACCCGCTCAGCATGAACCCCACGAAGGCCGCGCCCGAGCCGACACCAACCAGGTGGGCGTGTGCGCCGAGCCACGGGTCCCGCCGGGTGGCCGCGGGGAGGCAGGCCGCGATCAGCGCGAAGATGGCCGGCGTGGTCCAGCCGAAGAAGGCGACGTGGGAGTGCGCGTGCAGCACATCGCCGAAGTGCAGCCCTCCCAGCACCTCGGGCCGAAGGAAGGAGGCGCGCAGCCAGACCCCGCTCAGCAGGGTGAGGGTCAGGTGCCCGGCCGCGTACGCCAGGTAGGTGCGGACCGCCCCTCCCGACCTCACGCCGGCACGGCTTCTCCGAGCAGGTGATCGAGCACGTCCCCGGCGGTGTAGCTGGTGCGGCCGGCCGCGAAGCGATCGATCTGCCTGAGATCGTCACCGCTCGTCAGGAGGGGCTTCTCGACGTAGCCGTCGCTGCGCTCCTGCGGATGGCCCACGTCGGCGAGGAGCGCGTTGCAGAGACATTTGCGACCAACGGTGTCCTCGGCCTTCCCCCCCTTCTTGACGTAGGTCTCCACCGGCTCGGCGGGACAGCGGTAGTCGATGCGCCCGTCCGGACGGCGGTAGGCGGTCCGAAGATAACCGAGATCACACTCCCGCTCGCGTGCCTGGTAGACCTCCTCGCTCGAAAGGCTCCCGTCGAGCTTGACGATCTTGAAGGGGAACCCCGTGGGAGAAGCCCTGAGATCGGTGGTCACCTCCAGCGGCTCGGCGCGTGAGCGGGAGAGGACGGCGTGCTTGTGCCTCCGTTCGATGCCGGACTCGTCGCAGTAGGCGAAGAGCGTCCCGACCTGCACGCCGGCCGCGCCAGCGTCCAGGGCGCGCCGGAGCTGCTCCGGAGCCCCGGTCCCCCCGGCCAGCCAGAAGGGGAGGCCGAGCTCGCGGATCCGGTCGAGATCGACCGCGTCCTTCTCCCCATACACCGGCTCCCCGTCCTCGTCGAGCACCGTCTTCCCGCGCGGCGGAGCGTTGTGCCCGCCCGCGGTCGGACCCTCCACCACGAAGCCGTCGATCCGACCCGCGGACTTTTTGGCCATCATGGTGGCCAGGCTGTTAGAGGCGATGATGGGGAGGAAGCGGGGCCGCGTGAGCGGCGGAGCATCAGGGTCGACGTGGCGGCTCGGCTCGAAGGTGAGGAGGGGCTCCTCCCCCCGCGGCATCCCCTCCACCTCGAAGCGGATCGAGGCGGGCTCGTGCCGCGCGAACCGGTCGAGGACGGCCGGGATCTCTCGTGGGATCCCCGCGCCCATCAGCACGTAGTCGACCGAGGCGAGCATCGCCCCGTAGAGGGAGGCGAGGTTCGGGAGCTGGACCTTGGTGAGGAGGTTGATCCCCACCTTTCCCTCGTGCCCCTCCTTTGCCAGCCAGACCTCGCAGAAGTTGGCCGCCACGGTGAGCTGCTCCCGTGCCCGACCGACCACCTGACGGTACATGGGAACGGCTCGGTAGGAGGCGCCCTCGTCGCGGCCGCCGTCGAGGAAGTAGCGCTCCAGGATCTCCTCCGCCGCACCGGTGATCGGCAGCTGCGCGAGCGCCCGGCGCAGGTGCCCGCCCGCATCCCCGTCCTGTAAGCGACGCACGAAGAGGGTGTCGAGCACCGAGCCGGAGACCACGCCGAGCTGCCCCCGGCGCGCCACGGCCCGTGCAAGCCGCCAGCTGGAGACTCCGACCCCCATGCCGCCCTGGATGATCATCGGGTGTGCGATCGATGCCGTCATGAAACCGTTCCGGTGGAATTCGCGTGCGGAGAAGGTCCAAAGATCGGCCACCCGGGGTGGGACGGCCGTGGGGAGAATGCCGGCAGCGCCTGTCGGAGGATGACCGCTTCCGCGTGCGGGGAAGTTGGAGGGGTGCGCAGCTGCCGGCCTCCCGTAGCCTACGTTAGCACATTCTTTCTCCGGACCGCAGGAGTTATCCTTCGGTGGCCGCTCACGGCCAGGGGACAACGACTGCCCGCACGGGTTGAGCGTCTCCCGCTAAGTTATTGTCGTACGTAGCATCCTCCCCCTCGATCCCGGAGCCCTGATGCGCCGCCCATGAGCGACGACCCGCCTGCCACACCGCCCACCTGGCTGCTCCTTTCCTTGCAAGCGCCCCCTCCCGGGGAGGAGATCCTCCTGGTGGAGGCGATGCGCCGGGTGGGGGCACGGGCCGTCGAGCGGGAGGGCTCGCGCTACGAGGCGATTCTCCCACCGCCCCGCGATCTCGACTCCCTCCTACGCGAAACGGAGGCGGTGATCCGGGCCAGCACCTCCCTCCGGGATCCCCGGATCTCGTACCGGTGGCAATCCCCCGCGGCATGGGCTGCGGAGTGGGGTCGGACGCTGGAGTCGCGCCGGGTGGGCCGCCGCATCGTGGTCGCCGGGAAGGGGAGCGAGCCTCCTTCGGATGAGGGAGATGTTTTGATCTCGCTGGTGCCGGGGGTCGGCTTCGGAACGGCCGAGCACGGCTCCACCCGCGGCTGCCTGCGCCTCCTCGAGGAGACCATCTTGCCGGGAGATCGCATCGCCGATGTGGGAGCCGGCTCGGGCATCCTGGCGATCACCGCGGCCCTGCTGGGCGCCAGCCGGGTCCTGGCGCTCGAGATGGATCCCCATGCCTGCGCCGCGGCGCGGCTGAATGTGGAGGAGAACGGGGTGGGGGACCGGGTGGAGCTCCGCGAGGCGGAGGTCAGGCCCGGGACGCTCGACAGGGAGGGCTTGTTCGACGGGATCGTGGCCAATCTGCAGAGCTCGATCCTCCTTCCGCTCGTTCCGGGGCTCTCGCGGGCAATCTCCCCCGGCAAATGGCTGATCGCCTCGGGAATCTTCAGGGGTGAAAGGAGTCAGGTAATCGCGGTGGGACGGGAGAGCGATTTGCATCTGGAGCTTGAGTCGGTGGAGGACGGCTGGTGGACCGCCCGGTTCCGCCGCTCCGAGTTACCCGTTGAGACTCCGCGCGCGAGATCGTAAGCGGTCTCAAGGCTCAATTCTATCTCACATTCTGGAGGCGGTATGCGACAATCACAGCGAATCCTGACGGCGGTGTTACCGGTCCTGTTCATCGCAGCCTGCGCTCCTGCGGCTGCGCCTGCCCCCGCGGAGGCTCCCGGTGAGCCGCAGCCGCAGATGATGGAGGGCATGCGGGACGACCCCGGGATGCACCGGGCCATGTCGCTCGTCGTTCAGCTCCTGGACGACTCGGAGGTACAGCATCGCATCCGTGCCGTGCCGGAGTATCACGAGGCGTGGGAGGACCCCGCGGTGCAGCGACACATCGACCACATGCGGGAGATGCACGGCGAGCACGCGGCCCACGAGCGCGGAGAGCACGCCCAGCACCGGATGGGGGAGATGCGGGATGATCCGGGGATGCACCGCGCCATGTCCCTCGTCGTCCAGCTGCTCGACGATCCCGAGGTGCAGCGCCGCATCCGCGCGGTCCCCGAGTACGATGAGGCCTGGGGAGATCCGGCGGTGCAGCAGCACATCGACCACATGCGGGGAATGCACGGAGACAATCACCACGATCACCGGTAGCACGCCCTCGGCGAGCTGGCGGAACCGGTGATCGAGGAGAAAGGGCGGCGGCTTCGCGGATGCGGGGCCGCCGTTCTGCTGCGGGTGTCCCGTTGTCGGACGTGCGTTCGCTCGTTATCCTGCCGGATCTTCCTGTCCGCCGCCCCGTTCCCCGAGCGCCTCCGATGAGCGAGCACCCCTGGCTCCGTCACTATCCCGAAGGCACCCGTCCCGAGATCGGCGAGCCTAAGCACGCCAGCATGCCGGAGATGCTGCGTGCCTCGGCAAGTCGTTATGCCGACGGCACCGCCTTCACGCAGTGCATGCCGAACGGCATGAACGGCTCGCTGACCTACGCGCGGGTGGACCGGCTCTCCGATGCCTTCGCCACCTACCTGCGCGAGGAGCTGCAGCTGGACGTGGGCGACCGGGTCGCCGTGCAGATGCCCAACTGCCTCAGCTACCCGGTCGTCGCGTGGGGCGTCCTAAAGGCAGGGTGCGTGCTGGTGAACACGAACCCGCTCTATACCGCGTCGGAGATGAGGCACCAGTTCGCCGACTCGGGGGCGCGGGCTCTGGTCATCATCGACATGTTCGCCGACCGCCTGCCGGAGGTGCTGCCCAAGACGTCCATCGAGCACGTGGTCACGGTGAAGATCGCGGAGTTCTTTCCCACGATCATCGCCGGCATCGTCCGCATCGTGCAGAAGTACTGGGACAGGTCGCTGCCCGAGATCCAGGTGGAGCACACTCACCTCCGGGAGGCGCTGGACGCGGGAGAGCGGCGGCTGAAGGAGGGGGTGCGGGCTGAATCGTATCTCGAGGGCGTGGGCCCCGACACGCTGGCCGCGCTGCAGTACACCGGCGGCACCACGGGTGTCTCCAAGGGGGCAATGCTCTCTCATGGGAACCTGCTCGCCAACATGCGGCAGATGCTGGAGATGGCGGGGCAGCATATCCGTCCCGGCAAGGAGACGGTGCTCACCGCACTGCCGCTCTACCACATCTTCGCCTTCACGGTGAACCTGCTGGCGTTCTACAACGCCGGCGGGCACAACATCCTCATCCCCTCCCCCCGGCCGCCCAGCAACCTGAAGCGGGCCTTCGAGAACTACAGGATCACCTGGCTTTCCGGCGTCAACACCCTCTTCAATGCGCTGCTCAACGAGCGCTGGTTCATCGAGCACCCTCCGCGCCACCTCAGGATGTCCGCCGCCGGTGGCATGTCGCTGCACGCCTCGGTGGCGAGGCGCTGGGAGGAAGTCACCGGGAGCCCGGTGGTGGAGGGGTACGGCCTGACCGAGACGGCGCCCGTGCTCACCTTCAACCCGCTGGGGGGCCAGTCGAAGGAGGGAAGCATCGGCATCCCCGTCCCCTCCACCGAGCTTCGGCTGGTCGGCGATGACGGCAAGCCGGCCCCTCCAGGGGAGCCGGGCGAGGTGGTGGCCAGGGGTCCGCAGGTCATGCTCGGCTACTGGAACCGGCCGGAGGACACGGAGAAGGCGCTCGCCGGCGGCTGGCTGCACACCGGGGACATCGCCCGCATGGACGAGGAGGGGTACTTCTTCATCGTGGACCGGAAGAAGGACATGATCCTGGTGAGCGGCTTCAACGTCTATCCGAACGAGGTGGAGGAGGTGATCGCGGCGCACCCGCAGGTGCAGGAGGCGGCGGTGATCGGGGTGCCGGACGAGAAGATGGGGGAGGCGGTGCGGGCGTACGTGGTGAAGAAGGAGCCCGAGCTCACCGAGGAGGAGGTGATCCGCCACGTCCGCGAGCACCTGGCCGGCTACAAGGTTCCACGCGGCGTCGAATTTCGCGAGGACCTTCCCAAGAGCCTGATCGGCAAGATCCTGCGCAAGGATCTGCGGGCCGAGCTGCCGGATGAGACCTTCGGATTCACGCCGGAATCGACCGGCGCCCACCGGGAGGACCTCCGATGACCGCCCCGCTCGCGACGATGCTCCTGGCCGCAGCCCAGGTCGCCGATCCCGCAGACGAGGTTGTCGGCGTGGTCACGGACTTCGAGCAGATCATGCTCGTCCTCCTCCTCTTCATCATCATGTTCGGGATGGGGGCATCTCTCACGCCGCGCGACTTCGCATCGGCCATCAAGCGGCCGGCCGGCCTCGTCATCGGGTGGGTGACGCAGTTCGGCATCATGCCCTTCATCGCCTTCCTGATGGTGATCACGCTGGGCCTCCCGCCCTGGATCGCGGTGGGCGCGCTCCTCATGGGCTCGGTTCCAGGCGGAACGACCTCCAACATCTTCACCTATTTCTCCAAGGGGAATCTGGCGCTGAGCGTCCTGATGACGACGAACTCGACGCTCTGGGCCCTCCTCATGACGCCATTCGCGCTATGGCTCTACGGTGGGGCCTTCGGCGCAGCCGACGCCCAGATCCCGATCGAGAACATCGTCGTGACCCTCGCGATCCTCCTCGTGCCGGTGGGCATCGCGATGGTGGTCCGGCGCTACAACGCGAACATCGGCGCGGTGATGGAGCTGATGGGGGGAATCTTCGGGATATTCGTGATCCTCTTCCTCATCGTGACCTGGGTGCCGCGAAACTGGGAGCTGCTCGTCACCACGCCGTGGAACGTCTACTTCATCGCGGTGATGCTGGG
>SKRI01000007.1 GCA_007118565.1 Gemmatimonadota bacterium | reverse complement strand
CTCAGCCTGCAGTTCGAGCCCTTCGCCGGCCAGCTCCACTACGACTCCGATCTGGACCTCGCAACCCAGAACCTCACCGGGATCTCCGCGGGGGTGGGCGCCGGTCGCTTCCTGGCCCTGCGCGGATTTTACTGGCGCGGCGTCAGCCCCGAGCTCGATTCGATCGATCCGGTAGAGGGGTATGGCGGGGAGGTCCAGCTCGACCTCCTTCCCGGCTTCATCATCTCCCCCCATCTCCTCGCCGGAGCGGGACGCCTCGACTACCGGGACGGCGATCCGGCGGAAACTCCCCTCGGACTGGGATCGCGGAACGTGGGCCTCCTCGGAGTGGGCGTGGGTTTCAGCCCCACGCCCTGGACGCGAATCCACCTCTCCGCCCGTGACTACGCCTTCGGCGACGAGGTCCGGCGCCGGGAGGACGTGGTGCACAACTGGCTCTACAGCGCCGGGGTGAACTTCCGGTTCGGAGGACGGGCGGATGTCCCCGCGCCCCGGCCGGTGGCGGTCGAGCCGGCGCGTCCGGCGATCGTGGACCCTCCACGCACCGACACCGTCTGGGTGCGGGCCGAGGATGGAAGGGTTCTCGATCGGCCGGTCCGTGACTACCGCAGTGGCCAGATGGTCGAGGTGCCGATCCCGCTGGAGGGGGAAATACGGATCCGTTACGGCCCGGCGCAGCAGGAGGCCGCAGCGCCGGGGGCCTCGCCGGACGAGCCGATCACGGCCGCCACGCTCCGGGGGCTGATCCGCGAGGAGATGGAGCGCGTCGGCGTCGCACCGCCGGCAGCGCCCGCACCGGCTGCACCGGCTCCGGCACCGCTCGATCCCCTCGCCGAACAGCGGCTCGACCTCCTGGAGCGACGGCTCGCGCTCCAGATCGAGGAGATCATCGCCCGGCGGATGCGCGAGGAGCGGGAAGTCCTCCGCCGGGACATGGCGATCGAGCTCCAGACGCGGATTCCACCCGCGTGGGCGGCGGATATCGCCACCCCGGCAGCAGACCGGAGAGCGCGTCGCTTCCTGCGCGACGCGCGGCTCTATTCCGGCATCGAGGCCGCCAGCCCCGCCGGAAGCTTCGTGGGCGGTCGGATCAATCAGGGGCCGGTCTCCCGGTGGCTTCCGATGCTCGACCTCGTCCCGGAGGTCGCCTTCGGATTCGGCGACGGACACACATCTCTCCTCGCCGCCGCCAACCTCCACTACAGGCTGGATTTTCTCGAGCGGCTCCGGAGCCCGGTCGTGCCGCACTTCGGCGCGGGGCTCGGGATCATGCTGGGGGGAGGACCTGACAGCCCGCGGGGAGGGGTGCTCAATCTCGGATACGGCGCGTCCACCCGGCTCGGAAGGATCGGCGGGCAGACCATCGAGGGGCTGCGACTCTTCGTCGAGCACCAGGGGCTGCAGCTGTTCGACCGGCACCGCATCCTGATGGGGCTCGATGTCGAGCTCTAGCCGGCAGAGGCTCCTCGGGCTGACGCTCGGCATTTCCCTCGGCCTCTGCACCGGTCCCGTGCAGGGAGCGGAGGGGCAGACCTTCCCCGGATTCGGCGGCGTAGAAGGGCGGGTCGGTCCCTCGATCCCGGTGGACGCCGGCATCGGGCTCGGGGGCGGCTTCGACGTGGATCTCGGGTACGTTCGCTTCCCTTTCCTGCGGCCGGCGGTCGGATTCAATCACTTCCGCTCCAGTGTGGATCGGGTGGCCCGGGACGGCTTCCCCGTTTCAGGGACGCTCACCGCATCCGAGTGGCGTGGAGGATTGCGGATCGATCCCCTGGGTCACGCCCTCGTTGCTCCCTACTTCCTGGCGACGGCGAGCTTCCACCGGGTACGCGCGGACGTCGACGACCCGGAGACGGAACGTCATCTGGGTGGCTCCTACGTGGGCGGGGGGGTCGGCGCCGGCATCGCGTTGTCCCTCGATCCGGACCGCCGCGTCTCCATCACATCGGAGATCCGGCGCGTCTTCGCACCGCGCGTGGGGCACCTGGCCGTGGAAGCGGGGATCCGGCTGATTCCGCTGGGGACGAGGGCGTACGAGCGCGGCAGGATCGCCGCTGTGCCGGAGGGGGACACCGTGGTGATCGAGGATCCTTTCGCGCCGGCTCCGGAGCCCGCGGAGCCTCCGATCGTCCCCGCGGACGAGGTGCTGCGGCGGGAGGCGGAGTTGGCGCGCGAGGAGCGGGAGGCGGCACGGTTGGAGGCGCTGGAGGCGGAGGCGCGCGCGCTCGAAGCCGAGCGACGGAGGCTCCGCGCCCTCGGCGATCTGAACCGGCTGATCGACGATGTCGTGGAGGTCCGGGAGTCGGAGCGTGGCCTGGCCGTCGTGCTCGGAAGCGGGCTCTTCGCGACGGGAGCGCACGAGCTCTCTCCGCGGGCGCGGGATCAGCTACGCCGGATCGCCGCTGTGGTCAGGCTCTTCGACGAGCACCCGATCTCCGTGGAGGGGCACACCGACTCGATGGGAGCGGAAGCGCTGAACCAGCGCCTATCGGAGCGCCGCGCGGCCGCGGTCCGCGACGCGCTGGTCGAGGAAGGGATCGATCCGGCCCGCATGGAGGCGCTCGGGCACGGCGAGCACCTCCCGCTGGACACGAACCAGACATCCGAAGGACGGGCGCAGAACCGGCGGGTCGAGATCGTGATCCTGGGGGCGCGCCGCCTTCCGTAGACGACGCCGATCACATCCTCAGTCGCAGCCGCCCACTTGGAAGGTCCCGGAGAGCCGTCCGGTGATCGGATCGGCCACATTCGGATGGCTCTCCCCCGACATCCTCTCATAATCCGACCGCCTGACCGAATGCCGTGAATGCGCCTCGGAGATCCGCAGCGTTCGTGTTCCCGGGGTGAAATCGAGCTCGAGCGAGGCAGGCAGCAGCAGCCGCCCGAGCTCGCGTGGCGTGCTCTCGAAGTTGAGCGTGACGGTGCTCCGCCGGAGCTCGTACTCCCTGCCCAGGCGCCGCGGCAGGTCATCATCGGTCGGCGTGTACGTCAGCTCGAACTGCGGCATCTGCCGGCTCACGAAGAGTCGTGGTGCCTGGTCCGCTTCCAGGTCGATCTCGGCGGCCCGGATGTCGAGAGGCGGCGGGAACTCTCCGTCCGGGACGAACTCGAGCGCGCAGATGTGGTACTGCCCCCCCACCTGCTCCATGGTGAGGTCCGACGGCGCGAAGGGGCCGCGGCTGCACGCGGAGACCACCAGGAGGAGGGGGATCAGGCTCCAGAATCGCATGGGCGCTCTCGGGGTGTATCAGGGGTTGCCGTAGGGGGCCAAGCTTCTGGTGAAGCTACCCGATCTCGTTTCGCCTTGTTCCCGCCATTCGCGGCCCGGCCGATCAGGCCGCCGCCGTCGCGGCGAGGTCGTCGGTCCGGATATCGACGCCGCGGCTGCGCAGCGCCTTCACGTACTCCTCACCCGGCATGGCCTCGTCCGGGGTCCAGACGCCCGGCTCGATTCGACCCTCCGCCTGCAGGAGCCCGGTGATGGCGAGCGAGTACCCGGTGCACCGCATCATCGCGGTGATCCCCGTCTCCGGATCGAACCGATCCACCAGGTCCCACCGCAACGTCTGCGGGGTGCCGTCGCGCTCTCCCTCCACCTCGACGCGGAGCGCCACGAGATCGGGGCTCTCCGCCGGATCCTTCCGGAGGCGCGGCCCCACCGCGGCCACGAAGACGTCGCGCGGAACGACCTCGATTCCCTTCACATCGATCGGCTCCAGATCGAAAAGGCCGAGCTGCTTGATGGCGTTCATCAGCTCCGCGTGGCCCGGGTACCGCAGGGTTTTGTACTCCATGCTTTCCAGCTTCCCCTCGTAGCGCTGCGCCATGAGGGAAAGGCCGCCCGCCGTGTGGAAGGCCTCGAGCCGCCCCACCGTCGGAAATTCCAGCTCCTCCCGCTCGGACATCGCCTCCACCTGCTGGGGCCGGCCGTCGCGTAGGATCCAGGAAAGGGTGTCGTAGTAGTCGAGTACGCCCTCCAGGCTGTAGACGATCTGGTAGTTGAGGGGAGGCTCGGGGTTCTGCGGGAGCCCACCCACCTTGATTCGGACGGCGCGGGGCTTGTCGAGGGCACGGATCCCCATCTCCGCGAGGATGTTGACCATGCCCGGCGCCAGACCGCAGTCGGGGATGACGCTCACGCCCTTGGCGCGCGCGCGATCGGCCATCTGCTTCTGATCCTGGACGATCTCCGTATTCCCACCCAGGTCGCAGAAGTGAGCACCCGCCTCAACCGCGATACGGGAGGCATCCAGGTTGAGATAGTAAGGGAGGGCGCTCATCACCGCGTCCGCGCCCTCCACGACCTTCCGCAACGACGCCTCGTTCGTGGCGTCCACCTGCTCCGTCGTGAGCTTCCTGCCGAGGTGCGGGCGGAGGAAATCCGGGAGCCTGTCGAACGAGAGGTCGGCCAGCACGACCTCGTGCTCCGTCTGCTGCAGCAGGTCGTAGGCGCAGGCGCTTCCCTGCTGGCCTCCACCGAGAACGAGCATTCGCATCTGTTTCCCTCCTGAATCCGTGGACGCGTGGGTGACAGGCTCCTCGCCGGGACCTCATCCGGGAGGCGCGCAACCTATCGCCCCGTGCCCTCCGAGCCAACCCGGGTCGTACTTCCGGACCCTTCCCTCAGGCCACGGAGCCGGCGGACGGGAGCCGATGCCTGCCCCCCCACCAGCGCGAGGACCGCTGCCTGGGTCTCCAGGAGGTAGTCCGGGCCCGCCGCGCGGAGCGCTTCCTCCGGGAAGGGGCCCCAGAGCGCCGCGGCGGTGGAGACGCCCGCTGCCTTCCCCGCCAGCACGTCGAAGGGCGAATCCCCCACGAAGAGCGCCTCGGAGGGGGCGACGCCGAGCGCGTCCAGTGCCTTCCGGACGGACTCCGGATGCGGCTTCGGATGCACCACGTCCTCCGGCGCGATCACCACGGGGAAGTGCCCGGAGAGCCCGCAGCACTGGAGGCCTCGCAGCGCGGTCTCGCGGTGCTTGCTCGTCACGATCGCCAGCCTGACTCCCCGCTCCGCCAGCCTGCCCACGACCTCGCAAACGGCCGGGAAGGGCCGGAGGGCCTCGTCATGATGAGCATTCTGGTAGTCGCGGTAGCTCCGTAGCATCCGCGTCGCCTCCTCCGGGGTGCGGGCGAACCGTCCGATCTGCCCCTCCAGCGGCTTTCCGAAGCCGCTCAGCCAGTCCGCCTCGTCCGGGACGTGGCCGAGGTGAATCCGCATGGTGTGGCGGTAGCAGCGCAGGATCAGCTCGGTGCTGTCGGCCAGCGTGCCGTCGAAGTCGTAGAGCACCGCGCGAAAGCTCGGGTCCGTCATGCCGGTTGGGGAGTCGGGCTGGGGGAGATGTGGAGCGCGTCGCAGAGGGCCGGGATCAGCTCCCGGATCGACCCGACGCGTGCCGCGAGTGCCCCCGCTCCCGGCCCTGCGGCCACGAGCGGCACCGGATTCCGGGTATGGCCCACCCGGACGTCCTCGACATTGCCGTGGTCGCTGGTGATCAGGAGCAGGGTGTCGGCGGGGAGCGCCTCGTGGAGACGGCCGAGGAAGGAATCCACCCGCTCGAGCACGGAGACCGCGGCGGCGAGGTCGCGGCGGTGTCCCGCATGGTCGGTGTCGAAGTGGGCGAAGAGCGTCACATCCGCCTCTCCGGCGAGCTCGGCCAGCCGGCGCCCGGCCGCTCCGGGCGCGGCGTCGGGGATCTGCCGGTCCGAGTAGCGCTGCCAGAGCGTGTTGGTGATCTGCGAGGCCACCGCCCTCCCCGCCGCCAGATCGTCGGCGCCGCGAATGCGGACACCGGCGGCGCGGGCGGCGAAGGGAGGAGCGG
>SKRI01000040.1 GCA_007118565.1 Gemmatimonadota bacterium | reverse complement strand
TTCACCCCGTGCCGCGCGCAGCGTTCCGACTCGCGGCTCGAAGGGCGTGGAATGTACCCGCGCGGGACGTGCATCGTCAAGCCGCGATTGACACTTCGCCTCCCCGCGGCTACCGTCGAGCAACCCTGACCCCCCGCTCATCACCCGATGACCGCTCGCCCGCTCATACGCCTCGCCGTGCTCGTGGCTGCCGTCTGCCTGGCACCCGCCCTCGCGGCTCAGGAGCGCGACGCGACGGTGCCGGCCGCGGGCGTCCTGCGGGTGCAGGTGATGGGAGAGAACATCTCCCTCGTCGGCCGGTTCACCGAGGCGGGGCGAGAGTCGCCTTTCGCTCCGTGGCAGGCGCCTCTTACCGCTGACCTCGTCCCGGCCGTCGGTGCGCTCCGGGACCGGGTGGACGCCTTCCTGGCGGAAACGGGAGATCCCGCCGATCCGCAGCTGCTGGCCGACCTGAGCCTGGGGACCATGGCCGCGGAAGGGCGCGGGGACCGGCGGGAGATGCCGGTCACCCTCGAGCTCGGGCTTCCCGCCGGGCTCTCCGTGGGGGTGCGCGGGTCGGTCGTTCGCCGGGAGACGGTGGTGCATGGGCTGCGGCTGGCGGGCGGCACCGTCGGCCAGAACCCGGACCCCGCCGGCAATGCAGCGCTCCTCGGCCAGGTGGACGGTGCGCACGAGGGGCTGGCCGGCTCCGCCCTCCTCCCCGTGGCCGGCTCGGCGGCCGGGGAGGCGTTGCAGGCGCGTGTGCGCGCCCACACCGGGGAGGAGCTGACGCTCCCGGAAGCGCCGGCGGATGCCGCGCTTCTCGCGAGCGTGCTCGCCGGCAACGGTCTGAGCCCCGGCCCGCTGCAGCCGGCCGGGGAAACGTACGGGCCGGGAGACGGCGAGGTCTTCGTCCGCTACCGGATCCCGGGGAGCCTGGCGCCCGGCGCCATTGCCCCGGAGGGCTTCGCCTGGCGCGCCGCCGTGGGCGCGGCGGTGATCCTCCCGACCGGGCGGATGGGACCCGAGGCGATGGGCCATCACATCGTCCCGCGCGACGGTCGCAGCGGCGTCCGCGCCGAGGCGGCGGCCGACCTGGTGCTTCCGCACCGGCTCCGGCTGGGCTCCGAGCTCCGCTGGACGATCTTCGGGGAGGAGGACCGCGCCCCCGACGGCTTCGGCCTCGTCCCGCATTCCGACGACGACGGGTGGCGCCCCGGCTCGCTGCTCGAGCTATCCCTCCTCCCCCGCTTCCAGATTCTCCCCGCCATCGGGCTGTCGGCCGGGTACCGGCTCACTTCGCGTGGCGGGGGCGGTGCGGTCCGCGATCCGTTCGCGGGGACGCGCCACGACGGCGTCCTCGCCGTGACCTTCCGGGCCGCCGAGGCGGGGGTCCCGGTCGCCCAGTGGCCCATCGACGCGGGGCTCGCCTGGCGGCGGACGCTGACGGGGAGCGGTGGAGGGTGGGACATCCGGGGAATGGACGTCTGGGTGCGGGTCCACGCGCCGCTGTGGGGGAGGTGAAGAGGGCGGCTCGCTGCTCGCGGCTCGCTTCAACAGAGTCGTACAGTCCGGTATTGATCCGAATGCCGGGGATCTCGCGGAGCGTTCCCCGGCATCGTCGGCGTTTGGCGCGAGCCGCGAGCCGCCAGCCGCGTCAGTCCCCCCCCGCCAGCATCTCCCGCGCGTGCTCGAGCGACACCTCGCGCTCGGCATCTCCCCCCAGCATCCTGGCCAGCTCGCGCACCCGCTCCTCCCCCTCCAGCCAGCGGATCTCGGTGGCGGCCACCCCGTCCCGCTCGGCCTTTCGCACCCGGCAGTGCCCGTGCGCCTGGGAGGCGATCTGCGGGAGGTGGGAGATGGCGAAGACCTGGTGCTCGCTCGCCACCCGACGCATGGTGCCGCCGACGCGGCGCGCCACCTCTCCCCCGATCCCCGCGTCAACCTCGTCGAAGACCAGCGTCGGCACCGCGTCCAGGCGCGCGAGGATGGTCTTGAGCGCCAGCATGACCCGGGAGAGCTCGCCGCCGGATGCCACCCGGCGCAGGGGGCGGGGGGCGAAGCCGCGGTTGAGCGAGACGCGGAACTCCACCTCCTCCGCCCCGCTCGCGCCCGTCTCCTCGCGGGGGATGAGCGCGGTCTCGAAGCGGCCGTCCGGCATTCCCAGGTCGGGGAGGATCTCCTCGACCTCCCCGGCCAGCCCCTCACCCGCCTCTCTGCGGACCGCGGTGAGCCTTCCGGACGCCGCGGCGAGCGCCTCGCGCACGCGTGCGAGCTCCGCGTCCAGCGCCTCGCGCTCGAAGGCGGAGCGGTCGAGGCCGTCCAGCTCGGCCCGAGTCCGCTCCCCATGGGCGATGACCTCCTCCAGGGTGGGGCCGTACTTGCGCTTGAGGCGGAAGAGCAGGTCCTGGCGGCGGCGGAGCGCATCCAGCCGGGCGGGGTCGTGCTCCACCCCCTCCCCGTAGCTCGCCAGCCGGCTCCCCAGCTCCTCCAGCGCGTAGTAGGCGGTATCGAAGAGCTCGGTCAGCTCGGCCTGGTCACGATCGAGCTCGGCCAGCCGCTCCACGTCCCGCCGCAGGGCGCCCAGCCGGACCGCGACCCCCTCGCCCTCGGGGTCCTCCAGGACCTGTCCGAGCCGCGCCGAGAGCTCGAGCAGCTCCTCGGAGTGCGACAATCGCCGCGCCTCCGCCTCGATCTCCTCCTCCTCGTCCGCGCGGGGGGCGGCCTCCTCGATCTCCCCGCACTGGAAGCGGAGGAGGTCGGCGCGCTCCCGCACCTCTGCCTCGCGGCGGTCCAGCTCCCGGCGCCGCTCCGCCAGCGCTGCATGCTCGGCGTGGAGGGCGCGAACCTCCCCGGCCAGCTCCGCGTGTCCGCCGAAGGCGTCCAAGATCTCCCGCTGCTCGCCCCGCGAGAGGAGGGTCTGGTGCTCGTGCTGTCCGTGGAGGTCCACCAGGAGCCGGCCGACCTCGCCCACCAGCCCGGCGGTGGCCTGCCCCCCGTTGATCCAGGCGCGGTTCCGTCCCTCGACCGCCACCTCGCGCTTGAGGACGAGGAGGCCGTCCTCCACCTCCACCCCCCGCTCGTCGAGCGCGGCGAGCAGCCCGACGCGGCCGGATAGGTCGAAGATCCCCTCCACGCTCGCCCGGTCCGCTCCTGCGCGCACCGCCTCGGTCGAGGCCCGCTCGCCGAGCAGGAGGGAGAGCGCGCCCACGATGATCGACTTCCCCGCCCCGGTCTCCCCGGTGAGCACGGTGAGCCCCGGGCCGAGCCGGACGACCAGCTCGTCGATCACCGCCAGGTTGCGGATGCGCAGCTCGGTCAGCATCGGGACGGCGGACCGGGGAGATGTCGGCCGGCGCGCGGAGCGCGGGTCACGGCCCGCACTCCAGGATATCCCGGACCAGCGCTTCCTGCCGCTTCCACATCTCCGAGTCGAGGCGGGCCTCGCCTGCGGGGTGGTCGTATCCCAGCGTGTGCAGGATGCCGTGGACGATGACGCGCACCGTCTCCTCTCGCGGATCGACACCCTCCTCGGCGGCCTGGGCGATGCAGCGCTCCGCGCCGACGTAGACATCTCCCACCGGGGCCTCTCCGGTCTCGTGCAGCGGGAAGGAGATGACGTCCGTGGGCCCGTCGTGGCCGAGGTGGTCGCGGTTGAGGGTGGTAATGGCGGCGTCGTCCAGGAGGGTCACGGAGAAGGCGCCGGCCGTCACCTCCTCGGCCCGGAGGACGCGAGAGACCACGCGTCCAACCTCCTCCTCGGTGAGGGGAGAGTCGGCCTCGAGTGAAGCCGCGATCTCGGGCTCGTCGTGTCGGCTCACCGCCGGCTACCGGCTCCCAGTCACCTGGACCCCCGCGCTGCCGTAGTCGATGCGGTGGTGGTACATGCCGCTGAGCACCTTGGAGAGGTGGTCCTTGGCCACGTCGATCTCCCGCATGGTGAGGGGGCACTGGTCGAGCTGGCCGGTGGAGATCTTCCCGGCCACGATCTTCTCCACCAGCTCCCGCAGCCGGCTCGGGGTGGGGTCCTGTAGGACGCGGGCCGCCGACTCCACCGAGTCCGCCAGCATGACGATGGCCGTCTCCTTCGACTGCGGCTTCGGGCCGGGATAGGAGAAGGCCGAAGGATTGATCTCCTCGTTCGAGTCCTGCTCTCGCGCCTTCTCGTAGAAGAAGGAGATCTGCTGCGTCCCGTGGTGCTCGGCGATGAAGGCCTTGATCACCTCCGGAAGACGGTCCTCCTCGGCCATCTTCAGCCCCTCCACCACATGGCTGCGGATGATGGCCGCGCTCATGGACGGCTTGAGCTTGTCGTGCGGATTCCGCCCCTTCGGCTGATTCTCCACGAAGTACTGCGGCTTCACCATCTTGCCGATGTCGTGGTAGTAGGCGCCGACCCGCGCCAGAAGCCCGTTCGCGCCGATGGCGTTCGCCGCGGCCTCGGACAGGTTGGCCACGTTGATGGTGTGGGCGTAGGTGCCGGTGGCCTCAAGCGACAGGCGCTTGAGCCGGGGACGGTTGAGGTCCGAGAGCTCGAGGAGCGTCTGGTCGGTGGTGATCCGGGTCAGCGACTCGAGGAGCGGCAGGAATCCGATGGCCAGGAGCGATGAGACGATGGCGTTCGTGACCCCGAAGCCCATGGAGTAGAAGATCTCCGAAATCTCCCGTGAGCGGAGCAGCCCCACGGTGAGCGCCGCCATCACGTAGGCGGCGGAGATGATGGTCACGAAGATCCAGATCTTCGACCGCCGCTCCACCGCACGGATGCTGAAGGCGGCCGCCGCGCCGCCCATGGCCGCGGTGAAGGAGGCGGTGAGCCCCAGGAAGGGCTGCTGCCCGCCGACCAGGAGCGCCAGGACGAGCGCCAGCACCAGGGCGAAGCGGCCGCCGAAGAGCGCCGCCAGGATGAGGACCGGGAAGGTTACCGGGATCAGCTCCACCGGCAGCCCGAAGCGGGCGATCACCGAGGAGATGGCCACCGTGACCGCCACGAGCGCGGCCAGCAGGAGGACCGAGCGCATGTCGTGGTAGAGCTCGCGCCGGAAGAACCAGAGGAGGAGCCCCAGCACCGAGATGACGAGCATGTTGAAGAGGAACCCCCCGATGGAGGGGAGGATGTTCCCCTGCCCCTCCACCCGGATGCCCCGGTCGTCCAGCGCCGCCTGGTAGGCCCGAAGCCGCTCCTCCTCCCGCTCGCCGATCTGCTCGCGGGCGGCCACGATCCGCTCCCCCTCGAGGACCGTCGTACGGACTGGGTCGACGGTGGCGCGTGCCCGCGCCCGGGCCGCCTCCGTCTCCGCCTGGTTGAGGACGAGGCTAGGCTGGAAGAAGCGGGAAAGGACCAGCCTCTGCAGCTCGGCGGCGGCGGGCCCGAAATCGTCAGGGAGGCGCTCGCCTGCCAGCTGGTAGAAGCGGTCCGGCGTGAGCACGGAGCCGGCCTGCACCAGCTCCGCATCGTCCTCCCCGCGCCGCAGGTAGATGGGCGCCGTCCCCTCGCGCACCGTCCCGGTCTCGACCACCCCCTGCGGATAGAGCTGGCGGACGGAGACCTCGATGGAGCGCCGGAACCGATCCCGGTCCCCGGTATCCACCAGGAGGTCCATCGATCCGGGCGGCGGGCTGATCCGATTCCGCTCCAGATACGCGCGGAGGAGCGCCGGCTCGGGCTCCTCCACGTCGAAGGCGAGCTGCGCCACCGAGTCCACCCCGGCAAAGAAGTCGCGCACCTCGCCGATGACGCTGTCCTCGGCCGTCGGGACGTAGTCGAAGATGGGCGGAACCGCCGCCGCCGCTTCCCCCTGCTCGCGCGCCAGCTCCTCCTCCGTCTTCGCGACGGCGAAGTCGAACTCGGCGATGATGTCCTGCGGCGCGACCACCCCACGCTCCAGACCGGCGAAGTCGGAGAGTTGGCTGACCGGGAAGAGGAGGTAGGTCACGAGGGCAAGGACGACGAGCAGTCCGGCCCGAACGGCATGATGCGCACCGGCCCGCCGGCGATCCATGCCGGGGTCTCCGCTCAGCCAGGGGCCGAGCTCCTGGAGCGGGGCAGCCCACTCCTGGAGGCGCTTCATCAGCCGGCTCCGTCCCCGCTCTCCGCCGCCGCAGCCTCGGCCTCCGCCGCCACCTCGTACGCCCGGATGATGTCCTTCACCAGGCGGTGGCGGATGACGTCGGTGGGGTCGAGATAGACGAAGGCGATCCCTTCCACCCCCTTGAGGATCCGCTCCACCTCGAGGAGCCCGGAGGAGTCGGTCCGGGGAAGGTCGATCTGGGTCTTGTCACCGGTGATCACGGCGCGGGAGTTGAGCCCCAGCCGCGTCAGGAACATCTTCATCTGCGCCGAGGTGGCGTTCTGCGCCTCGTCCAGGATGACGAAGGCATCTTGCAACGTCCGACCCCGCATGTAGGCGAGCGGGGCAATCTCGATGGTCCGGCTCTCGAGCGCGCGCCGCATCCGCTCGGCGGTCATCATGTCCTCCAGCGCATCGTAGAGCGGCCGGAGGTAGGGGTCCACCTTCTCCTGGAGGTCGCCGGGGAGGAAGCCGAGGTTTTCCCCCGCCTCCACCGCGGGACGGGCCAGGATGATCCGCCGCACCTTCTTCTTCATGAGGGCGTCCACCGCCATGGCCACCGCCAGGTAGGTCTTCCCGGTTCCGGCGGGACCGATTCCCACGACGATGTCGTTCTCCTGGATGGCCTCGATGTAGCGGCGCTGTCCGGCGGTCTTGGGGATGATGGTGCGGGAGGAGCCGGGCACGGTGACGCGCGGACCCTCCGCCGGTCCGGGCGCCATCTCCGACCCGGAGCGGACCGCGTCCGCCATCCGCTCGATGTCCGCCCGCGAGATGGGGCGGCCCATGCGCGCCAGCTCCACGATGCGCTCGGCCACCGGCACGAGCGCCTCGACCCGCTCCGCGGGACCCGAGAGGATTAGATCGTCGTCCCGGAGCACCACCCGGCAGCCGCTCACGCGCGCCAGCTCCTGGAGGTTGGCATCGTTGACGCCGGCCATCAGCAGATAGTCGGCTCCCTCGGCGGGAATGCGGCGCTGTACCGTTTCGATCGTGGTTTCCGCCATGTATGTCTCGGGTCAGTGACGCGGGGGATCGGTGTCCCCGCGGGAGCGGCGTCGGACCAGTCCGAGGGTATCCAGCTCGGCGTCCGGCACCTCGGAGGGCGCACGCTCCAGGAGCGCGCGCGCCGCCGTCGTCTTGGGAAAGGCAATGACGTCTCTCAGGCTCGGCGCCCCGGCCATCAGCATCACCAGGCGGTCGAAGCCGAGCGCGATCCCCGCATGCGGAGGCGCCCCGTAGCGGAACGACTCCAGGAGGAAACCGAACTTCTCCCGCGCCTCCTCCTCTCCGATCCCCAGCACCCGGAAGACCTCCTCCTGAAGCGCGGAATCGTGGATCCGGACGGACCCGCTCGCCATCTCATGCCCATTGTACACCGCGTCGTACGCGAGAGATCGGATCCGGCCGACATCGGCGTCGTTCCCAGCGGCCGCCGCGCTGACGAGCTCCCGGTCGTCGGGGTGGGGCATGGTGAAGGGATGGTGGGACGCGAGCCAGCGCTCGGCTTCCGGATCCCACTCCAGGAGCGGGAAGTCGGTGACCCAGAGCCAGCCGTGCCCCGCGCGGTGGAGATCGGGGACGGCCCGGCCGAGGTGTCGCCGCAGGAGGTCGAGCGCGGGCTCCAGCGCCGGCCCCTCCCCCTGGCCGTCTCGGAAGCGGCCAACGACCGCCACGAACAGGTCACCAGGCTCCATTCCGCTGGCTTCCTGAAAGCGGGCGTCCATCCCCTCGGTAAGCGCCCGGGAGAAGGGTCCGCTGAAGCCCTCCTCCGTCCGCTTGACCCAGAGCACTCCGAGCGCGCCACCCTCGCGCGCCACCTCCTGGAGCTGGTCGATTTCCCGGCGGGAGAGCGCCGCTCCGCCCGGGATCCGCATGCCACGGATCCGGTCGGTAGTGCCCTTCGTGCCCTGGAAGACGCGGAAGTCCGCCTCCTGGAGGAGGTCGGTGAGGTCCACGATCTCGAGGTCGATCCGCAGATCCGGCTTGTCGGTGCCGAAGCGGCGGAGCGCCTCCTCGTGCGTCATGCGCGGGAACGGGGTGGCGAGCTCCTCGTCGAGCACCTCCCGCCATACCTGGCCCACCATGCCCTCGAAGAGCGCCAGCACGTCCTCGGTGCCGGCGAACGACATCTCCAGATCCACCTGCGTGAACTCCGGCTGCCGGTCCGCGCGAAGATCCTCGTCGCGGAGACACCGTGCAATCTGGAAGTAGCGGTCCATTCCCGCCACCATGAGGAGCTGCTTGTAGAGCTGGGGTGATTGCGGGAGCGCGTAGAACTCCCCCGGATGGACCCGGCTCGGAACCAGGTAGTCCCGCGCGCCCTCGGGGGTGCGCTTGGTGAGGAGCGGCGTCTCGATCTCCAGGAAGCCGCGCTCCGAGAGGAAGGCACGGACACTCTGCCCCACCCGGTGCCGGAGGATGAAGTTTTGCTGAATCTCGGGACGGCGAAGGTCGAGGTACCGGTAGCGGAGCCGCCGCTCCTCGGCCGGCGCCTCCTCCTCCGGGGTCCGGTACACCGGGATGGGAGGCGGCTCCGACTCGGAGACGACCTCGAGCCGGGTGGCGCGGACCTCGAACTCGCCGACCTCGCGCTGCGCGTCCGCGGGGCGCGCGGCGAGCGTTCCCTCCACCCGGACCACGTCCTCGGCGCCCAGTGCCCGCGCCCGCGCGAGCGTCTCCTCGTCCGCCCACTCCGGGTCGAAGGAGACCTGCACCCGTCCGGTGCGGTCCCGGAGGTCGAAGAAGACCAGCGATCCGAGGTCGCGGGCACGGTGTACCCACCCGACCAGCCGGACCTGGCGATCGACGTGCTCCCGGTCGAGGGAGCCGAGGGCCTCGTCACGCATCGAGGTGCGGAAGATATCCGTCATGCGGTGCCGCTGTTCTCGTCCATGGAATGAAAGGGCCGGCGCCGGCGCTCCGTCCGGCGTCCGGACCACCACCGGCGCCCGAGGTGATAGCTGGTCACGCCGGCCAGCACGCCCAGCGCATCCGCGACCCAGTCCGCGAAGGCCGGGGTCCGTCCCGGCACGAAGCCCTGGTACATCTCGTCGAAGGCGCCGAAGAGCCAACCGAGGGCAATGGCCCAGAGCAGGGCGATTCCGGCCCGGTGCTGCCCGTGCGCCAGAAGGAATCCGAGGACGGCGTACGCGCCGAAGTGCGCCAGCTTGTCACGACCTCCGTGCAGGGAGACGGGGAGGGTGGTCTGGGAGCTCAGGAATACGATCAGGCCCGCCCAGAGGAGGGCAGGACCCCAATCGCGGAGGAAGCGGATCACGAAGCTTCCGCTTCCTCGAGTACCTGGTAGAATTCTTCGGCCGAGCCAGCCGAGCAGAGACGGGAGCGAAAGGATTCTTTGCGGAGGAGTCGGGAGATGCGGCTGAGCGCCTTCACATGCTGCCCGGCGGCCGAGTCAGGGCCGACCAGTAGGAAGAAGAGGCTCACCGGCTGGCCGTCGAGCGCTTCGAAGTCGATGGGGCGCTCGGTGACCCCCGCGGTGAGGATCAGGCGGTCCACACCCGTGGACTTGCCGTGTGGAATGGCCACCCCGTTGCCGATCCCGGTGCTCAGGACCTCTTCCCGGTCCCGCACGGCCCGGCGGATCTCTTCGGCGTCCTGGACCTCCCCGCGGTTCGCGACCACATCGATCAGCTCGTCCAGGACGGCATCCTTGGAGGTGCCGACGAGCGGGATCTTGATCTGATCCGGCGAAAGGAGTTCAGTAAGGAGCACAGGCACCTCGACCATCTGGACCGGTGAACGTATCTGCCCTCTCGGGCAGGAAAGCGGTGAAAGCTAACCCGGGTCACCCATTGCATCAAGCAGCGGAAGCGGGACCCGGAACAAAGTGCCGCTCCGAGTGCATTACCACCCGCGAAAAGCCGCCTCCACCTCCGCGATCCCGATGACGGCACCCGAAGCCCGCACGCGCACGGACCTCCTCTCCCTCCCGCCGGAAGAGGCCGAGGCCACCCTTGCCCGTCACTTCGCGACTCGGGATCAGCCGTCCTACCGGACCGAGCAGGCCGTGCGCTGGCTCTACGAGGGGGACGCCGCCGGCTTCGGCGAGATGACCAACCTCCCGCTCGCCGAGCGCGCGGCGCTGGAGGATGCCTTCGTGCCACCCGCCCTTCCCGTTGCGCGGGTGGACCGTTCGAGGGACGGAACGGCAAAGCACCTGTGGCGCCTCCACGACAACGAGCTGATCGAGTCGGTCCTCATCCCGGCCGGGCGCCGCCTGACCCTCTGCATCTCCTCGCAGGCGGGGTGCGCCATGGCGTGCACCTTCTGCGCCACCGGCTGGGCCGGATACCGGCGGCAGCTCACTGCCGGGGAGATCACCGCCCAGTACCGGGGCGCGCGCGCGTGGGCGCGCAGCGAAGGATACCCCGACATCTCCAACATCGTCTTCATGGGGATGGGGGAGCCGCTGGTCAACCGGAAGGCCGTCATCCCCGCCCTCGGCATCCTCAACCACGGCTTCGGCGTGGGGGCGCGCCGCATCACCGTCTCCACCGTGGGGATCGTGCCCGGAATTCTGGAGATGGCGGAGATGCCGGAGCAGTACCGACTGGCCGTCTCCCTGCACGCCCCCAACCACGAGCTGCGGCAGACGCTCATTCCGGTGGAAAGAAAGTATCCGCTCCCCGAGCTGATGGAGGCGCTGCGGGCCTTCGAACGCGCCGGCGGGAAGCGGATCACCTTCGAGTACGTGATGATCGACCAGGTGAACGACCATCCCGAGCTCGCCGAGGAGCTGGCCCGCCAGGTCGGCGAGTTCAACGCGCTGGTGAACCTCATCCCCTACAACCCGATTCCCGGCCGGGAATGGGTCTCATCGAGCCCGCCACGGCTGCGTGCCTTTGCCGCGAGGCTGGAGGAGATGGGGATCAACGTCTCGGTTCGGGAGCCGCGCGGGCGGGACATCGCCGCGGCGTGCGGACAGCTCCGCGCCGATGCCGTGGAAGGTCGCACCGCACCGGTCGGGGTGTAGCTCGCGGCTCGCGGTTCGCAGCTGGCGGCTCGCACCTGACGAACTGCCCGCCGTCGAGTATGCGCGAACCGTCGGGCTTCACGCCAAAACTTCGGTCTTCCGAGTATGAAGCGCGCGCCGCGAGCCGCGAGCCGCGTCAGTCCCTCCCCTCCCAGTCCCTCCCCAGCAGCACCGTCACGTCCAGGTACAGCTCCGGATCCGGCTCGCTGCGCACCCGGCTTACACCGAGCGAGTCGGCGACCAGACGAGCCCGCTCGATGTCGTCGACCCGGTCCACCACGACCGTGCTGTCCAGGTCGAAGCTCCCGGCGTTGCCGAAGAAGACCACGTCGAACCCCCGGCTCCGCAGCGCGCGCGTCGCCTCGCGGGCGGCCCCGGGCGCGCCGCCGCCGTTCAGCACCTCGACGCGGATCGGCTCGCTGACCTCGTCCCGCGCCTCCGGGCCCTCCGGCGCCTCCTCGGGATCGGGTGATGCGGTGAGCCCGTGCACGAGCGAGCCGACCAGCGCCGCGACCAGGAGGAGGGCCAGGACGAGGGCGATGGATCCCGCTCTCACGACAGACCCTCCACGACCCGCGCATTCCAGAAGGCGACGGTCTCGGGCCGGAGGGGGAGGGTCTTCTCCAGGAGATCGCCGATCCGGCGCCGTGTCACCTCCCGCAGGACCCCGTCCCAATCGCCGGGGAGCCGGCTCCGCAGCCGGCGCCGTAGATCATCCTCGAAGCCGCGCCCGGGCTCCAGCCAGTCCGCCAGATAGAGCGCCTGCCCGAGGAGCCGGAAGGAGGGGTGACCCACGGTGTGGTAGCGGACGGCATCGCACACCTCGGGGTCGCCGATGGCCTCCTCCTCCATCCGTGCCGCGGCCGCCGGTCCGTGCAGGAGCGGCTCGGCGAGACGGGCCTCGTCTCCCGAGAGGAGCTCGCGCAGCTCCCGCGCGGGTGCGTCCTTGAGGGCGTCGTGATGGAGCGCGGCCAGCTTCCACCGCGCGCGCGCGTCGGCCGGGAGGTCGAGGCCCCTGGCCCACCCTTCCATCAGCCCGGCCACCCGAAGGGCGTGCTCCCGGCGCGCGGCGGTCATGCGCGCCCAGCTGGGGAACTCCGCGGCCACGGCGCCGGCGGACCCCGTCCCCTCAGTCATACCCCCGTCGGACGTACGGCTCGAGGATGGCGCGGTTCCGGATCGAGGTATGGGAGATGTAGTTCCACCCCTTGAGCTCGACCCCGCTCCCGATCCTGCTGTTCACGATCCTGCATCCGGGGCCGATCACCGTTTCCGGACCGATGGATGTATCGCCCTCCAGCACGACGTGCGGGTAGATCACCGCGTCCGCGCCGATGGTGACGTCGAGATCAACGAGCACCGTTTCCGGGAGCATGAAGGTCACGCCTTTCTCCATGAGCGCCTCGACGATCCGGTCGCGGCAGCGTGCGGTCGCGCGCGCGAGATCCTCCCGCCGCCGGACCACGAAGGCGCGCTCGGCATCCCGTGCGCGGACCTTCCCGTGGGCGACGAGGACCTCGAGATGATCCTCCTCGCCCAGGATCACGCCGAGCCCCTCCGCGTCCACGCGCGCGGCCACCACCTCCCCGCCTCCGGTCACGCAGAGCTGCCCCGTATCCGGCCGGGCGATCTCGTCGAGACAGTCGGCGACCATGGGGGCGGCACCGTCGACCACCAGATACTCCTCCTCGGCGGACGCCGATGCATCGAGATGCTCCAGGAGCGTCCGGTCGCGCGGGTCCAGGACGTCGACCTCGAAGGGGAACTCGTCCAGCCAGTCGGTGCGGAGCTCGGAGTCTCCCACCAGGAAGATCCGGTGCGGGGCGGGATCGCGCTCGGCCAGCGCCCTGAGGGCATGATAGATGAGCGGACGACCCGCGAGGGGATGGAGATAGGTGGGGAGCCGCGAGACCATCGAGTCGCGGCCGGGCGGCGTGAGCGCCAGGACGACTCCGGTCCAGCGTTTCATTCCCGGCTCAGGATCCCTGGACGCGAATGTGCTCCCGGGCGATGCGGTTCTGCTCGTCCACGAAGACGAATGTCGGCCGGTACCCCGCGAGCGCTTCCTCGTCGTACTGTCCGTAGCTGATGACGATCACCTTGTCCCCGGGCTGCGCGAGCCGTGCAGCCGCGCCGTTGACGCAGATCTCGCCCTCGCCCGGCACGCCGGGGATCACGTAGGTCTCGAAGCGCGCCCCGTTCGTGACGTTGACCACGTGGACCTGCTCGTACTCGAGGAGGTCGGCCGCGTCCATGAGCACCGGATCGATGGTGATCGACCCGACGTAGTTGAGGTCCGCCCCGGTCACGGTGGCCCGGTGGACCTTCGATTTGCACATCGTGCGCTGCATGGCTCCCATCGTCGCCTGATTGCCTCGAATCGCCGGCCCCCGCCGGGATCCCTACCGCCGATCCCCGGAAGGGATCAAGAACGGGACCGTACTACCCCACGGGTTCCACATCTCCCCCGTCCGTGTCCAACATCCCGCCGAGGACCACGTTGTCGATCAGCCGGGTCGAGCCGACCCGGCCCGCCACGGCACAGACGGATCCCACGTGCGCCACCTCCGCCGCGTCGAGCGTCCCGGGATCGACGATCTCCACGTACTCCACCCGAACCCCGGCCCGCTCGAGCCCGCGATGGACGATGTCCCGCAGCCGCGGCACGGACCGCTCCCCGGCCAGGAAGGCGCGCGCGCACGCCTCGAGCGATCGGGGAATGGCGAGCGCGGTCTCCCGCTCGCCCGCGCTCAGGTAGCGGTTTCGCGAGCTTAGCGCCAGGCCGCCCCCGTCGCGGACCACCGGCGCCACATCGATGACGACCGGCATGTTCAGGTCGCGCACCATGGCCCGGATCAGCTCCGCCTGCTGGAAATCCTTGCGGCCGAAGACGGCGACGTCGGGGGCCACCAGACCGAAGAGCTTGGCGACCACGGTGAGCACGCCGCGGAAGTGACCCGGCCGCGAGGCGCCGCACAGGGTGTCGGCCCCCCGCTCCGGCACCACCGCGACTGCCCCGGCCCCGGGTGGGTACATCACCTCGACATCCGGACAGAATACGAGGTGGACGTCCCGCTCCTCGAGGAGCGCCAGATCGCGGTCGAGGGTACGCGGATACCGGTCGAGGTCCTCGGACGGCCCGAACTGGAGCGGGTTCACGAAGATCGAGACCACCACGAAATCCGCCCGCTCCCGCGCACGGTCCACGAGGCGGAGGTGCCCTTCGTGGAGTGCGCCCATGGTGGGCACGAGTGCGATGCGGCTCCCGCCCCTCCGCGCCCGCCCGATGGCCTCCCGGAGCGCCGGCTCCGTGCGGACGACCTCCACCGCTCCTCCGGTCGCCACGCTCATTCGAAGGTATGCTCTGCCGCCGGGTACTCCCCTGCCCGGACGGCCTCGACATACCCCCGGACTCCCTCGTCGATCGCGTCCCCCACCTCGGCGAAGCGCCGCAGGAAGCGGGGGGTGAAGTCCCGGTTCATCCCCAACATGTCGTGCAGGACCAGCACCTGGCCGTCGCACGCCGCGCCAGCGCCGATGCCGATGGTCGGAACGCTCACGGCGCGCGTCACCTCCTCCGCCGCCGGTCCGGGAACGAGCTCCAGCACGATCGAGAAAGCACCCGCCTCCTCCAGCCGCCGGGCATCCTCCACCAGCGCCGCCCGGGCGCCCTCGTCCCGCGCCTGGACCCGGTAGCCGCCGGTGGCGTGCACCGACTGGGGAGTGAAGCCGAGGTGGCCCATGACCGGGATGCCGGCATCGACCAGGAGCCGGATCGTCTCGGCGATCCGAGGGCTCCCGCCCTCCAGCTTGACCGCCTCCGCCCCCGTCTCCTTGAGGATGCGGCCCGCGTTGCGGAGGGCGTCCTCGCTCGACACCTGGTAGGAGAGAAAGGGCATGTCCACGACCAGCAGCGCCCGCTTCACCCCGCGGCGCACCGCCCGTGCATGGTGGATCATGTCGTCGACGGTGACCGGAATGGTGTCCGGATGGCCGAGGACGATATTCCCGAGCGAATCACCGACCAGGACCACATCCACCCCGCCCTCGTCCACGAACCGGGCCAGGAGGCAATCGTACGCGGTCAGGGCGACGATCTTCTCGCCGTCCTTCCGCGCGCGCAGCTCCCGGACGGTGACCCGCCGGTCCGCTCCCGACCCTGTGGACATGCTCTGCTCCCGGTTGGTCAACCCGCCGGAGGATAATCCTGCAAGCTATCCCGCGCGGAAAATGGTGTCAAAGGGGGTGCCGGACAGGCGAATGAAAGGAGAGGGAGGGGAGATGGACCCCTGCTCACCGGGCACGGTGGACGGCCCGTGCCAGCTCCTCCACGAAGGCAGCCGTGCCCGCCACCCCCTCGCGCTCCAGCCGGTCGACGATGGCGCTCCCCACCACCACCCCATCGGCGACGCGTCCGACGACGCCGGCCTGATCCGCGGTCGAGATCCCGAAGCCCACCGCGACCGGCACGGTAGTCTCCGCGCGGATCGCCGCAACCTCCCGCTCGAGCCCTTCGGCGAGCGCCGCCTGCTCCCCCGTGACCCCTGTCCGCGACACGTAATAGAGGAAGCCGCGGGCCGACGAGGCGATCTCCCGCACCCGCTCCGGCGGCGTGGTCGGCGCCACCAGCCGGATGAGGTCGAGCGGGGAGGAGGCGAACGCCGACTCGAGCTCGGGGTCCGCCCCTGTGGGAAGGTCGGTGAGGAGGACGCCTCCCGCGCCGGCCTCGGCCGCGTCACGGAGGAAGGGCTCCACCCCGTAGCGGAGCACGGGGTTCAGATAGGAGAAGAGGACGACGGGGGTGGGGTGCCGGGCGCGGAACGCCTCGAGGATCCGGAGTGTCTCCGGGAGCCCGATTCCGTCGCGGATGGCGCGGAAGGAGGCTGCCTGGATGGTCGGCCCGTCCGCCAGCGGATCGCTGAACGGCACGCCGAGCTCGATCAGGTCGGCGCCGGTTTCAGCGAGCATGTCGAGCACCTCGCCGGTCTCCGCCGGGGTCGGACGGCCGGCGGTCACGAAGGGGATGAAGGCCGCCCGGTCCGCTTCCCTGAGCTTGGTGAAGAGCGACTCGAGGGAGGAAGCCCGCTTCGCGGTGCTCGGCGAGGCACTCATCGGGAGGGCTCCCCGTTCCGCAGGTCGCCGGTCAGCTCCGCCACCTCGGCCACGTCCTTGTCGCCGCGTCCGCTGAGACAGATCACGATCGGTCCCCTTCCCGCCCACTCCGCACCTTCGCGGAGAGTCCAGGCCACCGCATGCGCGGACTCGAGCGCCGGGATGATCCCCTCCAGCCGGGAGAGCGCGGCGAAGGCGTCGAGCGCCTCCCGGTCGTCCGCCGTAGCGTAGAGCGCGCGCCCGCTGTCCTTGAGATGGGCGTGCTCCGGACCGACCCCCGGGTAGTCGAGACCCGCGGATACCGAGTGCGCCCCGGCCACCTGACCGTGATCGTCCTGCAGGAGGTAGGACATGGAGCCGTGCAGGACGCCCCGACCGCCCGCGGAGAGGGTGGCGGAGTGGCGTCCGGAATCGACCCCCTCACCCGCCGCCTCGACGCCCACCAGGGCGGTCTCCTCATCGTCCCGGAAGGCGTGGAAGATCCCCATGGCGTTGGAGCCGCCGCCCACGCACGCCACCACCGCCGCCGGAAGGCGCCCGCACCGCGCGAGGATCTGCTCCCTCGCCTCGCGGCCGATCACCGCCTGGAAGTCGCGCACCATCTCGGGGTAGGGCGCGGGCCCCACCACCGAGCCGATGATGTAATGGGTGTCGGCCACGTTCGTGACCCAGTCGCGGATCGCCTCGTTGGTAGCATCCTTCAGGGTCCGCGTCCCGCTGGAGACGCCGCGGACCTCGGCGCCGAGGAGGCGCATCCGGTAGACGTTGAGCGCCTGCCGGCGCATGTCCTCCTCTCCCATGTACACCACGCACCCCAGTCCGAAGAGGGCGCACACCGTGGCGGTCGCCACCCCGTGCTGGCCTGCGCCCGTCTCGGCGATGATGCGCTCCTTCCCCATACGCCGGGCCAGGAGGATCTGTCCGAGGGTGTTGTTGATCTTGTGCGCACCGGTGTGGTTGAGGTCCTCCCGCTTGAGGTAGACCTCCGCGCCCCCGGCGGCCTCGCCCAGCCGCCGCGCGGCGTACAACGGGCTCGGGCGTCCCACGTAGTCGCGCGCCAGTCCGTCCAGCTCCTCGTGGAATGCGGGATCGGCGACGACCTCGCGGAAGCCGGCCTCGAGCTCGTCGAGTGCATGGACGAGCGTCTCGGGCACGTATCGCCCCCCGTACGGGCCGAACCGGCCGGAGAGCGCCTCTGGATCTTTGATGGTCGGCATCGGAGCGGAAGTGTTCAACGAATCGATCGTGCGGCCGCGACAAAGCGTCGGACGAGGTCGGGGTCCTTTCTACCCGGAGCGGCCTCGACCCCGGAGCTGACATCGACGACCTGCGGCCGCAGCAGGCCGACGGCGCGCGACACCCTCTCCGGGCGGAGCCCGCCCGCCACAACGAGCGTCAGCTCGTCCGGGATGCGATCCCGCACGCCGGCCACCTCCTTCCAGGGGAAGGTGGTGCCGGTGCCGCCCCGCGCAGCGGCGCTCCACCCGTCCAGCAGGAGGCCGTCCACTGCGCCGGCGTAACGCTCGACCGCCTCCAGGACGTCGGCGGAGGTGCGCACGCGGATCGCCTTCCAGACCTGAATGCCGAGCTCATCCCGTAGCGCCTTCGCTGCCTCGGGCTTCTCATCCCCGTGGAGCTGGACAACGCCGAGCGCCACCGTCCGCACCGCGGACCGGATCGCTTCCGGCTCCGCGTCCACGAACACGCCCACGCGGACGGGCGCCATGCCGTCGAGGACGGCCGCCGCGCGCTCCGGCGTGAGGGAGCGCGGGCTCCCCGGCACCAGGATGACTCCAAGGTAGCGGGCCCCCTCCTCCGCGGCGAGGCGGGCATCCTCCGGCAATGTCAGGCCGCAGATCTTGGCGTCCGTCATCCGGTCCGCTCCGCCTTCGGGTGCCCGCAGAGGGCATGGGCCGCCGCACCCGGATCCGCCTGCCGCATCAGCGACTCGCCAACGAGGACCGCGTCCACGCCAACCGCTCCCAGGCGGATCACGTCCCCGGGGGCGCGGATCCCGCTCTCCGCGACGAGGGTCACCCCGGCAGGCATCCCGGGGGCGAGCCGCTCGGTGACCGCGAGGTCGGTGACGAAGCGGGAGAGGTCGCGATTGTTCACCCCCACCAGGGTGGCGCCCGCCGAGAGGGCACGCTCGAGCTCGGCCTCGTCGTGCACCTCGACCAGGACGTCCATCCCGAAGGAGCGGGCGAGGTCCGCCAGCTCCCGCAGATCTCCGTCACCCACGATCCGCGCGATGAGGAGGATCGCGTCCGCCCCGTGGGCGCGGGCCTCCACGACCTGCAGGGGGGAGATGACGAAGTCCTTGCGGAGCACGGGAAGCTCCGCGGCATCCCGGGCGCTGGCGAGAAAGGCGATGTCGCCATCGAAGTACTCGCGGTCGGTGAGCACGGAGAGGGCGGCCGCACCTCCCGCCGCATACCGCCGCGCGATGTCCGCCGGA